>NZ_JBICKA010000078.1:0-8893 GCF_043103635.1 Pseudomonas sp. yb_9 | reverse complement strand
GCTTTCTTTTGCCATAAAAAAGCCCCGCGGACCAAGGCCTGCGGGGCAAACGGTTGGGGGAGGAGCCAACCAAAGGAGTCGTTCAAGCGGGGTGTATCAGTGTGCGCTGGCCACGGTTTCCGGTTGCCAGCCACCGCCCAGGGCCTTGTAGATCGAGACAATGCCGCGGTACAGCTCGACTTCGCCCTGGGCCTGCGCATCTTCTGCGCTCAACCGTTCACGCTCGGCATCGAGCAGCACCAGGTAGTCGACCGTCCCTTCGCGATAGCGGATCGAGGCCAGCTCTGCCGCCTTGCGGCTGGCATCGCTCTGACGCATCAGCGACAGCAGCCGCTGCTGGGTCTTGTCGTAATCGCTGAAGGCATTGGCCGACTCTTCCAGGGCCAGCAATACCTGCTGCTCGTAATTGGCCAGTGCCCCTTCGGCATCGGCCTTGGCGCCGCGCAGGCGGGCCCGCACACTGCCCAGGTCGAAGGCCGCCCAGGTAATGCTTGGGCCCAGTGCCCAGGCATTGGCGGCCGAAGAGCCGATTTGGGAGCCACGCGCGGCGGTAAAGCCCAGGAAGCCGCTGAGGCTGACGCGGGGGAACAGGTCTGCCGTGGCCACGCCTACGTTGGCGGTGGCGGCCGCCAGTTGGCGTTCGGCGCTGCGGATATCCGGGCGGCGGCGCAGCAGTTCGCCCGGATCGCCTACCGGCAACGCCTTGGCGATGGCCGGCAGGGCCTTGGGCGACAGGTCTACGCTGAGTGCCTCTGGGCGCTGGCCGAGCAGGGTGGCAATGCGATGACGCGCCCGCGCCTGTTCAGCTTGCAGTTGCGGCACAGTGGCCTCGACCCCGGCCAGGCGTGCATCGGCACGCACCACGTCCAGGTCGTTGCCCACGCCGGCATCGCGCAGGGTTTCGGTAATGGTCCGCGATTCCTGCTGAGTCTTGAGGTTGGCCAGGGCGATCTTCTCGCGCAACTGGGCACCGCGTAGCTGCCCGTAGGCATCGACCAGCTCGGCGATCAGGCTGACCTGCAACTGCTGCAAGTCGGCGGCGGCTGCCGCTTCCTGGGCTTCGCTGGCCTCGATCTGGCGCTGGATGCGGCCAAACAGGTCAAGCTCCCAGGCCATGTCCAGGCCCAGGTCGTAGCGCTCGCTGTTCACCCGCTGCGTGGTCTGGCCGGGGATCTGACCCTTGCCAATGTCGCTGCTGGCACGGCTGGTGACCACCGGGAACTGGTCGTTCTCGGCGTCTTCACGGATCGAGCGGGCCGATTTCAAACGGGCGAAAGCCACGCGCAAATCACGGTTGCCGTCGAGCGAGGCCTGTACCAGCTGGTTCAGCACCGGGTCATCGAACTGCTTCCACCACAGGCTTTCGAAGCGGGTACGGTCGTAGGCGTTGGCCTGCACGTCGCTGTTCAGCTGCGCAGGTTCGGTGGCCGGGGCCTGGTAGTCCGGGCCTACCGCACAGGCCGCCAGGGCCAGTGCCAGCAGGCTTGGGGTCAGGGGTTTGAGCAGGTTCATGCAGGGTTCTCCAGCGAGTGAACGCGTGCGGCCTTGCGGGCCTGGCGACGCTCGACGAAACGGCGAATCAGGAAGAAGAACACCGGGGTCAGGAACAGGCCGAACACGGTCACGCCGATCATCCCCGAGAACACTGCCACACCCATGGCGTGGCGCATTTCGGAACCTGCACCGGAGCTGAACACCAGGGGCACCACACCCATGATGAAGGCGATCGAAGTCATCAGGATCGGCCGCAGACGCAGGCGGCAGGCTTCCAGCACGGCAGCCAGCGGGTCGAGGCCTTTGGCCTGTTCATCCTTGGCGAACTCGACGATCAGGATCGCGTTCTTGCACGCCAGGCCCACCAGTACGATCAAACCGATCTGGGTGAAGATGTTGTTGTCGCCACCCGACACGATCACACCGGTAATGGCCGACAGCAGGGTCATCGGCACGATCAGGATCACCGCCAGTGGCAGGCTCCAGCTTTCGTACTGGGCAGCCAGTACCAGGAACGCCAGCAGTACGCACAGCGGGAACACCAGCAGTGCAGTATTGCCCGAGAGGATCTGCTGGTAGGTCAGGTCGGTCCACTCGAAGGTCATGCCGTTGGGCAGTTCCTCTTTCAGCAGTTTCTCGATCGCAGCTTCGGCCTGACCAGAGCTGTACCCCGGGGCGGCGGCACCGTTGATTTCTGCGGTGATGAAGCCGTTGTAGTGCATGACCCGGTCTGGCCCGGAGGTGTCGCTGACCTTGAGGAAGGTCGCCAGCGGGATCATCTCGCCCAGGTTGTTACGCACCTTCAACTGGCCGATCTGTTCGGCATCGAGGCGGAACTGCTGCTCGGCCTGGACGTTGACCTGGTAGGTGCGGCCAAAGCGGTTGAAGTCGTTGGTGTACAGCGAGCCCAGGTAAACCTGCAGGGTGTCGAAGATGTCGGTGATCGCCACGCCGTGGGTTTTGGCCTTTTCCCGGTCGATGGCGGCATCGACTTGCGGCACGTTGACCTGGTAGCTGGTGAACAGGCCCGCCAGCTCCGGCACGTTGTGGCTTTTGGCGATGATGTTCTGGGTTTCCTTGTACAGCGCTTCGTAACCCAGGTTGCCACGGTCTTCGATTTGCAGGCGGAAACCACCAATCGTGCCCAGGCCCTGTACCGGCGGCGGTGGGAAGATGGCGATGTAGGCATCCTGAATGTCGGCGAACTGGGCATTCAGTGCAGCCGCGATGGCTGCCGCCGACTGGCTCGGGTCTTTGCGCTCATCGAACGGTTTGAGCGGGGTGAACACGATGCCGCTGTTCGGGCTGTTGGTGAACCCGTTGATCGACAGGCCCGGGAAGGCTACTGAGTCGGCAACACCGGGTTGCTTCAGGGCAATTTCGCTCATGCGCTTGATCACCGCCTCGGTGCGGTCAAGGCTGGCCGCGTCTGGCAGCTGGGCGAAGGCCACCAGGTACTGCTTGTCCTGGGCTGGCACGAAACCGGTCGGGGTGGACGAGAAGCCCAGGTAGGTCAGGCCCATCAGGCCAGCGTACACGAACAGGGCGATGCCGCTGGAGCGGATGACACGGCGCACACCACCGACGTAGCGGTTGGAGGCGCGGTCGAAGAACCGGTTGAACGGGGAGAACAGCCAGCTGCCCAGCAGCTTGTCGAGGAACCGCGAGAAACGGTCCTTGGGCGCATGGTGGTCCTTCAGCAACACGGCAGCCAGGGCCGGCGACAGCGTCAGCGAGTTGAATGCCGAGATCACGGTGGAAATGGCGATGGTCAGGGCGAACTGCTTGTAGAACTGCCCGGTAAGGCCGGAAATGAATGCAGCAGGTACGAACACGGCGCACAGCACCAGGGCGGTGGCGATGATCGGCCCGGTCACTTCGCTCATGGCCTTTTGCGTGGCTTCCAGCGGTTTCAGGCCCAGCCCGATATTACGTTCGACGTTTTCCACCACGACGATGGCGTCGTCCACCACGATACCGATGGCCAGCACCAGGCCGAAGAGTGACAAGGCGTTGAGCGAGAAGCCGAACAGGTGCATGACTGCAAAGGTACCGATCAGCGACACCGGCACAGCCAGCAGCGGGATGATCGAGGCGCGCCAGGTTTGCAGGAACAGGATCACCACCAATACCACCAGCACCAAGGCTTCGAACAGGGTGTGTACCACTGCTTCGATGGAACCGCGCACGAAGATGGTCGGGTCGTAGACGATGCTGTAGTCCATCCCTTCCGGAAAGTCCTTCTTCAGCTCGGCCATTTTTGCCCGCACTTCGTCGGAGATCTCGATGGCGTTGGAACCGGGGCGCTGGAAGATCGGGATGGCCACGGCCGGCTGGTTGTTCAGCAGCGAACGCAGGGCGTACTGGCTGGAGCCGAGTTCGACCCGCGCGATGTCCTTCAGGCGGGTGATTTCGCCATCGGCACCGGCACGGATGATGATGTTTTCGAACTCTTCCTCGTTGACCAGACGGCCCTGGGTGTTGATCGACAGCTGGAAGCTGGTGGAGCCGGGGGCGGGCGGTGCGCCCAGCTGGCCTGCGGCCACCTGGCGGTTCTGCTCGCGGATTGCAGCGACCACATCACTGGCGGTGAGGTTGCGCGAAGCGGTCTTGTTCGGGTCCAGCCACACGCGCAGCGAGTAGTCGCCCATGCCGAAGAGTTGCACGTCGCCCACGCCGCCCAGGCGCGCCAGCTCGTCCTTGATGTTGAGGATGGCGTAGTTGGACAGGTAGAGCATGTCGTAGCGGTTGTCCGGCGAGGTCAGGTGCACGACCATGGTCAGGTCAGGCGAGGCCTTGTCGACGGTGATACCGATGCGGGTCACTTCCTCGGGCAGCTTGGGCTGGGTGCGGGTGACGCGGTTTTGCACCTGTACCTGAGCGTTGTCCAGGTCGGTGCCCAGGGCGAAGGTGATGGTCAGCGTCAGCTTGCCGTCCGCGGTGGACTGGGAGGACATGTACAGCATGTTCTCCACACCGGTAATGGCCTGCTCCAGCGGCGCGGCGACGGTTTCGCCGATGACCTTGGGGTTGGCACCGGGGAAGTTGGCGCGCACCACCACGGTGGGTGGCACCACTTCGGGGTATTCGCTGATCGGCAGCTGGAACAGCGAGATGGAGCCCGCGATCAGCAGCACCAGCGACAGCACCGCGGCGAAGATTGGCCGGGTAATGAAGAATTTCGAGAAGTTCATCGGTGTGGTCCCTTAACCGCGTGGCGCCTGGGCGCTGGCGACTTTCACGTTATTGCCCGCCACCTTCGGCGCCGGGTTGCTGGCCTCCAGGGCTTGGCGCTGCTGGGCGAGGGCGGCGAGGGTCTGTTCGCTGGCCATCTGGGTTTCTTCCGGCGTGACAGGTGAACCAGGGCGCACGCGTTGCAGGCCCTTGACCACGATGCGGTCATCCTTGCCCAAGCCACTGCGCACGATGCGCAGGCCTTCGAGCTTCGGCCCCAGCTCCACGGCGCGGTAGGCAGCCTTGTTGTCCTTGTCCATGACCAGCACGAACTTCTTGCCAAGGTCGGTGCCCACGGCTTCGTCGTTGATCAGCACGGCGTCGTACTGGGCGCTGCCCACCAGTTTCAGGCGCGCATACAGGCCCGGGGTGAACTGGCCGTCGCTGTTGTCGAACACCGCACGGCCACGGATGGTGCCGGTGCGCGGATTGACCTGGTTGTCGACGAAGTTCATCTGGCCCAGGTGCGGGTTGCCGCTTTCGTTGGTCAGGCCCAGGTACACCGGGGTGCTCTGGCCACGCTGGCCTTCGCGTGCCAGCTGGGTGTACTTGAGGTACACGCGCTCGTCGGCGTCGAAGTAGGCGTAGACCTTGTCGGTGGACACCACGCTGGTCAGCGGGGTGACATCGGCGCTGACGATGTTGCCGGCGGTGAACTCGGCGCGGCTGACACGGCCACTGATAGGCGCGGTGACGCGGGTAAAGCTGAGGTTAAGGCGTGCCAGGTCGAGCTGGGCCTGAATGGCATCGACCCCGGCACGGGCTTCGGCGGCAGCGCTGCTGCGCGACTCGGCCAGCTCGGCGGAGATGGCGTTGCTGTCACGCAGGCGTTCGCCACGGCGGGCCTCGTTGGCACTGCGAATGGCAGTGGCCTTGGCCTGTTGCAGCTGGGCTTCAAGGCGGCGGACTTCAGCCTGGAACGGGCGTGGGTCGATCTGGAACAGCAAGTCGCCTTTCTTGACCTGGGCGCCTTCGGTGAAGGCCACCTGGTCGATCTGGCCGGAGACCCGTGGGCGTACTTCGACGGTTTCCGGGGCTTCGAGGCGGCCGGTGAACTCGTCCCATTCGTTGATCGGTTGCTCGATCACCTTGGCCACACTGACCTTTGGCGCGGCGGGAGCCTGCACGGCGTCTGGGGTTCGACCGCAAGCGCTGATCACCACCACTGCCAGGGCAGCGAGGGGAAAGCGCAAAGGTTTGAGTGATTGTTCCATGGAGAACTCCGCCAATGTATGAGTAGTGGGCGGAGTGTGAGTGTGTTGCGCGTGAGGCACGAATCGAACGGGGCGAAGGTTATTATCACGCTGAATGATATGTGCGGGTCATTCATAGATGTCGGGCATGATTGGGGTTGAGCTGTACCCCGTTCGTGCCGGGGGCGTCAAACTATGCGTATGCGGTCACGGTCACCTGGGGAGGCTCGTGCCGCGAAGGAGGCGCAACGCGCCCCTTGGCACGATCTGCTCAGGAAGCAGAGCATCCAGCTCAGGTCATTGAGCATCAGTCGGCCTTTTATCAAAGCGAGACTTTGTCATGGTTTCGATGAAGTGATCATTGGGGAAACCCCGATCAAGTTTGCCCGAGCGCAATGAGCTACGTCTCGACCGGGTCAGAACCAGGGCTTTGCCCTCGTTCTTGCACGCTACAGGCGCACCTCTCCCGTAGCGCTTATAACTACCTACGCCGTCCACAGATTCGACAGCGCAAACAGCCCGCTCAGTTGCGCCGTGTTCTTGGCCAAGCCACGAAAGCGAGTCGTCACATAACCGAACTGGCGCTTGATCACCCGGAATGGGTGCTCCACTTCGAAATCGGAGAAGCTCATCTGACTCATGAGCAAGGCTTGCGTTCGGAGAATACCTAGCATTTTTGCTAGTTGCCTTGTGCAAGGCTACTCGGCAGAGTGGATGCGCAAGCAGCGGAAAAGCGGGTTCCGCATGAAGCTTAAATATACGCGATCCTTTAGATGTATTTATTGTCACTGTTTTTCCGGGTTTTGGTGCCCCTTTATGTTCATGCGCTCCGTAGCCACTGAGGGCAGCCTTTAGCGGGGTGCCAATGCTGAATTATATAGCGCATATAGAGTTCTGAGATATTGCTAAGTGGAATGCCTGCGGGGCAAATTTTCTACATTTTTTTCGTGCTTTTGTATTGGTTATGGGCCTAGCGGATAATTACGCTAATCAGAAAAGTGCAGAAGAGGAATATCATGATGAACGAGATTGCTTCGTGTGGTGTTGGGCTAAGGAGGTTTGAGTCGTTCATGCGCCTTCTCCGAGAAGCTCGTTGGAGTGGAGGTGCTCCTATATATCTGGCGCGTTGGTTGTTAGCGCTGCTCATAATGTTGTTGAGCGGTCTCGTGTCGGCGCAGCAGTCTAGTATCAATAACGCCCGGCCAGGTACGGTAGTGGACAAATCACGACCATTCAGTGACTATCAATGGGTGATGTCCCATAATTCATTTGTTACCAACACCTGGACGGGCACCCCTAACCAAGACCTGTCGATTTCAGAGCAACTAGCCCATGGAGTGAGGGGGCTTATGCTGGACACCTATAATAATCCAGTTCAGCTGTGTCATCCCAAGTTTGATTGTCAAACTACCTTGGCCGCAGCTCTGAATACGGTGGCTGCGTTTCTGGCGGCAAATACAGATGCCGTAATAACTATTCATTTTGAGGACTACGCTAGCAGAACAGCCATGCAGAATGCGTTCAATGCTGTTCCGACTTTAAAAAACTTTGTTTTCAATCCAAAAGGGCGGTGGGGCGGGCGCTCTCAGTGGCCAACGTTGCAAGAGATGGTTGACGCTAATCAGCGGCTCATTCTCATCACGCAAAAATCGGAAAATGCGGGTGCTTATGCAAACAACGTTTATATGTTTCATGATAAGGCTATTACCGTCGAAAACTACTGGTCTTTGGGTGGTACTATTTTTAGTCACGATTTAAGTTGCAAGACACGTTGGTCTGATATCCCCTTGAATACAAAGCGAGCCAGTCACACTGACTTCGATGGCTGGTCGCGGCTTTTTGTTATGAACCACTATCATGGTGTTCCCTTAAGTCTGCATAGTGGCGACGACAATGAAATTGGAGGTCGAGTGGGGCTCGTAGATCGGATTAATGGACAGTGCAAGCCAGCCGCTGAGCGAGCCCCCAATTTTATTGCGGTCGATTTTGTTGAACAAGGCGATGTTCTGGAGTATGTCGAGGCCCATAATAATGGGGGCATTGTTGCCTATGAGGGTAATAATGTAAGCCAATCTCTTGTTTGTACGTTCTCCACTGCGTTTGATCGGACCGTTAACTTGCAGGGGAGCGATCAGGCTCGGCTCGGATGCGAAAATGACGAAATGCGATCTTTTTCTATGTCAGGGGTAAAAAAGGGGGCGCAAATTACATTTTATGACAGTCCGGATGGTAACCTGCAAGACGATTACGCAGTTGTCGACATTAAGCGCGATATTGGCCGTGACAAAGTGGTGAAGGTTAATACCTTCGAGCAGCCATTCTATAGCAATGATGATTATCAGATCGTTTGGGTCAAAAATAATGGGCTCGACGGGAAGGTAAGTCGAATCAAGGTGGAAAACGATGTGTCCTTCGATTTTTCAGGTGCGTCAATTGTTTTGTATGAAGGCAGGGACGGTAGTCAGAACAATGTTTGTACCATTAAGCTGGATGGTGACTATGCATTCAATTTTCCTAGCAGTCGGGGGTGCGATAATGATGAGGCTGTTTCCGCTCGCTTGCTCAAGGCAAGGAAGAATACGGTCATCCAGTTTTATGGTAATTGGAACTCAAATACCTGTGATCAGGGCTGTTCAACCATAACTGTCAAGGAGGATGTAACCACGCCTGTCACAATTCCCAGGTTTGAAAACAATTGGACCAGCCCTGATCGCAAGGTCCAAGTTGTTCGTTCGGGCGGAACACAGCAACTTGATGGCAAAATATCATCGGCTCGGGTATCAATTGATCCCTTTGCTGGTCAGAACGTCGTACCAAAGGCAGCATCATCGGCTTCAGACGGATTTTTGGGGGGGTGGGGGCCACTCCGGAAATGCCAGGCCGGAAAATTTGTTTGGGGCTTCAGGCTGAAGAGTGAGCCTTACATGGGGAAGGGAGATGACACGGCTTTGAATGCCATCGAGATGTACTGC
>NZ_JBICKA010000077.1:0-49528 GCF_043103635.1 Pseudomonas sp. yb_9 | reverse complement strand
CCCTTCGTGGGCATCGGTTCATGGATCGACAATATCAAGCTGTGCTCCTTCCTACTGGAGCCAGACACTGAGGTCTGCTTATCGGGGACTGTTGGCGCTGGCTCGCATCACCGTAGTGGTGGCTGGTCTCTTATCGCTTGGTCGTCTCTGATCGGTCCTTGAGGAACCGGTAGGGATGCCTCAGAGATTACCCTGTGGCCATAGTGAGGATACTGACCATAGGGGTTTTAAACAGTGACCTTCATGTGCCGGGGAGCACCTTCGATACGACCATCTGGGTTAACTCGGGGAGCCTTTAGGTACTGAGCTTTAATTTGAGCGAGCCAATGACCGGCTGCCGTGGGGTTCTCAAAGTAGCCCCGATGGGTAACTCCTTGAATTGTGGTCTTGGCAATATAGCGTTCGCCTGCCTTGTAGTGTCGATCTCTGGTGATGCCGGTTGGCAAGTGGGAATCTCTCTTTGGCTGTTTCACATTGAGGGCCGTAGTCCTGTTACCAAAATTCTCGTGATATGTTAGAGGGCGTAAGTTACTCGGATGATTGTTATTAGGGTTGCCGTCGATATGGTCAATGACTAATGACTCATCGAACGGACCATAGGCCATCCGGTAGATGATGCGGGACTTCTGGACGCGGACCTTGCGCTTGATCTCGCCGTCCATCCATGTGACCTCTACCTGTTGGCGCAGTGAGCCGTTCGTATAGGTGCCCACTGGGTCGCCCTCACGGGTTCCTCTACGGGTCTTTCCGGGGATCAATTTAAACTCCCGAGTGACGATGCCTTCGTGGTCGTTGGACAGCTTATAGCGAGCCTCAAGGACTTCTATGGGTGGGAGCAGGCTGGCCATTACGTTGGTGCCTTGTAGTCGAATCTTGGTTGGTGTGGTCATGATTGTGTCTCCTGTGCTGGTGGGTGGGTGTGGTGTCCTGGCCATAGTGAGGGTCTATAAATCCTATGACCAGTTTGTACCCCTCCAAGCCCAGTAAACACGGGTCAGCATCTCGTAGACGCTCGACTCAGCAGCGTTGTACTGGCCGGTCTTGCGGATGGTCGGGAGGACTTCCTCGGTGACCCACTTACGGAAGGGTTCGGACTGAGGCGCTCGGCCCTTCAAGAGCATCTTGTAGACCGTGGACTCAGGGAATACCCAGACCTTGTGCCACGTTGGGGCATGGCAGCTCTCAGGTTTCATAAGGGCGTAATCCGCCCCTAAGACTTCTGACACTCGATATGCGGTCTCGGTCTTGGCGATGTCCCGCGCCTTGTGGCTGGAGTCCTTGAGGCCCGAGGCATGTGCCACTTGGTTGGCGAGGAACAGCAGTTCATGCTCAGGGTGGCCAACGAGGACATCCAGCTCGATGCCCATGAAATTGCGCTTTTCAAAGAGACTCAACGGTGCCCACAGGAATCTCAGCGCACCAACCTCAGCGCCTCGACCATGAGGCCCCTCGAAGCAGCCGCATTGCCGCCGTAGAGATCGAACGCAAGCGACCCGGAGCTATGCCCCAAGATGGCCTGAGCGATGCCCACAGACACGCCAGCGGCCTTCAGGTCGGACGCCATCGAGTGCCTCAACGAGTGGAACGACAGCCCCTCCCCGGTCTTGGTGCCCAGCAGGTCACGGATCATCTGATTGGTGAGTTGGTCGAAGCCACTCTTGGACTGAGTGAACAACCGCCCTTGGGTCTGCGAGAGTTTCTCAAGGTGATCCTCTGGGACGCCCAGCAAGGGCACTATGCGACGACTGAAGGAGTTCTTCAGGGTCTTCCCTTCCTTGTCATTAATGTCCATGACCCATTGACCATCGGCCTTATAGATATCGCTGCCAGTGAGCTGGTGAATCTCCCCAATGCGTGCCCCAGTGGCGACCCCAAGGGCAATGGCAGATGCCTTCCAGTCTTCCCCAAGGTTACCCATTGCCCATGCTCGAAGGGTCTTTAGGTGGTCCCCGGTGAAGGCTGTGCGGGCACTCTCGGACCCCTTGGTGATCGACAGCTTCTTGGTGTAGTCACGCTCAATGAGACCCGTAGCCACTGCCCAGCCAATGACAGAGGAAGCATGGGTCATGATCTTGTTGATAGAGGAAGGCTTGTGCTCCCCACCAGCCAATAGAGCATCACGAAGGCCCACGAAGGTTGCCCGCGTGTGCTTTGCCATATCGGCGTCCTTGAGGTGCCCGACGATGGTGCTGGTGCAACTCTTCCAGTTCTTCAGTGTGTTCTCTGACTTGTCCCCGCCCCGTTCGGCCTTGAAGGCATCGTAGAGTGACTGGAAGGTGGTGGCCGTAGAGGTCTCCTGAGAGATGCCCGTAGAGAGCGACTTACAGATAGAGGCAGACACAAGGTCTTTACTATCAAAAGTCCGATCTTGATTGTCTTTATCTATCGAACCCTTCAAGTCCCCATTGAGCAGCTCTACCAGTCCTCTTAGGTCTCCGCTGTGCCGCCCTTGAGCAGCTTCCAGCACCCTCTGAGCCGTCAGAACGGCCTGCGCTTGGGCTAACCCCATGGGCATCGTCTCGGCTATCTGAGCGAGGTTCTCGGAGACCTCAGAGAGGACCAGCCCATAGGCTTCGCCTTGTGGGTTGCCCAAGGCTTCCTCAGCGATGTCTCGGAGGTTGTCCCGTAGTTCCTCCCAGGATGCCTCTGGGTTGTCGAGGTGGAACGCTTTGAGGGTCTGAAGCAGGTGCTTGGCAGTTGTCATGGCAGCAGGTCGATTCGTGGTCTTGAGCGAGAGCGTACAGGAGGTGTGGCAGCCCTTGAGGCGGACTCGGAGATGATACCGACCCGAGGCTCTACGGTAGACGTAGGGCACTGCGATTTGTGACACGTTGGGACGATTTGTGACACTGGATTCAACGGTGAGGATGGTCATTTTGGGTGGAAGCCCCGTGTTGCTTGGCTTTACCCGAGATCAAGGACAGTTGGCAAGAAACTCCACGTTGACTCCTTAAATACCTGCGCCACGGCGGCGCGTAACTGTTGCAAGCATACCGTTGAGCCTGAGGTGCTGCCAGCCGGCGCAAACGCTGGCAACATCTTTCAAACAACCTTTTCAAACGCTTGTATGTTTTTTCGTTGACAGCCCGTGTGCCGCATCCTAACCTCGCAGCAACCTCCAACAGGCCGGAACCTTTCGTGGGCAACCTCTACCTGATCCGACATGGCCAAGCCTCCTTCGGTGCCGATGACTATGACGTCCTCTCCCCCGTGGGCGTGCGCCAGAGCCAGGCCCTGGGTGAGCACCTTGCCCAGCTGGGTGTGCGGCTGGACCGTTGCGTGGCAGGCGACCTGCGCCGCCAGCAGGATACCGCGCACCTTGCCCTGGAGGCCTTGCAGGCCAGCGGCTGCGCGGTGCCAGCGGTTGAGACCGACGCGGCGTTCAATGAGTTCGATGCTGACGGCGTCATCCGTGCCCTGTTGCCCGGGCTGCTGCCGCAAGAGCCAAACGCCCTGCACATCCTGCGCAATGCTGCGCAGCACCGCAGCGAGTTCCAGCGCCTGTTCGCCTTGATGGTGCAGCGCTGGCACGACGGGGAGCATACCGATGACGGCCTGGAAACCTGGCAAGCGTTTACTGCCCGCGTACAGGGTGGGCTGCAACGCGTACTGGATACCGCCGGCAGCGGCGACAATATCGCCATTTTCACCTCGGGCGGTACCATTGCCGCCCTGCTCCACTTGGTTACCCGTATCACCCCCAGCCAGGCGTTCGCGCTGAACTGGCAGATCATCAACACGTCGCTCAGCCAGCTGAAGTTCCGCGGCCGCGACGTGGCACTGGCTTCCTTCAACAGCCAAGCCCATGTGCAGCTGTTGAGGGCGCCGGAGTTTGTCACCTACCGATAAGCCCGGCTTTGTTGTGTCCCTGCGGGGACGTGTAAATCACTCTATAAGGAATGCGCCATGACCTCCGTAGCTGATGCCGTCAAAAAGATGCAAGAGAAGTTCAACCCATCCGCTGCCGCCGGCCTGGACCTGGTGTTCGGCTTCAACATCACCGACGAAGGCAAGCACTACGCGCTGATCGTCAAAGACGGCACCTGCGACCTGCAGGAAGGCGAAAACCCGGATGCCAACTGCACCCTGATAATGGACAGCGAAACCCTGAAGGGTATCGTCAGTGGCGAAACCGACGGCATGCAGGCCTTCATGGGCGGCAAGCTGCGCGTTGAAGGCGACATGATGCTGTCGATGAAACTCAGCGAGCTGTTCCCGTCCTGAGGGCTGGGGATACCGGATGATCGAAAACCGAAGCCCTCGCGGCTTCGGTTTTTTTTTGCCTGGCATTCGGTGCAGTGATCCACCGGCAACACCCGCACCTATATGGCACCTGGCACGCTTGTTCCAGCCCGGGCAGGCCATTAGATTAGCCAATAGTCCTTGCGATCGAGAATAAGGAAAACGCATGACGCTCACCGACCAGTCCACCCAGGTACGCCCCGGCGAAGAACTCGACGCGGCCGTCATCGACCCTTACCTCAAGGCCAATATCCGCGGCCTGGATGGCCTGCCCAGCATCAGCCAGTTTCCGGGTGGCGCCTCCAACCTCACCTACCTGGTCAGCTATCCGGACAGTGACTTCGTACTGCGCCGCCCACCGTTCGGGCATAAAGCCAAGTCGGCCCACGACATGGGCCGCGAGTTCCGCATCCTCAACCAGCTGAACAGCGGCTTCCCCTACTGCCCCAAGGCCTATGTGCACTGCACCGACAGCAGCCTGATCGGCGGCGAGTTCTACGTGATGGAGCGGGTCAAGGGCATCATCCTGCGCTCGGATATCCCTGCCGAACTGAACCTAGACGCCAGCCGCACCGAGGCCCTGTGCAAAAGCTTCATCGACCGCCTGGTCGAGCTGCATCAGGTGGACTACAACGCCTGCGGCCTGGCCGACCTGGGCAAGCCGGAAGGCTATGTGCAACGCCAGATCGAGGGTTGGACCAGCCGCTACGAAAAAGCCCTGACCCCGGATGCCCCGCGCTGGGAGCAGGTGATTGCCTGGTTGCACGACAAGATGCCCGCCGACCACCCAAAGCCCGGCATCGTGCACAACGATTACCGCTTCGACAACGTGATCCTCGACGCCGACAACCCCATGCGCATCATCGGGGTACTGGACTGGGAAATGGCCACCCTGGGTGACCCGCTGATGGACCTGGGCAACAGCCTGGCCTACTGGATCGAGGCCGAAGACCCGGCACCCGTGCAACTGATGCGCCGCCAGCCGAGCAATGCACCAGGCATGCTTACCCGTCGCCAGTTCGTCGATTACTACGCCGAGCGTGCGGGCATCCCGCTCGACAACTTCGATTACTACTATTGCTATGGCCTGTTCCGCCTGGCCGGCATCGTCCAGCAAATCTATTACCGCTATTTCCACGGCCAGACCCAGGACAAGCGCTTCGCCCAGTTCATCCACATGAACCGCTTGCTGGAGCAGATGACCCTGCAGGTCATTGCCAAGTCCAGCCTGTAAGCCATGACCACGACGACGGATAACAAGGAAAACAGCATGTCCAAGACCCACCTGTTCGACCTCGACGGCAAGATTGCCTTCGTTTCCGGCGCCAGCCGTGGCATTGGCGAGGCGATCGCCCACTTGCTGGCGCAGCAAGGGGCTCATGTGATCGTTTCCAGCCGCAAGCTCGACGGTTGCCAGCAGGTGGCCGATGCCATCATCGCCGCCGGCGGCAAGGCCACGGCGGTAGCCTGCCACATCGGTGAGCTGGAGCAGATCCAGCAGGTGTTTGCCGGCATTCGCGAACAGTTCGGGCGCCTGGACGTGCTGGTCAACAACGCCGCCACCAACCCGCAGTTCTGCAACGTGCTGGATACCGACCCGAACGCCTTCCAGAAGACCGTGGACGTGAACATCCGCGGCTACTTCTTCATGTCGGTGGAAGCCGGCAAGCTGATGCGTGAGCACGGCGGCGGCAGCATCATCAACGTCGCCTCCATCAACGGTGTATCGCCCGGCCACTTCCAGGGGATCTATTCGGTAACCAAGGCAGCGGTCATCAACATGACCAAGGTCTTTGCCAAGGAGTGCGCCCAGTTTGGCATTCGCTGCAACGCCCTGTTGCCGGGCCTGACCGACACCAAGTTCGCCTCGGCTCTGGTGAAGAACGACGCCATTCTGAACGCCGCACTGCAGCAGATCCCGCTCAAGCGCGTGGCCGACCCCAAAGAAATGGCCGGCGCAGTGTTGTACCTGGCCAGCGATGCGTCCAGCTACACCACCGGCACGGCACTCAATGTAGACGGCGGCTACCTGTCCTGATCAAGCCTTGATTGCCACCAAGGTGTAGCTCAAGGGCAGACGTGCGGGCTGCTCGCGCAAGCGATACTCACCGTCGCTGCCCTTGACCATCTGCCCCGGCAGCGCCTCCCAGGGAATGCTCTGGTGCTCGACCAGTGCCGTCAGTTGCAGCCCATGCGCCAGCAAGGCAGTCACCACCTCGCCCAGGCCGTGGTTCCATTCGTGGGTTTCGGTGTGGGCAAGGCGCTGGTCGGTTTCGACGTAGGTCTGGTCGTTGTGCCACACCGTCGGCGCTTCGTGCTCGAAATACGGGTATTCGAGCTGCAGGCGGTCCTGATGGTCTTCGTTGACCGCCATCAGCATCGGGTGCCCATCACGCAGGAATAGCCGCCCGCCTGGCTTCAACAGTGCTGCCACCGTACGCGCCCACGGCTTGATGCGGGGCAACCAGCACAGTGCGCCGATACCGGTATAAACGAGGTCGAAAGTGCCTGCCGGCAGCACGCTGTCGGCGGCATAGACGTCAGACTCGACATACTCGATGGGCACCGCGCACCGCTTGGCCAGAGCACGCGCTTCGGCCAGTGAAGCTGCGGAATAGTCCAAGCCACAGACCTTGGCGCCAAGGCGCGCCAGCGAGAGCGTATCGGTACCGATGTGGCACTGCAGGTGCACAGCGTTCAGCCCTTTGATATCACCAAGCAGTGGCAGGTCGAAGCGGACGGTTTCGGAAAGGTGCCCGGGGCGCTGGACCAGAAGCTCGACTTCGTAGTCCTTGGAGGCAGCGTGTAGCGGAGCGCGTTCGTCCCAGCTGGCACGGTTGAGTTGCAGTGAGCGATCCATGGTGTCGTCCTTGAGTGGTAACGGCTGATGCTAGCCGTTACCACGCGTCTTGCGACACAACTGCCTTGCTAAAAAGTGTAAAGCCCGCCCCTATAGGATGAGCGCCTGCGTTACAGGCACGTAGCCGCAGCCGCCCGGCGCTGCAGCGCCACGCCGTCATTCTTCTGCGCGTAATAGTCAACCCGCGCCCCACCCGCCTGTGGGTAAACATCCACGAACGCTTCGGCTTCGCGGGTATACACGGTAAACCCGCCCTGCTTGCTCGGCTCCAGGTAGCCACTGGCATCGTCGCCGAACACCTTCTCTTCCTGCCAGCTGAACTGGATGCACTGGGCCACCAGCTCTGGCGCCTTATGCGAATCGAGCTGCGCCGTCGGCTTGCCGCCGCGGGCTGTCTCCATGGTCGCAGAAGCACAACCGACCAGCATCAGTGCTGCGGCCATCGGCAGAATCGCACGCATGTTCCATCCTCAGGGTAAAAAAGAAGGCGACTCTAGCACTGGCATGCATCGCGAGTGAATTGCCACACACCTGCCGCTGTCGCAGATAAGACACGTAGCCAAGAGGAATACCCCATGAAACTGCACTATCTGCTGCTCGCGGCCCTACCCTGCCTACCCCTGGCGGCAAACGCCACTCCTTCCAGCGAAGAAAGCGTCACCGCCCTGGAAACACACAATCGCGAACTCAAGGTGGGTGACAAGGCGCCGGACCAGTACAAACGGGACGATCAAGCCATTCAGGACTGGCAAGCCAAGGGCCTGCCCAAGCCCGAAAAAGAAAGCCACTGGGTACGCATGGGCGAGCACTTTGTACTGGTACAGATCACCAACGGCGTAGTACTGGCAATCCAGCCGGCGTCGTGAGTCAACCCGCTTCGGCCATTGCCGCCATATGCACTGTATTGCGCCCGGCGGCCTTGGCCTGGTAAAGCGCTGCGTCAGCCTGGGCCAACAGGCTGGCGGTGCTGTCTTTGAGCCCAGGCACGCCGCACCACAAGCCCACGCTGAAGCGCAGTTCGATCTGGTCACCGGCAAAACTCGCCGGGTTGCGCGCAATGGCCTCACGCAGCCCTTGCAGCGCGGCCATCGCCCCGCTGCGGTCAGCGCCCGGTAGCAGCAACAGGAACTCCTCGCCACCATAACGGCCCAGGCAGTCACCTTGGCGCAGCCGCTGTTGCAACTGGCGCACGCAGTGGCACAGCACCTCATCACCTGCCAGGTGCCCATACAGGTCGTTGATGCGCTTGAAATGGTCGATGTCGATCATCGCCACAGCCAGGCTGCCCTGTTGCTGGCGAGCCTGGTCCAGTTCCACGGCAAAGCGCTCAAGGATCGCCCTGCGGTTCAGCGTGCCGGTCAGCACATCGTGCAGGGCCAGGTGCTGCAAGCGGGATTCGCTGCGCTCCTTGGCCATCAACACCAGCCCGATCGAATACATCATCACCGTGACGGTGCCAATCGCCACGGAAATGCTCTGCTTGAGGTTGCTGGTGTCATAGCGCAACTCCACCGCCGTGCCATTGGCCACCGCCACCACACGCATGCCCAGGCCGACCAGGCTGATCAACGCACCGATCTGCAGCAGCAAGTGGGCCTTGCCCGGCCGCTCGGCATAGCGTCGCGCCCAGTACAGAATCATCGAGCACTGCAGCATCAGCACCAGCGTTGCCAGCAGCATACGTGGCTCTACCGTATCGAGCAGCAGCATCAACCCCACCAGCATGCACGCCGGGATAATGAAGATAATGCGCCAAGGCACTATCTGCTGACGCACCCGGAACAGGCTGGCCGTATAGAACGCCAGGGCCAGCGACAACAGGCTGTTGCCCAGGCCATAGCTGAGCCACAGCGGGGCATGGGCATAGACGGTGTAGCAGACATAGGCCAGGGCATGCACCAGCAACCCGCACCCCGTGAGTAACAGGTTGTCACGGCGGTTACTGCGCCCGACCAGCAACAGGCAGAAGGCCAGAATGGTTGCAACCAAGGCAACGGCGGCGAACAACGTGGGGGTATGGGCGATCATCATGATTCACTGTGTGGCAAATTGCCGTCTTGCCAGCGGCTTAACCCACAGTCTAGAGGGGCATCGCCGGCTCGACCATGACCGAATGGGACAGAACAGCAGCCCACAAGCACGCCGCTCATCACTGGCGCGACAAATTTTTGCCTGCCAGGGAAACCAAATGGATCATTCCCAGTCTCAGCAAGTGCCCTGTAAACCATTGCGGATCAAGGACCTATATCGTGATGACCCGCCTTGCAAGCCTTTCGCTGGTTGCTGTTGTCCTGCTGACCGCAGGCTGCCACAGCCATCGCTACCATGACGACGACGATGGCTGGCGTAACCGTGACCGCGACCATCGCCACCACCATCGCCATGAGCGCGACGATGATGACGATGACAATCGCCAGTATCGCGGTGACCGCTACTACCGCTGAAGCGTCTTTGCACCCCTGACCCGCCGCCCGTTGCGCGGCACCTTAACCTGATGATTCCTTTGAGGTTCGTATCATGCGTCTGACTCTGCCTTCCCTTGCCCTCGGCCTGCTGCTGTGCCAGGGCGCTTTCGCCGGTGACGGTACTGCCGCCATTGGCGGTGGCCTGGGTGGTGCCCTGGGTAACGTTGTCGGTCAATCGATCGGTGGCAAGACCGGGGCGGCCATCGGCGCCGGCCTCGGCGGCGCAGCCGGCAGTGCGGTAGGTGCACGCAAAGGCAACCGTACCGAAGCCGCCATCGGCGGCGGCCTGGGCTCGGCCGGCGGCTCGCTGCTGGGCGGCGCGGTGGGCGGCAAGACCGGCTCTACCGTCGGTGCCGGCCTGGGCGGCGCGGCCGGTGGTGCCATCGGCAACCACCTGGGCGACAATAACGGCAGCAAAAAGCACCGCCGTCACCGTCACTGATCCGGTGACCCAAGGGGCCACAATGCGGCCCCTGTTGTTTGGCAAACCCTGCAGTACATCAACACCCCCTTCATCACAAGCTGGCACACTGGCTGCTACTGTCTATCGTGCCCCTGTGTGAAGGAACACCCCCTCCCCATGAACCAAGAGCTGCTCTGGGTCCTCGGCCTGCTGGCCATCGTCATCCTCCTGTTCGTCATCAACCGCCCGCGCATGGACGTGGTCGCACTGCTGGTAATTCTCGCCCTGCCGCTACTCGGCATCCTCACCGTCGAGCAGGCCCTGGCCGGCTTCAGCGACCCCAACGTGGTGCTGATCGCCGCCCTGTTCGTGATTGGCGAAGGCCTGGTGCGTACCGGCATTGCCTACCGCATCGGCGAATGGATGAGCGAGCGGGCCGGCAACAGCGAGGCGCGCCTGCTGGTGCTGCTGATGGTGGCGGTGGCCGGGCTGGGCTCGATCATGAGCTCCACCGGCGTGGTGGCCATCTTCATCCCGGTGGTGCTCAGTATTGCCGCACGCCTGAAACTCTCGCCCAGCCGCCTGATGATGCCGCTGGCGTTCGCCGGCCTGATCAGCGGCATGCTCAGTCTGGTGGCCACACCGCCCAACGTGGTGGTGCACAGCGAGCTGGTGCGCAATGGCGAAGCCGGTTTCAGCTTCTTCAGCTTTACCCCGTTTGGCCTGGTGGTGCTGGTGCTGGGCATCGGCTACATGCTGCTGACCCGACACTGGCTCAACGGCGAAGTGCGCAAGGACGGCCGCGTGGAAACCCGCCGGACACTGCTGGACCTGGTGCTGGACTACAAGCTCAACGGCCGCGAACGGCGCCTGCGCATCCGCCCTCACTCGCCGCTGATCGGCCACACCCTCGGCGAACTGGAACTGCGTACCCGGCACGGCGCCAACGTGATCGGCATCGAACGCCAGCACAAGTTCACCACGCGGGTGATGGCTGCCGACTCCAGCACCGTGCTGCACCAGGGCGACGTGCTGCTGCTCGACCTGTTCGCCAACCGCGATGACCTGCGCAGCCTGTGCCAGACCATGCAACTGGAGCCGCTTCACTTCAAGGCCGCCTATTTCATCGACCAGTCCCAGGAACTGGGCATGGCCGAGGTCTCCCTACCACCGGGGTCGCAGCTGATTGGCAAGAGCATTCTCGAACTGGCCTTCCGTACCCGCTTCGACCTCAACGTGGTCGGCCTGCGCCGCGAGCAGGCAGCGATCGAAGACCAACTGGTGGAAGAAAAGCTGCGCCTTGGCGACACGCTGCTGGTGGTCGGCCCGTGGAAGGCCGTACGCCAGTTGCAAAGCAAACCCAGAGACTTCCTGGTGCTGAGCCTGCCTGCCGAAATCGACCAGGTGGCCCCCGCCCGCACCCGCGCGCCGCAAGCGCTACTGAGCCTGGCGGTGATGGTCGGGCTGATGGTCAGTGGTGCCGTGCCCAATGTCATGGCCGCGCTGATCGGCTGCCTGCTGATGGGCGCCGGCCGCTGCATCGACATGAGCAGCGCTTATCGGGCCATTCATTGGCAAAGCCTGGTGCTGATTGTCGGCATGCTACCCTTCGCCCAGGCGCTGCAGAAAACCGGCGGCATCGACCTGGCGGTGAGCGGGCTGGTCAGCGTGCTGGGAGGGGCCGGCCCCAGTGCCATTCTCGCCTGCCTGTTTGCCGTCACGGCGGTGATTGGCCTGTTCATTTCCAATACGGCCACTGCGGTGCTGATGGCGCCGGTGGCTGTCAGTACCGCAGCACAGCTGGGGATGTCACCCTACCCGTTCGCCATGACCGTGGCGTTGGCCGCATCGGCGGCGTTCATGACGCCGGTGTCATCGCCGGTCAATACGCTGGTGCTGGGCCCAGGGCAGTACCGTTTCGCCGACTTCGTCAAAATCGGCGTACCGTTCACCCTGCTGGTGATGCTGGTGACCGTGTTGATGGTGCCGTGGTTCTTCGGGCTGTGACGACACAATTGAGGAATGAAGGCAATTTGGCATTATCTCGACCGTTCGCGGCAGATTGACATCAACTGCCCTGACGAAACACACTGCGGGTCATTGCCCCAGGTGCTTCAAGGCGTTGTCCTGGATTTCGTTTCCGCTTGCCGGTCGAGCCCATGGTTTTTGCTGCCCAATCGCGCTTGTTGCCTTACGTCGTTCTGCTCTGCCTGACCTTTGCCCTCACCCTGGGGGGCATCCTGGCACGCCCGATCGAATCGCTGTCGCTGTTCTGGCCGGTGAATGCCGTATTGGCCGGTGTACTGCTGCGCTACCCTCGCCAGGCCACACTTACCGGCTTTGGCCTCGTCTGGCTGGCCATGGTCGGTGCCGACCTGCTGTGCGGCAGCGCCTGGGCCCCGGCCCTGTGGTTCAACCTGTGCAACCTGGGCGTGGTGGTGACCCTCTGGCAATTGCTGTCGCGCTTGCCGCGCCTGCACCGACGCATGCGAACCCCGCACGGCGTACTCAGCGTATTTGCCGCCTGCGCCGCTGGCGCCATGGTGGCGGCCAGCATGGCGGCGGCGATGGCCGCGCCCTGGTTCCAACAATCGTTGCGCGCCACTTGGCTGGCCTGGTTCAGCGAACAGTTCTCGACAAGCGTGCTGGTGCTGCCGGTGCTGCTGACTGCGCCCTCGGTACGGGCCTTGGTGCGCGGTGGTGCCCAGGCCATCCGCCTGGCACCGCTGCTGGTGCTGCTGGCCTCGCTGGCGTTCAGCATTGCCTTTGGCGGCCCCGGGGCCATTGCCTTCCCGATTGCCGCTTTGCTGTGGTGTGCCTGGACCTATTCGCCCTTTATGGTTTCGCTGCTGGCACTCACCGCCGGCAGTACCTTGATTGTGGCGGTGGCGCAAAACCTCATGCACTTTAGCGTGCCGCAAAGCGAGCCAGGGGTGACCACGCTGATGTCGGCGCGCCTGGGCATCGCCATGTTAGTGCTTGGCCCGCTGGTGGTGGCCTGCGTCAGCCAGGCCAACCGCAGCCTGATGGCCCGCCTGGCGCACCAGGCGACCATCGACCACCTTACCGGCGTGCTCACCCGCAGTGCCTTTACCCGCCGCGCCAACGCGTTGCTGGACAGCCGCCAACAGCATGCCCAGGCACTGCCGGTGACCCTGATGATGCTGGACATCGACCATTTCAAGTCGATCAACGATGTCCACGGCCACGCGGTTGGTGACCAGGTGCTGCGCCAGTTCGCCAGCACCTTGCAAGACCAGTTGCACAACGATGAGCTGCTCGCGCGCCTGGGAGGCGAGGAGTTCGTCGTCATTCTCCCGGGCCTTGCGCCAGAACGGGCCAAGTTCACCGCCGAACGCCTGCGCCGCGCCGTACAGGACCTGCATGTGGTGCAGGCCGACCAGCGCCTGCAGATTACCGTCAGTATCGGCCTGGCCGGCTGCGACGCCGACCGCCCGGCCCCCAGCCTGGACGCGCTGCTGGCAAGCGCCGACCAGGCGCTGTACCGGGCCAAGGCCCATGGCCGCAATCGCGTCGAGCAGGCCGAGGCGCAGCGCCAGGTGATCTGAGTCAACCGGCCAGCAAGTCCCACGACAGCTTGGCGATCAGCACGCACAACAGCACCAGGAACAACCCGCGGACAAAGCCGGCGCCCTTGCGCACTGCCAGCCAGGTACCGGTCAGCGCGCCCAGGATGTTGCACACCGCCATGGGCAGGGCGATGGCATACAACACGTTGCCCGTCGGCACGAAGAACACCAGTGCCGCCAGGTTGGTGGCGATGTTCACCACCTTGGCCGACGCCGAGGCGTGCAGGAAGTCCAGGGCAAAGAAGCGGATGAACAGGAAGATCAGGAAGCTTCCGGTGCCCGGGCCAAACAGACCGTCGTAAAAACCGATCGCACCGCCGATCAGCACCGCCAGGCACTGCTCCTTGCGGCCGATTTGCGCAGGCTTGTGCAGGGTGCCGAAGTCTTTCTTGCAGAAGGTGTAGATGGCCATCAGCACGATCAGCACCAGCACCGCCGGGCGCATCACGCTGGGCGGCACCAGCGACACCGTGGCGGCACCGGCGAACGACATGACAAAGGCGCTGAGTGCAGCGGGTACGATCAGCCCCCAGTCCAGCGTCACCTTGCGGATAAACGACCGCGCCGCGAAGGCCGTGCCGCACACCGACGCCAGCTTGTTGCTGCCGAGCAATGCCGCTGGCTGTGCGGTGGGCAGCGCATTGAACAAGGCAGGGATCTGGATCAGCCCACCGCCCCCCACGGCGGCATCGATCAGCCCAGCGGCAAAAGCGAACACGGAAAGTACAGCGATATCCATCATGATGCAGGCCCAGAGGCAGAGAAGACGCCTGCAAGGCTAATCAAAGTACCGCGTTTGTGTTGAAATGCCATATTGCGAAAACTGCAACAAGGAGCAGACGATGGCATTGGACATGCTGCGGGAAATCCAGGCGTTCGTCAGCGTGGCACACAAGCGCAGCTTTGTCGCCGCTGCCCGCGCATTGGGGCGCTCTCCCAGCGCAGTTACCCGGGCTGTGCAAACCCTGGAAGACAATGCCGGAAGCAAGCTGCTCAACCGCAACGCCAACGCCGTGACCTTGACCGAAGCCGGCAAGCGCCTGTTGCCGCACGCCGAACGCTTGCTGGATGTGCAACGCGATGCAGCCGACGAACTGGCCGCGCTCAGCGGCAGTGCCCAAGGCTGGATCCGCTTTGCCGTGCCGCAGTTGCTGGGGGAGCATGTGTTGCCGCAGGTGCTTGCCGAGTTTTCTCGCTGCCACCCGCAAGTGACCCTGGACGTGCAGTACAGCGACGAAGCCCTCGACCCACTGCAAGGCAAATTCGATTTCGTGGTACGCGGCGCCTTCCCCCAATCAAGCGAGCTGATCGGCTACCCGCTTTGGCCCTATCAGCGCCACCTGTATGCCAGCCCCGCCTACCTGGGCCAGGCCGGCACACCGCAACACCCGGAAGACCTGGAGGGGCATACGCTGATCCTGCATACCGCGCCACGCATCCTCAAGGCCTGGCATTTCTGCCGCGAGGGCCAGATCACCAGCCTGCGCCCCAGGCCCAGGTTGCGCCTGGGTTCGGGTGATGCGGTGTACCACAGCACCCTGGCCGGTGCCGGTATCGCCCGCCTGGCCGCCTGGGTTGGCGAAGCGCATGTCAAAACCGGGCGCCTGGTGCGGGTGTGCCCACAGTACCGCCTGACCTCCAGCAGCGGCCAGGACCCGCAGATGCATGCGCTGTACCCTGCCGGCGAGCTGCCGGCACGGGTACGTGACTTGCTGGCGGCCCTGCGCCGAGCCGGCATGGCCCAATGAAACAGCCACTGAAACGGCTGTTCAATTTCTGCTCAATTTAACAGAGCCCGCCGTGGGCTTGGCTTTCAGCACTTTATCCACAGACCTACCCACGTTTTTTGTGGACAGATTTCCCCGCGCAAAGAATGACTTATCCCATGCGCGGGTAAACGTTGAACCTCAGCTTGGCGGAATCGTACCAAGAAGACCAATCAGAATGGTCAGTAGCAGAAAACCACCCAGGAATAGCGCCAGCTTGCCCATTGGAACCTCTACAGTTGTGATGCGGGAATGGGCATATTCTCGGCCTTGGGCTGATACGGTTACAGATTCAGCTTTGTGGAAAAAAAGCGGATCAGATGGAAACCTGCTGAAGCTTTTCTGCAGGCAGCCAGCCCAGCTCGCCATTGCCATGGCGACGGCACCAGACCCACCCGTTGAGCGGGCGCAGCATCTGCACCCGTTGCCCGGGGTCGGCATCGAGCTCATGCGCTGAGTAATTGTCCAGTGCCCTGCCCTGGCACACGCTGATCCGCTCGATCAACTGGGCCGGCACCCAGCCAGGCTCCTGACCACTGCAGGTGCACAGGTACCAGTCCTGCCAGCCTGGCTCACCCTCGTAGCGTGGCCCGATGTTCAGCAGCGTGCCCTTGGCGAAGCGAATGGGCCGCGGGTATTCACTGCGATGGGGTTCAATGACAACGTAATGCATGGGCCTCTCCTTGGCCGGGTAAACCTTCGATGGGTGCAGCAGCGGAAAAAACCACCGCTGCACCGCGCTTGTATCGTTATCTGTACCCATTGAGACCTGATACACAAGCACGTATCCAACGGGTCAATCGGACATATCGGCGATACAGCTATCAACTTTACTAGCACACATCAACCCGCCCCACTGGCTCATACCAAGGAGATGCCCGATGCCTGCCCGCCACTCGACACGCGGCCAGGCGGTCGTGGATGCGAACCACTTGTAACGCGCAAGCAATTGCTACACGAAGTTGCGAAGGGCACGGCAAGCCATTTACAGGAAATTGCCGAGAGCCTGTAGGGACGAAGCCCCGTTGTGGCTAGGTATCACGCGGGGTTCAGCCAAGATTGAATGAAACGATTTGAAATGCAGCTTGTAGGATCTTTTACCTCGCAACGTAGGAGTATTCGCCTTGAGGGGATTTCCCTGTATGAAACATCAGTTTCTACAGCAAAATCGAGCTGCTACGGTCCGGTTTTCCTACAACGGCACGGAAGCCCACAGCGTGAGAAAAGCATGGACCCGTACAATGCCTCGGCCCTGAAGCTGCAGAAGAATTTGCTGAACCTGCGCCTTGAGCGCGATCGCCTAAGGAGGGAGGGTAAGGACAACGAAGCGGACGCGTTGGCTGAACCGATCGCCAGGATAGAGGCGGCTATCCAGCAGTTACCGGATAGCTTGAAGCCCGTGACCTTGCAGTGACCTCTAACATCCTGCAAGGCAAGCACCGGCTCTGTAATCCATGGGCTCGCCCCCGTCGGCCCCAAGTGCCAGCACTCAGTAGGCAGCCTTTCTGCCCACGCCTTTAGCGCTCGCCCCCAGGCAGGTCACCGCAAAGGCAATCACCAACGCCCCGGTCCCCAGCAAAAAGATCAACTGCTGGTTCGACCCCTCCACCAATAGGGCAATCAAAGCCGGCGTCACCGCCGCAGCGCCCATCAAGGTAATACTGACCAGCGGCGTAAGCTTGCCGGTCGGGTCGTTGGTGGTGATCAGCGCCATGTAGTACGACAGTGACAGCACCCAGCCAAAGTTGATCAGCAACAACGCCACGAACAACTGCATCGGTGTGCGGGTATGGCCCGTGAGCATGGCGATGGAAACGAACACCGCCACCAACCCCACAGCAATCATCAGTTGGCGGTTGACCCGCGCCCCCAGCAGGCTTGGCAGCCCCGCCCCAGGCAATCCGCCAATGGCCGACAGGCCGAACGCCCAACCGATGTCGACCCCGCTGATACCCTGGTCTCGCGCCAGCTGGTCGATGAAGCCCCACACACAGTAAATGGCAATCTGCATGAACAGCATGCCCACCAGCGCCGTACGCCCGGTACGTGCCGAACCACCCTGGGCAGGTGAGCCTTCGCCACTGGCCAGCAACGCCGCCGGACGGCGCGGCAACACCAGGCTGGCGCCGCAGATCAGCAAATACCACAGGCCGAATGCGCACAATGCAGTTACGGTGCCGCTCTGCGCGGCCAGCAACGGCAATGCGGCGGAGAACAGCGAGTATTCGGGGGTTTGCAACAACAGCATCAACCCGAACGATCGGTCCTGGTTGGGCAAGCGGCCCAGCATGCACACCGCGTAGGCATAAACCAGCCCCGCACAGGTGCCGGCCGCCAGGCGCACGACCAGCAACATCGTGTTGGTGATGGCAAAGGCGGTGGCGATACTCAACGCCACGCACAGCGCGCCAACGAACAGGCACAGACTGCGCCCGCCATGGCGCTTCATCAGCAGCGGGCACAGCAAGGTGCCCAGAGTCATGCCAATCATCTCGACCGACACCACCCAGCCTTGCTGGTCGAGTGACAGGCTCAGTTGCTCCGTGACCAAACCCATGAAGATGGGCTGCACACCACAGACGATGAAGGAAGTACAGGCGATGAAAATCAGCGCGGCACGCAGCAGCTTGGAATCGTAGGTCATGGGAGGACTCCGACACGGCATTTGTTTTTATTGTGTGTGAGGCTCAGCCCTGGAGGGCGCCATGACTGGCGGCTGGGCCGATCTCGAGCTCAATCCTGGGCCGTGATCGAACGCTTTGAAAGTTAATTATCAGAATCGAATGCAGTGGGCTTTTTAATGCAGGGCAACTTCACCAGCCCGCATCCAGAAATGCACTGAACCCAATCCTGATAATTAATTGGAGACATGCCCGCATCCGCCCTACCGTGGTACGTCACCCAAGCCGTTAGTAAAAAAGGCCCAACCATGAACGACCGTGAGTTCATCAACGCCATCGACGCCGATGGCCTGCCTCTGAACATTGCCGTAAGCAATGGCCGCATCAGCCACATCGGCCCGCAACGCGCCAGCACGCCCGCCCGCGAAACCATCGACCTCGAAGGCCTGCTGGCGCTGCCGGGCTTTGTCGATGGCCACATCCACCTGGATAAAAGCTTCGTCGGTGACCGCTGGCACCCGCACCAACCCGTGGCCAGCCTGCGCGAACGCCTGGCCGTGGAAAAACGCGAACTGGCCAGCGCCCCGCCCATCGTCGAGCGCGCCGATGCGCTGATGCGCCAGGCAGCCTCGTTTGGCACCCTGGCCATGCGTTGCCATGTGGACGTGGACGCCACCACCGGCCTTACCAACCTGCATGCCATGCTCGAAGCCCGGGACATGTGGAAAGACCTGATCGACATCCAACTGGTGGCCTTCCCCCAGGCCGGCGTGGTGACCTGCCCCGGCACTGCTGAAGTGATGGAAGCGGCCATCCGCGAAGGCGTGCAGGTGGTCGGCGGCATCGACCCGACCACCCTTGATGGCGATGCCGATGGCCAGCTCGACATCGTGTTCGGCATCGCCGACCGACATGGGGTGAAGGTCGACATCCACCTGCATGAGCCTGGCGATATCTGTATCGCCCAACTCGAACGCATCGCTGCCCGCACCCAGGCACTGGGCATGCAAGGCCTGGCGGCGGTCAGCCACGCCTATGGGCTGGGCGACGTATCCGATGCCGTGGTCGACCGCACCGCCGAAGTGCTGGCTGGCGCCGGCATTTCCATCATGACCAACGCCCCCGGCGAGCATGCTTTTCCCCCCGTCCTGCGCCTGCGTAACGGCGGCGTGCGGGTGTTTACCGGCAACGACAACATCCAGGATGCCTGGTGGCCCTACGGCAACGGCGACATGCTGCAACGGGCCATGCTGGTCAGCTACCGCTCAGGCTTCAACACCGACGAGGAACTGCGGGTAGCGTTGCACATGGCGACCGAGGCGGGTGCCGGCGTGATGGGTAAACAGGACTACGGCTTGAAGGTGGGCAATGAAGCCAGCTTCATCCTGTTCAAGGCACCGAATGCCGCTGCGGCGGTGGCGGCTGCCATTCATGAGCGGGTGATCGTGCGCCACGGGGCGTTCTGGGGCGGGCCTGCGCAGTTGCAGTTGGAGGCTGCGCAGTTTGCTGCCGAACTGCGCCGCCACTGACAGGCAAAAATCCTGGGGCTGCCATGCAGCCCCATGGCCCTGACTGACAGCCACTAGACCAAGATTTCCTCTGCTTCTGCCCGCAAAATACCTATCAGAATTTCGGCCAACGCCATAACCATCGGATCCGCCGTAGGCCGATGAAAAATCGCCGCCTCAAACACTTTGATCGGCTTGAACCCTTCTTCCACCCCCAGCACCCGATGCCCCGCCGTCACCACCCGCGATGGCAACAGGCTCACCCCCAGCCCATTGGCCACCGCCTCCTGAATCCCTGCCAGGCTCGAACTGGTGAATGCAATGCGCCAACTGCGCCCCATGGCCTCGACCGCACTGATCATGTCATCCCGGTACAACCCGCGTGGCGGAAAGGTCACCAGCGGAATCGGGTCCTGGGCAAAACACGGGTACTGCGCGCTGTCGATCCACTCGATGCGCTCCGGCTGGCAGGCATTCGCCTCGCGGCTGTGGCGCCGCTGCTTGATCAACACCAGGTCCAGCTCGCCACGGTCGTAGGTGCTCATCAAATCGCGGCTCAACCCACCGGTAATCTCCAGCTTCACCGTCGGGTTGCGCCGGTTAAATGCTGCCAGCGCCTGCATCGTCTTGCCCGCGACAAAATCGTCCGGCAGGCCGATCCGCACGGTCACCGTCACTCCGCCCGACATGGCCTCGGTGAGCTGATTACTCACCGCCAGCAAATGCCGTGCGTAACGCAGCAGGGTTTCACCGGCGTCGGTCGGGTGCACTTCGCGGTTGCTGCGGTCTAGCAGTTGCTGGCCGACCAGTTCCTCCAGCCGGCGCACCTTCTGGCTGACCGTGGACTGGGTGGAATGCAGGCGGGCTGCGGCGGTGGTGAAACTGCCGCAGTCGGCCACCATGACCACGGTGCGGAGCATGTCCAGGTCGTAGATGGCGCGATTGGGGTTGGTGGATTCTGACATTTGGCGGGTTCAGCTTTTGGAATGGGGCTTGCTGCATGATGCCTGAAGCAGGCGTGCATTAGGCATTGCCCTGATGCGAGGTGCGCTTTGTGCGTGCGCACGAGTGATGTCCAGGGCTTACGATTGAGCGTTTTTGCGGGGTGCGCGTTGAAAACGCGTCACCACGATTTGAACAGCACCTGCCACCAGACACAACACGCCTATTTTCCAGCCCCCTTCCAGGCCGAAGTGCTCGGATGCCTTCCCAGCGGCAATTACGCTTACGAAGATGGCGACAGGGAGGATCAGTTTGTTCATGTAGTCTTCCAGGTGTACTAAGCAGAGATCGGGACAGCGCCCCGTGCGCCATCATCGCTGACTTCGAACTGCCCCACCAGCTTCTGCAACTTGCCGGCATCCACCTTCACCTTCTGCGCACTGCTTTGCAGCACCACGGCGGTCTGGCGCATCTCGCTGGACGACTGGTTGACCTGCTCGATGGTCTTGCCGTATTCCACACTGCGCCGGTTGAGCTGCTGGATGATGGCGAACATGCCCTCCACCGCCTGGTGAAGTTGCACATTTTCCGAAGAGGCGTCCTCGGCGAGGCGCAGACTGTTGTCGACGTCCTGCACGCCCTGCTCCATGAAGCTTACGGCCTGACGGGTTTCGCCCTGCAGGCTTTCGACCATATGGCGAATGTCGTCGGCAGCACGCGAGGTGCGCGCGGCCAGGCTACGCACTTCCTCGGCCACCACCGCAAAGCCACGGCCATGCTCCCCGGCGCGCGCCGCCTCGATGGCGGCATTGAGCGCCAGCAGGTTGGTCTGGTTGGTGATTTCGCTGATCAACCCGGTAATGTTGTCGATCTCGACCATGCGGCTGTCGAGCCGCTGCACGCTGGACGACGAGCGCGCGACCACATCGCGGATCGACTGCGTGCCCGCCTGCACCGCCAAGTACTGCTCGCGCGCGCGGCTGACCACTTCGTCCATGGCCTGCTTCATCTGCTCGGCACTGACCGAAGCCTGCTGCAACTCGCCGAGCTGCTCTTCCATGATGATCATCATCTGGTGCACGGCGTCCGCCACATCGGCGGAGCTCACGCTGGCTTCCTGGCTGCGCCCGAGCATCACTTGGTTGGTGCTGCCGACGGTGCGGCTGGCCTTGACCACCTGCCCCACCACCGCGTCCAGGCGGTCGATGAAGCTGTTGATCCAGCGCGCCATGTCGCCGCTTTCGTCGTTGGCCAAGGTGCTGGTGTCCAACCGCTGGCGCAGGTTGCCTTCTCCCTCGGCGATGGTGCGCAGCACGCCGCTCATGCCATTCAGCCTGGCCGCCAGGCGCTTGGGCCCGAGCACACCGAACAGCAACGTGGCGCCGAGCATGCTCGCGGCCTCGATTGCGTCGTTCAGCCCTTGCGGCAGGCCTGCACAGTGCTGCACCAGGTAGTTGCAGCCGAAAAGGGCCGCCATGATCGCCACATAGGGCTTCATCAAACCGTAGCTCAGCGAGCGCCGGCGGTAGACCTCCTCCAGGTCTGCCTCGCACATCATGCCCCAGCGGTCGGGTGAGCCCGGCAACTGGAACGTTACGCCCTTGCCCACCACCGGTACGTGGCGATAATCCGAATAGCCGGGGTAGGTCACGAACAGGTTTTCACCGCGCCTGATGGTCTCCCTTACGCCCGGGTGCAGTTCCCGCGTGGAGGGATCGGTGAAACGCAGCTCCAGTTCGGTATGGCGCTGGACCTGCACCGTGGTCCAGGGCGTGTGCACGCCGCTCTTGAGGTTTTCGCCATGGGTGAAGGTGGCGTCTTCGAAGCGCGAGCGGGACAGCGCGATGCCAGGCTGAATGGCAAGGTCGAAGCGCGATTGCGCCATGAACAGGTAGTTGTCACCCGACTCGGGGTAGATGTGCCCGGCCTCGCGCTGGATCAGATCGCCCAGCACGTCGTTGGGCACCCGCCCGCACAGGCAACCGAGCACTTTGCCCGCGTGCCTGAGGGGCTGGTAGAACATCAGCGTGACTTCGTCGTGAAAGCGTGAGGATGACGGGCCGATCTGCAAGGTCAGTGGGTCGCTGTAAGGCCCGTGCAGAAAGGGGGCTTTCAGCCCTTGTGCCAGGGCTGACATGTGTTCGATACGCGGCGTGCCACGTTGGGGCCAGGTCGAAGCGATGACGCTGCCGTGGGCATCGACGACAAACAGTTCGGAAAAGTCCTCGGCCTGGGCCAGCGTGCTGCGCAACATCGCGCTATCGACTTGAGCGAGACCGGGCGCCAGTTGATCGGCCAACTCGGCCAGATGCTCCCACTGCTCGCGCGCCCACTCATGCAGCAACTGCACACGGGTGTGGGCGATGGCTTCGAAGGTTTGCTCGATCTGCGGGTAACTGGCCCGGTTAACGCGGCACGCCCAGCCCATGCTGAATTTGCCAGTTTTACCAAACCACGGCAGCCAGCCCTTTTCATGCGACGACAACTGCATCGAACCACTGGAAAGCGACATTATCTTCACCATACGCGACATCGAATGGCAATCTGATAGCAAGTCGCACGCCAACGCGGCAGGGGTGATTAATGGGTGATTTCGCGAGCCTGCCGCACTTGATCAGTGCAGAACCGTGGCAGAGAAGCGCAAAGCGCACCAACGAGGGGCAACAATGATGGGATCACACGTTCAAGTTGAGTGAGGCAGATAGCTTCCGAAACTGCTCGCACATCGCACAACAGTTCGATAATCGCACAAATTCAGCCAAACCCCCTCTACTGTTGCCCTATCTTGCGGCACGCTATAGCGAAAGTCAGCAAGTAATTTCAACCGCTGACAGGCCCCATCGCGTCACGCGCTCCGGCCAGCCCGACAACCACAACTCCAGGAACAACCAGGAGCTCGCCTTGATCAATAAAACGTACGAGTCCATCGCCAGCGCGGTGGAAGGGATTACCGACGGTTCGACCATCATGGTCGGTGGCTTTGGCACGGCGGGCATGCCGTCCGAGCTGATCGACGGCCTGATTGCCACCGGTGCCCGCGACCTGACCATCATCAGCAACAACGCCGGTAACGGCGAGATCGGCCTGGCCGCCCTGCTCATGGCAGGCAGCGTGCGCAAGGTGGTCTGCTCGTTCCCGCGCCAGTCCGACTCCTACGTGTTCGACGAACTGTACCGCGCCGGCAAGATCGAGCTGGAAGTAGTCCCGCAGGGCAACCTGGCCGAGCGTATCCGCGCCGCGGGTTCGGGCATTGGTGCATTCTTCTCGCCAACCGGCTACGGCACCCTGCTGGCCGAAGGCAAGGAAACCCGAGAGATCGACGGTCGCATGTACGTGCTGGAAATGCCGCTGCACGCCGACTTTGCGTTGATCAAGGCGCACAAGGGCGACCGTTGGGGCAACCTGACCTACCGCAAGGCCGCCCGCAACTTCGGCCCGATCATGGCCATGGCCGCCAAGACCGCCATCGCCCAGGTCGACCAGGTTGTCGAACTCGGTGAACTGGACCCGGAACACATCATTACCCCGGGTATCTTCGTCCAGCGCGTGGTCGCCGTGACCGGCGCTGCCGCTTCTTCGATCGCCAACGCTGTCTGAGGCCTGCCATGACCATCACCAAAAAGCTCTCCCGCACCGAGATGGCCCAGCGCGTGGCCGCAGACATCCAGGAAGGTGCCTACGTCAACCTGGGCATCGGCGCACCTACCCTGGTGGCCAACTACCTGGGCGACAAGGAAGTGTTCCTGCACAGCGAAAACGGCCTGCTGGGCATGGGCCCAAGCCCGGCCCCGGGCGAGGAAGACGATGACCTGATCAACGCCGGCAAGCAGCACGTGACCCTGCTGACTGGCGGTGCATTCTTCCACCATGCCGACTCGTTCTCGATGATGCGTGGCGGCCACCTGGACATCGCCGTACTGGGCGCATTCCAGGTGTCGGTGAAGGGCGACCTGGCCAACTGGCACACCGGTGCCGAAGGTTCGATCCCGGCCGTAGGCGGCGCAATGGACCTGGCCACCGGCGCCCGCCAGGTGTTCGTGATGATGGACCACCTGACCAAATCCGGCGAAAGCAAACTGGTGCCTGAGTGCACCTACCCGCTGACCGGCATTGCTTGCGTCAGCCGTATCTACACTGACCTGGCCGTGCTGGAAGTGACGCCTGAAGGGCTGAAAGTGGTCGAGATCTGTGCGGATATCGACTTTGACGAGTTGCAGAAGTTGAGTGGTGTGCCGCTGATCAAGTGATCGGCGAAACCTTCTGGCAAGACGCAATCTCTGTGGCTTGCCTGCGATGGGCTGCGTAGCAGCCCCCATGGCCCCAGTCAACAGCCACTGTCTTTGCTCACTCAGGCGATACCGACACTTGCCAGCACCGTTCCACCACCCGCACTAAAACTCCACCTTGCCCCGCCCCGCCTTGACGGTGCTCCGCCTGGCTTTTCCTTCGAGGCGGCGGGTCTTCGAGCCGAGGGTCGGCTTGGTGGGGCGCCGTTTCTTCTCGGTCTTGCCGGCAGCGATGATCAACTCGGCGAGACGCGCCAATGCGTCAGCACGGTTCTGCTCCTGGGTGCGGTACTGCTGAGCCTTGATGATCAACACGCCGTCGCCGGTGATGCGACTGTCACGCAGCGCCAGCAGCCGCTCTTTGTAGAACCCTGGCAATGATGAGGCCGGGATGTCGAAGCGCAGGTGCACGGCGCTGGACACCTTGTTGACATTCTGCCCACCCGCGCCTTGCGCACGAATGTAGGTCAGTTCGATTTCGGCATCCGGCAGATGCACGTTGTTGGAGATGGTCAGCATGACATGGTCCTGGTAATTACCCCATTATCACAGCCTCCGTCGCTCTCCCATAGAACAACAGCACGCAAAGTGTGGCCGCCTTTGCCTTAGCCGCAGCGCCTAAGGCTGGACGTTGTTGCTGCGTGCACGCTGAAAGCGTGTAACCACAATTTGAACAGCTCCGGCCACAAGGCACAGCACACCTATTTTCCAGCCCCCTTCCACGCCAAAGTTATCGGCGATCGTCCCTACGATCATCACGCTTACGAAGATGGCGGCGGGCAGGATCAGTTTGTTCATTTTGGTATTCCGAATGCGAGCGACAGAATGTGTGAGGAGGCACAGTCTACACAGAGACAGTGCCAGCGCCGGTCATGATTTCGTAACCAGGCCGGTAACCTGTGGAAATACTCAAGCCGCCAAGCGGTAACCCCCAATGGGATAACATCCCCCATTCATGCATTGCGGTAGCCACCCTGTACAAGATGGAAAGGTAAGGACGCTTTCTCCATGACGAGCTGGAACGCTTTTTACTAACGCACGAACGAACGCGCGCCCTCTCTGCTGCTCAGTTGCGCCATTGATCACGCCAGGCACCTACGTCCCCTGCATGCGGTAGACCTCGGGTGTGGCGCGGGTAATGAAGCGCTGCAGATGATCCAGGCGGGCTGGCAGGTGCTGGCCATCGATAAATAACCTGAGGCCATCGCTCGAACCGCCAACAAATGCTCACCAGTTGAGGCACGAATGCTGAACGCCAAGGTGGCAGACTTTGAGTACCTTGCCGAGCTACCGCCTTCAAGCCTGATTCATGCCGGGCTTGCCCTTCCCTTTTGCCACCCTGGGCGATTCGATCACCTGTGGAATCTGATGTGCAAAGCGCTGGTTCCCGGAGGTGTTTTTGCAGGTCATTTCTTCGGGCTAAGGCACGGCTGGGCTAGCCAGGGGCATATGTCGTTTCATAGCGTTGAAAATGTTCAGGCGCTTGCTGCGGGGTTGGAAACTGTCCTGCTGCGCGAAACCGAATCAGCCATGGTCATCGATTCCGGAACGGTGAACTGGCATCGGATTGATGTCATTCTGCGCAAGGCGTGATGCCGAAGCCCTGAGAAGATCTGGGCTTTTCTGGACTTGAAAGTCGTTGGCCTTGCTGGACTCAGGCCGTCTGTCTTCAGAGACTCATTTTACGGCCCCAAAAACGCAAAAAGCCCTGAGTAATCAGGGCTTTGAATGTGGCGGAAGCGTAGAGATTCGAACTCTAGGATAGTTGCCCATCGACGGTTTTCAAGACCGTTGCCTTAAACCACTCGGCCACGCTTCCAGCTCGTTTTGCGGCCGCCATAATACCTTAATGAAACACGCTGTCAAACTCTCTGTGTCGCGGGTTGTGGGAGCTCTGATAGACTCCTAGCATCTGAACGTTCGAAACCACAGGTTTTACCAAGGAGTGTCGCCATGCGCGAACAGGATTACGCCGTACACCACGGCCAGCAGGTCGAGCAGCAGGAGATCAGCAAGGTCCTGCGCAACACGTACAGCCTGCTGGCACTTACCCTCGCCTTCAGCGGTGTCATGGCCTTCGTCGCCCAGCAGATGCGCGTCGGCTACCCGAACGTGTTCGTGGTGCTGATCGGCTTCTACGGGCTGTTCTTCCTCACCAACAAACTGCGTGATTCGGCCTGGGGCCTGGTGTCGACCTTTGCCCTCACCGGCTTCATGGGCTTCATCCTCGGCCCGATCCTCAACCGCTACCTGGGCATGGCCGGTGGCGCTGAAGTGGTCAGCTCGGCGTTTGCCATGACTGCGCTGGTGTTTGGTGGTCTGTCGGCCTATGTGCTGATCACCCGCAAGGACATGAGCTTCCTCAGTGGCTTCATCACTGCTGGCTTCTTCGTTCTGCTGGGTGCTGTCGTGGCCAGCTTCTTCTTCCAGATCAGCGGCCTGCAACTGGCGATCAGCGCTGGCTTCGTGCTATTCTCGTCGGTGTGCATCCTGTTCCAGACCAGCGCGATCATTCATGGTGGCGAGCGTAACTACATCATGGCGACAATCAGTCTGTATGTGTCGATCTACAACCTGTTTGTCAGCCTGCTGCAGCTGTTCGGCATCATGGGTCGTGATGACTGATTGATGAATGTGCGAGAAAGCCCGCTTCGGCGGGCTTTTTTGTGGGCACTACTTAGCCCCAGAAAGCACAACCAATAACTGACCAAAAAGTCAGATAACTAGGCACATGGTCGCCGATCGTGCCGCCATCGTGCTTTTCTCTACCGCAATCCCTCATCACCCCGTAGAATGCGCTCCTTTTTTCTTCCGGGGCAGCTTCCAGCAATGAGCTCACACGAACACAGCCCAGGCGCGGCGGCGCCTGCCAATGAACTGGTGCTTGGCCTTGAGGACAAGCCACGGCTGGTGATCGGCCTGCTGGCGGCCCTGCAGCACCTGCTGGCGATCATTGTGCCGATCGTGACCCCTGGCCTGCTGATCTGCCAGGCGCTGGGTGTTTCGGCGCGTGATACCAACCTGATCGTTTCCATGTCGCTGGTGATCTCGGGTATTGCCACCTTCGTCCAGTGCAAACGTTTCGGGCCGTTCGGCGCTGGGCTGCTGATTGTTCAGGGCACCAGCTTCAACTTCGTCGGTCCGCTGATTGCTGGCGGTGCGCTGATGGTCAAGCAAGGCACGCCGGTAGAAGGCGTGATGGCGGCTATTTTCGGCGTGGTGATCGCAGGCTCGTTCGTGGAGATGGGCGTTTCGCGCATCCTGCCCTTCGTAAAGCGTCTTATCACCCCGCTGGTGACTGGCATCGTGGTGCTGATGATCGGCCTGACGCTGATCAAGGTCGGCCTTATCAGCATGGGTGGCGGCTTTGGCGCCATGGCCAACGGCACCTTCGCCAATAGCGAAAACCTGCTGCTGTCGGGCGTGGTACTGGCGATTATCGTGATCCTCAACCGCGTCCCGGTGGTGTGGATGCGCAGCTGCGCCATCGTCATCGCCTTGGCGGTTGGTTATGCATTGGCCGGTTACATGGGCCGCCTGGATTTCACCGGCATGCATGAAGCCGCGCTGTTCCAGGTGCCTACACCGCTGCACTTCGGCCTTGGCTTCTCCTGGGCGCTGTTCATTCCGATGTTGGTGATTTACCTGGTGACTTCGCTGGAAGCCATCGGTGACGTTACCGCCACCAGCAAGGTCTCGCGCCAGCCGGTCGAAGGGCCGGTGTGGATGCAGCGGATCAAGGGCGGCGTGCTGGTCAACGGAGCCAACTCGCTGCTGGCGGGCTTGTTCAACACCTTCCCCAGCTCGATCTTTGCGCAGAACAACGGCGTGATTCAGCTGACCGGTATTGCCAGCCGCCATATCGGTATCTGGATTGCCGTGATGCTGGTGCTGCTGGGCCTGTTCCCGAGCGTTGCCGGGGTGATTCAGGCGGTGCCGGAGCCGGTGCTGGGTGGTGCGGCCATGGTGATGTTCGGTGCGGTCGCGGCTTCGGGGATCAATATTCTGGCTAGCACCCGGCTGGACCGCCGCGCGCTGCTGATTATTGCGGTGTCGCTGGCCTTGGGCCTGGGTGTGGCGCAGGTGCCGGAATTCCTGGCGCATATGCCGGCTGCGATCCGCAATGTGCTGGAGTCGGGTGTGGCCACGGGCGGTATCTGTGCCCTGGTGTTGAACTGGTTCCTGCCGGAGAGCAAGGAACACGCCTGAGCCCTTCAGGCATGACAGGAAGCCCGCCCCGCCATGCACAAGCGGGCGCGGGCTTTTTTGCTTTATCATGGCACCATTCCTTTGCATGAGTTACCCATGAAATTCGCTATCACGGTGTTCTCTCCGGCCCATGCGCCCTCTTCACGGCGCGCCTTGCGCTATGCCGAGGCGGTACTGGCCGGCGGGCATGAGATTGCCCGGTTGTTCTTCTATCAGGACGGGGTGCACAGTGCCTCGGCCAACGTGGTCGCCCCGCAGGACGAACTCGACGTGGCCGGCCAGTGGCGCGCCTTTATCGAGACTAACCAACTGGACGCCGTGGTGTGTATCGCTGCCGCCCTGCGCCGTGGCGTGCTCGATGAAGCCGAGGCCAGCCGCTACCAGCGCCCGGCCGTGAACCTGCCCAAGCCTTGGGAGCTGTCGGGTCTTGGCCAGTTGCATGAGGCTGCGCAGGTAGCCGACCGCCTTGTCTGCTTCGGAGGCGACTGAAATGGCCAAATCCTTGTTGATCATCAGCCGCCAGGCACCGTGGAACGGCCCATCCGCCCGTGAAGCACTGGACATCGCCCTGGCCGGCGGCGCGTTCGACCTGCCGCTGGGCATGCTGTTCCTCGACGATGGCGTGTTCCAGCTTGCGCCCAACCAACAACCCACCGCCGTGCAACAGAAGAACCTGGCCGCCAACCTGCAAGCACTGCCGATGTTCGGTGTTGAAGAGCTGTTTGCCTGTAGCCACAGCCTCACCCGCCGCGGCCTGGCAGCCGACACCCTGGCACTGCCGGTACAAGTGCTCGATGACGCAGCGCTAACCGCGCTGATCGCCCGTTTCGACCAGGTGGTAACGCTCTGATGACGACCCTGCATGTAATTGCCCACTCCCCGTTCGGCGACGAACGCCTGGCCAGCTGCCTGCGCCTGCTCGGTGCCGACGACGCGCTGCTGCTGTGCGGCGATGCGGTGTATGCCTTGCGCAGCGGCAGCGAGCCGCACCACCTGCTACAAGCTGCCGGCCTGGCCCAGCGCCTGTTCGCCTTGGAAGAAGACGTGCAGGCCCGCGCAGTCGGCAACGACCTGGCCAAGGCCGTGGACTACCCTGGCTTCGTCGAACTGTCGCTGCACTACGACAAGGTCAACAGCTGGCTATGAATACACTCAACGTTGGCGATAACGCCATCGCCCTGGACAAGGACGGCTTTCTGGTCGACCTGCAAGACTGGTCCCACGCTGCCGCCGAGGCCTTGGCCGAGCGCGAGGGCATCCCGTTGACCGCGGACCATTGGGAAATCCTCGAACTGCTGCGTGAGTTCTACCAGGAATACCAGCTGTCCCCGGCCACACGCCCGCTGATCAAGTACACGGCCCTGAAGCTGGGGCCGGAGAAGGGCAACAGCCCGCACCTGAACCGCCTGTTCAACGGCACACCCGCCAAACTTGCCGCCAAGCTGGCGGGCCTGCCCAAGCCGACCAACTGCATATGAACGAACCTCGCCCACTTACCCTGGAAACCCCGGCCGAACACCCGTTCGCCGAATTCGTGCGCATTCTCGGCAAAGGCAAGCGCGGCGCGCGTGGCCTGACCCGCGAAGAAGCCCGCGCAGCCATGACTCTGCTGCTGGAAGGCAAAGTCGAAGACACCCAGCTGGGTGCATTCCTCATGCTGCTGCGCCATAAAGAGGAAAGCGCCGACGAGCTTGCCGGTTTCACCGAGGCCCTGCGCGCCCACCTGCAGGCACCGAGCATTGCAGTGGACCTGGACTGGCCCACCTACGCCGGCAAAAAGCGCCACCTGCCCTGGTACTTGCTGGCGGCCAAATGCCTGGCCGGCAACGGCGTGCGTATCCTGATGCACGGTGGCGGCGCCCACACCGCCGGGCGCATGTACACCGAGCAACTGCTCGAGCTGCTGCAAATCCCCCTGTGCCGCGACTGGGCCGCTGTCGGCAGCACCCTCGACCAGCATCAGCTGGCGTTTTTCCCGCTGCACGACTGGGCGCCGCAATTACAGCGCATGATCGACCTGCGCAACACCTTGGGCCTGCGCTCGCCCATCCACTCCCTTGCCCGGGTACTTAACCCGCTGGGCGCACGCTGCGGCCTGCAAAGTATCTTCCACCCCGGTTACCAGGCGGTGCACCGCGAGGCCAGTCGCCTGCTGGGCGATCATGCGGTGGTAATCAAGGGCGATGGCGGTGAGATCGAAGTAAACCCCGATGTCATCAGCCACCTCTACGGCACCACGGCAGGCGAAGCGTGGGACGAAGAGTGGCCAGCACTGAGCGAACGCCGCCATGTGAAACCGGCCAGCCTGCAAGCCGAACACTTGCTGGCATTCTGGCGGGGCGAAGTGGAAGACAGCTATGGCGAGAAGGCCCTCATCGCCACCATGGCCCTGGCCCTGCGTGGCCTGGGGCAGGACCGCGAGCAGGCGTTCGCAACCGCCCAAGGCTATTGGGAGACACGCAACAAATCGATTTAGCCGATCATAACCCCCGGTTATTTGCGCTATTTATTCGAACGTTTTGGCCTAGACTGGGCTCCAACGACAAACAACTTTGTTCCGAGGAGCCTACGCATGGGCCTTTTGATCGACGGCCGCTGGCATGACCAGTGGTATGAAAACGGCAAGGACGGCACGTTCAAACGTGAAAACGCCCAACGCCGCAATCAACTGCCCGCCCCTGAGGCCGGCCGCTACCACCTGTACGTCTCGCTGGCCTGCCCATGGGCCCACCGCACCCTGATTGTCCGCGCACTCAAAGGCCTGGAGCCCTTGATCGATGTCTCGGTAGTCAGTTGGCTGATGCAGGACCACGGCTGGACTTTCGATGTGCAGCAAGGCTCCACGGGCGACCACCTCGACGCCTTGCAGTACCTGCACCAGCGCTACACCCAGGATGACCCGCACTACACCGGCCGCGTGACCGTACCCGTGCTGTGGGACAAGAAAGAGAAGCGCATCGTCAACAATGAATCGTCGGAGATCATCCGCATCTTCAACAGCGCGTTTAACGAGCTGACCGGCAATACACTGGACCTGTACCCCGAACCGCTGCGCCCAACCATCGAGGCGCTCAACGAGCGCATCTACCCGGCCGTGAACAACGGCGTGTACCGCGCAGGCTTTGCCACCACGCAGGAGGCGTACGAAGCCGCGTTCGACGACGTGTTCAATGAGCTGGACTATCTGGAAGACGTGCTAAGCCGCAATCGCTATCTGGCGGGTGAATACCTGACCGAAGCCGATGTGCGCCTGTTTACCACGCTGGTGCGCTTCGATGCGGTGTATCACGGGCATTTCAAGTGCAACCTGCGGCGCCTGAGCGACTACCACAACCTGTCGAACTGGCTGCGCGAGCTGTATCAGTGGCCTGGTGTGGCGGGCACGGTGGATATGGAGCATATCCAGAAGCACTATTACATGAGCCACAAAACCATCAACCCGACCGGTGTCGTGCCAAAGGGGCCTTTGCAGGACTTTGGCCTGGCGCATGATCGGGAGCGGTTGGCGGGCAAGGGGATTTGGCAGGTTTGAGATTGCCGGGGCTGCTTTGCAGCCCCAACGATTTCAGCCGTTTTGCGAACCTTCAAACCAGGCCAGCTTTTCACGCAGTTGCACGACTTCCCCCACAATCACCAGGGTAGGCGCATGCACTTCATGCCGCGCCACCAGCTCTGGCAAATCCGCCAGGGTACCGGTGAATACCCGCTGATTACGCGTAGTCCCCTGCTGCACCAACGCAGCCGGCGTACTCGCCGCCCGCCCATGGCGAATCAGCTCGGCACAGATGGTCGGCAAGCCCACCAACCCCATGTAGAACACCAAGGTCTGCGCCGGCGCCACCAGGTCATCCCACGGAAGGTTGCTGGTGCCATCCTTCAGGTGCCCGGTCACGAAGCGCACCGACTGGGCGTAGTCCCGGTGAGTCAGCGGAATCCCACCATAAGCGGAACAGCCGCTGGCCGCCGTAATGCCCGGCACCACCTGGAACGGAATGCCATGCTCGGCCAGCTCTTCGATCTCTTCGCCACCCCGGCCGAAGATGAACGGGTCGCCCCCCTTCAGACGCAGCACACGCTTGCCCTGCTGAGCCAGATCGACCAGCAGGCGGTTGATCTGGTCCTGCGGCACGGCGTGGTCGGCGCGGCGCTTGCCCACGTAGATACGCTCGGCATCACGCCGGCACATCTCGATGATCGCGGGGGCTACCAGGCGGTCGTACAGCACCACGTCGGCCTGCTGCATCAGGCGCAAGGCACGGAAGGTGAGCAAGTCGGGATCACCCGGGCCTGCACCGACCAGATACACCTCGCCCCCCTGCTGCACCGGCGCGCCGTCTACCATCGCTTGCAACAGGCGTTCGGCCTCGGCACCCTGCCCGGCCAGCTGACGCTCGGCAATCGGCCCCTGGAACACGGTTTCCCAGAAGCCTCGGCGCTGGTTGACGTCCGGGTACAAGGATTTCACCTTGTGCCGAAAGCGCGCTGCCAGGCCGGCCAGCTCACCATAGGCCGACGGAATCCAGGCCTCGAGCTTGGCGCGAATCAACCGCGCCAAAACCGGGGCGTCACCGCCACTGGACACCGCAATCACCAGGGGTGAACGGTCAACGATCGCCGGGAAGATCACCGTGCACAGGGCCGGCGCATCCACCACATTGACCGGCAGGCTGAGGGCCTGCGCATCCGCTGACACCTGGGCATTCAGCCCTGGGTCGTCGGTCGCTGCGATCACCAGCCGGCAACCGACCAGGTCAGCGGCCTGATAGCCACGCACCAGCACCTCACCGCCACCTTCCCGGGCCAACGCAGCCAACTGGCCGTCGACATCCGGCGCCACCACGCGCAGCACGCCACCGGCATCCGCCAGCAGGCGCGCCTTGCGCAAGGCGATCTCACCGCCACCGACGACCAGCACGCGGCCGCCCTGCAGCTTGTGGAACAGCGGCAGGTAATCCATTTAGCGGATGACCTCGACGCCGCCCATGTACGGCTTCAGCACGTCCGGCACGCGGATCGAACCATCAGCCTGCTGGTAGTTTTCCAGCACGGCAACCAGTGTACGTCCGACGGCCAGGCCGGAGCCGTTGAGGGTGTGCACCAGCTCTGGCTTGCCGGTTTCCGGGTTGCGCCAGCGGGCCTGCATGCGGCGCGCCTGGAAGTCGCCGCAGTTGGAGCACGAGCTGATTTCGCGGTACTTGTCCTGGCTCGGCACCCACACTTCCAAGTCGTAGGTTTTGACGGCGCCAAAGCCCATGTCGCCGGTGCACAGGGCCAGTACGCGATAAGGCAGCTCCAGCAGCTGCAGTACACGTTCGGCGTTGGCGGTCAGGCCTTCCAGCGCTTCCATCGACTTGGCCGGTTCTACCACCTGCACCATCTCGACCTTGTCGAACTGGTGCTGGCGGATCATGCCGCGGGTGTCACGGCCGGAAGCACCGGCTTCACTGCGGAAGCACGGGGTATGGGCAACCAGTTTCAGCGGAAGCTGCTTGGCGTCAAGGATCTCACCGGCCACCAGGTTAGTCAGCGACACTTCGGCGGTCGGGATCAGATAGAAGTCCGCCTCACCTTCGCGGGTGATCTTGAACAGGTCCTCCTCGAACTTCGGCAGCTGGCCGGTGCCTTGAAGGGCCGGGGCCTGCACCAGGTACGGGGTGTAGTGCTCCTCGTAGCCGTGCTCGCCGGTGTGCAGGTTGATCATGAATTGCGCCAGGGCGCGGTGCAGGCGGGCGATCGGGCCACGCAGCACGGCAAAACGGGCGCCAGACAGCTTGGCAGCGGCTTCGAAGTCCAGGCCACCGCTGACTTCGCCCAGGGCGACGTGGTCCTTGATTTCGAAGTCGAAGGCCTTCGGCGTGCCCCAACGGCGCACTTCGACGTTGTCGTCTTCGCTGGCACCGACCGGTACGCTGGCGTCCGGCAGGTTGGGGATGGTCAGCAGGATGCCATCCAGTTCGGCCTGGATGGCGTCCAGTTCGGTCTTGCCAGCAGCCAGTTCATTGGCCATGCGCTCGACGTCGGCCATCAATGGCGCGATGTCTTCGCCCTTGGCCTTGGCCTGGCCGATGGACTTGGAACGGGCGTTGCGCTCGGCTTGCAGCTGCTCGGTGCGAGTCTGCACTGCCTTGCGGCGCTCTTCCAGTGATTCGATGCGCGCGACATCCAGGCTGAAGCCACGGGAGGCCAGGCGATCCGCCACTTCCTGAAGTTGGCCGCGTAACAGTTTGGAATCGAGCATATCGTTCTCTCGTTATAAGTAGGTGTTGGTTCAGAATCGGGTCAGGGACAGGCCGGCCCAGGTCGCGAGCAGCCCGCCCACCACGCTGATACTGGTATAGCCCAAGGCAAGGGGCACCTGCCCGCTTTCCATCAGGCGCACGGTATCGAGCGAGAAGGAGGAAAAGGTTGTCAGGCCGCCGAGGAAGCCGACAATCAGGCCGGCGCGCAGCTCGACCGGCGCCAGGGGCTTGTGCAGGAACAGGCCATAAAGCAGGCCGATCAGCAGGCAGCCAACCAGGTTGACCGCCAGCGTACCGGCATAGAAGTGCCGTGGCCAGTGGGCCGCTACCCAGTTGGCGGTAGCAAAGCGCAACAAGGTGCCGGCGATACCGCCCGCGCTGACCGCGGCGATGAGTGCGATCACGGTTTTCTCCGTTGACGGGGGCTGTTGCGGTCGAGCTCGGCCAGGTGGCGTAGCTTCTCGCCAATCTTCAGTTCCAGGCCACGGGGCACTGGCTGGTAGTACTGGCGAGGCTCCAGTTCATCAGGGAAGTAATCTTCACCGGCGGCATAAGCGTCGGGTTCATCATGGGCATAGCGGTACTCGTCGCCATAGCCCAGTTGTTTCATCAGCTTGGTCGGAGCGTTGCGCAAGTGCAGTGGCACCTCCAGCGAGCCATGTTCGGCCGCTTCGCGCAGGGCGGTCTTGAAGCCCATGTACACCGCGTTGCTCTTCGGCGCGCAGGCCAGGTAGGTGATAGCCTGGGCCACTGCCAGCTCGCCTTCGGGGCTGCCCAGGCGTTCCTGCACGTCCCACGCCGCCAGGCACAGGCTGAGCGCTCGCGGGTCAGCGTTACCGATATCCTCGCTGGCCATGCGCACCACGCGGCGGGCGATGTAAAGCGGGTCGCAACCGCCGTCGAGCATGCGTGCAAACCAGTACAGGGCGCCATCGGGGTTGGAACCGCGCACCGACTTGTGCAGCGCGGAAATCTGGTCGTAGAACGCCTCCCCCCCCTTGTCGAAACGACGGCGGCTATCACCAAGCAGGCTTTGCAGCATCTCGACGTCGATTTCGCTGCCGTCTTCGGCTAGGTCCGAGGCGTTCTCAAGGAAGTTGAGCATGCGCCGGCCATCGCCATCGGCGGCAGCCATCAGCATCTTGAAGGCGTCGTCACCCACTCGCAGGTTGCGCTTGCCCAGGCCGCGCTCTTCGGTCAGCGCGCGGTTGACCAGTTTGCGCAGTGCCGCCTCGTCCAGGCTTTTGAGCACGTACACCCGCGCCCGCGACAGCAGCGCGTTGTTCAGTTCGAAGGACGGGTTTTCAGTGGTGGCGCCGATGAACAGCAGCGTGCCGTCTTCCACGTAGGGCAAGAAGGCATCCTGCTGCGACTTGTTGAAGCGGTGCACTTCATCGACGAACAGGATGGTGCGGCGGCCATACTGACCGGCCTGTTGCTTGGCCACTTCAACGGCCTGGCGGATTTCTTTCACCCCGGCCAGTACCGCCGACACGGTTTCGAAATGCGCGTCACAAAACTGCGCCAGCAGCCGCGCAAGGGTGGTCTTGCCCACCCCCGGCGGCCCCCAGAAGATCATCGAGTGCAGCGCACCCTGCTCCAGCGCCTCGCGCAACGGCTTACCGCGCGCCAGCAAGTGCTCCTGGCCGACGTACTCGTCCAGGTTGGACGGGCGCAGGCGAGCGGCCAGGGGCTGGGCGACGGGTTCGCTTCGAAACAGGTCCATGACGGGCTCTGGTTACTCCTTGATCACGTCCGCGCCTTTGGGGATGTCGAACTTGAACTGGCTGTCCGGCACCGCCTGGTTGGCCTTGACGCCATTGAACAGGATGTTGGTGCGCTGGCCGACACTGTCGATCAGCTGCATGTCATTGATCAGGCCTTTGCGGAACGACACGCGCAGCGAGTCGAACAGGGTGTCCTTGGTCTTCGGTTTGAGGGTGAAGTCCATCACCTCGCCCTGCTCCTTGGAAGCAATGTCGAAACTCTGGCTGATCTTCGACACATCACCGGACAGCAGCAGTGCAGGGGTCTGGTTCAGTCGCACATCGAGCTTCTTGATGGTGGCCTGTTCCAGGTCCGGGTCCCACAGGGTGACGTTCTTGCCGTCCGAAACCACCACCTGCTCCTGCGGCGCATCAGTATGCCAGTAGAACAGGCCCGGGCGCTTGACCGCCATCTTGCCCGAGGTTTCCTGCAGGCTGGTGCCATCGGCGCCCAGGGTCAGCTGGGAGAAGTTGGCCTCGATAGTCTGCGACTTTTCCAGCAACTGGGTCAGGCGTTGTACGTCTTGCTCACCGGCATAAGCAGTAACCGAGCCCAGGGTCAGGGCAGAAACCAACAGCATGCGAATCGCGCGCATGGGAATCCTCATTGAGCATTGAAAAGGCCGGGCGCCACCGTTGGCGCCCGGCAAGGTGTTCTTCAGTCGCGCGGGCCGCCCGGGGCAATCACTTCCCGCGAGCCGTTGCTGTTCATGGGGGTGACCACGCCGGCCATTTCCATGGCTTCGATCATACGGGCGGCGCGGTTGTAACCGATTTTCAGCTTGCGCTGCACGGCCGAAATGGACGCGCGGCGGCTTTCCAGCACGAACTGCACGGCCTCATCATACAGGGCGTCGCTCTCCGAATCTTCACCATCACCGCCACCACCGCCGCCGCCGTCGAAGCCACTGCCGGCTTCTTCGACACCGTTGAGGATGTCATCGTTGTAATCCGGCGCGCCTCGCAGCTTCCACGCTTCGACCGTACGGTGCACTTCGTCGTCGGAAACGAACGCACCGTGCACGCGGATTGGCAGGCTGGTGCCCGGTGGCATGTACAGCATGTCACCATGACCCAACAGCTGCTCTGCACCACCCTGGTCGATGATGGTGCGTGAGTCGATCTTGCTCGACACCTGGAACGCCATGCGGGTCGGAATGTTGGCCTTGATCAGGCCGGTAATCACGTCCACCGACGGGCGCTGGGTGGCGAGAATCAGATGGATACCGGCTGCCCGCGCCTTCTGGGCGATACGGGCGATCAGCTCTTCGACCTTCTTGCCGACGATCATCATCATGTCGGCGAACTCGTCCACCACCACCACGATGGTCGGCAAGGTTTTCAGCGCTGGCGGCTCGTCGTCCATGCTCTCGCGACGGTACAGCGGGTCGTGGATGATTTCGCCAGCTTCCTGGGCGTCCTTGATCTTGCGGTTGAAACCGGCCAGGTTACGCACGCCCATGGCCGCCATCAGCTTGTAGCGCCGCTCCATCTCGGCCACGCTCCAGCGCAGGGCGTTGGCGGCGTCTTTCATGTCGGTGACCACCGGGCACAGCAGGTGCGGGATGCCTTCGTAGATCGACAGTTCGAGCATTTTCGGGTCGATCATGATCAGCCGCGCGTCTTCCGGGCTGGACTTGAACAGGATCGACAGGATCATCGCGTTCACACCCACCGACTTACCGGAGCCGGTAGTACCGGCCACCAGCAGGTGGGGCATCTTGGCCAGGTCGGTAATCACCGGCTTGCCGCCGATGTCATGGCCCAGGGCCAGCGTGACCGGGGACTTCTGTTCGTCGTACTGCGGCGTGGCCAGCACCTCGGAGAAGCGCACCATCTGCCGGTTTTCGTTGGGAATCTCGATACCCACGGTGGTCTTGCCGGGGATCACCTCGACCACGCGCACGCTGGTCACGGCCAGCGAGCGCGCCAGGTCCTTGGCCAGGTTGGCGATGCGGCTGACCTTCACGCCAGCGGCCGGCTGGATTTCGTAACGGGTAATCACCGGGCCGGGGTGAATCGAGTCCACCGCCACTTCTACACCGAATTCCTTGAGCTTGATTTCCAGCAGTTGGCCGACACCGGCCAGGGACTCTGGCGAATACTCGATTTTCTTCTGCTCGGCAGGGTCGAGGATGGAAATCGACGGCAAGGTGCCTTCCACCGCGCTGTCGATGAACAGCGGTGCCTGCTTTTCCTTCATCACCCGCTTGCTCGGCTCCGGAGCCTTGGCGGCGGCGGGTGGCACGATCGTCGGGGCGGCGTGCTGCTCGCGAGGGACCACGGTTTCACGCGGCACTACGGGCTCACGGACGGCCTCACGTGGTGGCACGACAGGCTCACGGCCAAGCGTCGGCTCACGGGGTTCAACGACCGGGGCCGGCGCTTCTTCACGCTTGAAAATACGCTCACGCAACGCCGGCTTGGCCGGTTCACGCTTCTCGGCGGCCATCGGCGCGGCCTTGACCACCGGCTCATCCTCGCGCAGTTGCGCCTCCAGGCGCTTGCGCTCGTTGCGGGCTTCCCACCAACGGTTGGCGGCGCCCTGCACCAGCTCGAACAGGTCGAGGGTGATCTTGCCGGTCAGGTCCATCACCTTGAACCACGACAAGTCGGTGAAGACCGTCAGGCCGAACAGGAACAGGGCAATGAACATCAGCGTGCTGCCCTGCACGTTCAGCAGGTTGCGCGCCAGGTCACCAAGGCTTTCGCCCAATGCGCCACCTGCAGAGAACGGCAAGCTCGCCGGCGGGTGGAAGTGGATATGCGCCAGCGCCGCCCCGGACAACACCAGGAAGACCAGGCCGATCAACCGCCAGGAAAACAGCCAGCCGCTCCAGTCCCACGGCTGGTGGCGTTCGCGGAAGATCTGCCAGGTCTTCACCGCCAGCAGCAGCGGGAAGATATAGGCGAAGTAACCCAGCACCATGAACAGGATATCGGCGAAGTAGGCGCCGGCACGCCCGGCGGCGTTCTGCACCTGGTCGACGGTGGCGGTGTGGCTGAAACCCGGGTCCGAAGTGTCGTAGGTCAGCAGGGCCATCCACAGGTACAGGCACAGGGCGCCGACAGCGATCAACGCACCTTCCTTGAGGCGATAATGCAGCTGCTGCCGCCACAGGGGCACGGGCAAGGGAGCTGGGGTTGCGGTGGATTTCTTCAAAACGCGTCTATTCCTGCGCGTGCTGCGCGTCCAATAGTGATCGGCGGCGGTGCGGCCAATGAACCACTACTTTTAACATTACTGCCCGACAGCCGCCATGGCGGCACGCCGTATGGGGGTTTGGCCGGGGGCGACTTTCATATACCTGCAATTTGAGCATGCATTTTCTTTTGTGACAAAGGCTTATGCTGTGTTTTTGCACAGGTGTGACAGCAAATGTAGCGGATGGTGCCTGCGGTTTCATGAATGTGTAGGAAATTGCCTGAATTCGCCCCCCGCAAAGCAGCCACAACCATTGACCCTGCCATGCGCGCAAGCCATGCTGCCCTCTCCCCTCCCCCACCGCACGATAGACCATGCTTACCTGGCTGACCCGCGACTCGCTGACCTTCCCGCCCCTGGAAAAGGCCCTGCACGACCCCAACGGCCTGCTGGCCGCCGGCGGCGACCTTACCCCCGAGCGCCTGGTTCAGGCCTATCGTCACGGTTGCTTCCCGTGGTACCAGGATAGCCAGCCGATCCTGTGGTGGTCACCCGACCCGCGCACGGTGCTGGTGCCCGACCAGCTGCACGTGTCGCGCTCGCTGGCCAAGCTGATGCGCCAGGGCCGCTACCAGGTCAGCTTCGACACCGACTTCCCGGCCGTGATCGCCGCCTGCGCCGCGCCACGCGACTACGCCGACGGCACCTGGATCACCGATACCATGCGCAATGCCTACTGCGAACTGCACCGACGCGGCATTGCCCACTCGGTGGAAGTGCGCCAGGACGGTGAGCTGGTCGGCGGCCTGTACGGCCTGGCCATGGGCCAGCTGTTCTTCGGTGAATCGATGTTCAGCCGCGCCGACAACGCCTCCAAGGTCGGCTTCGTGACCTTGGTCAACCACCTGCGCCAGGCCGGGTTCGTGCTGATCGACTGCCAGATGCCCACCAACCACCTGCACAGCCTGGGCGCCCACGCCATCAGCCGCGCCGAATTCGCTGGCTACCTGGCACGCCACCTCGACCAGCCCAACAGCGCCACATGGGTTGCCTAGGCGAGTTCCCGTAGCTGGCTTACACTTAAAACAAAGTCTCACCGAGGGGGTTGATCATGACAGAGTTGGCGCGGTTGAAGTTTTATGCCACTCAGCCCCACTCCTGCAGCTACCTGCCCGAGGAACAGGCCACCACGCTGTTCCTCGACCCCAGCCAGCCGATGGACGTTAACGTGTACGCCGACCTGTCGGAAATGGGCTTCCGCCGCAGTGGCGACCATCTGTACCGCCCGCACTGCCAGAATTGCAACGCCTGCGTGCCGGCACGCATCCCGGCGGCGCGCTTTATCCCCAACCGCCAGCAACGGCGCATCCTCAAGCGCAATGCCGACCTGACCGTGACGGCGGCGCGCCCAACCTTCAAGGAAGAGTATTTCGAGCTGTACCGGCGCTATATCGAAACACGCCACGCCGACGGTGACATGTACCCGCCCAGCCGCGACCAGTTTTCCACCTTTCTGGTGCGCGACCTGCCGTTCTGCTGGTTTTACGAGTTCCGCCTGGAAGGCCGCTTGATGGCAGTGGCCGTGTGCGACCTGCTGCCCAACGGCCTGTCGGCGGTCTACACCTTCTACGAACCGGACGAAGAGCGACGCAGCTTGGGCCGCTTTGCCATCCTGTGGCAAATCACCGAAGCCCTGCGCCAGGACCTGGAAGCGGTATACCTGGGTTACTGGATCAAGAACTGCAAGAAAATGAACTACAAGACGCAGTATCGGCCCATCGAATTGCTGATAAACCAGCGCTGGGTCACCCTCAACTGAAAGCATTGGCTTGACACACAGTTTTCGGGCATAATCCACGCCACTTTTTTGCCCGGTGCGGATATGCGTCGGGCCAACACTGGATCCGAGGGCTCTACTGCATGTCGAAAGAAGACAGCTTCGAAATGGAAGGTACTGTCGTCGACACCCTGCCCAACACCATGTTCCGCGTGGAGTTGGAAAACGGGCACGTCGTAACCGCGCACATCTCCGGAAAGATGCGCAAGAACTACATCCGTATTCTCACTGGCGACAAGGTCCGCGTCGAACTGACACCATACGACCTGAGCAAGGGCCGCATCACCTACCGTGCGCGCTAAGCTCAAGCCATGAAAAAGCCCGGCCATGCGCCGGGCTTTTTTGTGCCTGCCAGAACCGCTTTGCGGCCATCACGAGCTGCGCTCGCTCCTACATGGGCACACTAAACCCCGTAGGAGCGAGCGCAGCTCGCGATGGCCGCAAAGCGACCCTCATCGATCAGGCAACCTCAGCCGTGGTCTCGAAGTCGAACACCAGCTCGCCATCGCGCAGGTCGACGTGCACCACACCACCATGCTCGGCCAGTTCGCCAAACAGGATCTCCTCGGCCAGCGGCCGCTTGATCTTGTCCTGGATCAGCCGCGCCATCGGCCGCGCACCCATCTGCACGTCGTAGCCCGACACCGCCAGCCAGCCGCGTGCGGCGTCGCTGACTTCCAGCAGCACACGCTTGTCTTCCAGCTGCGCCTGCAGTTCGATAAGGAACTTGTCGACGATGCTCTTGATCGTCTCGGTGCTCAGGCGACCAAACTGGATAATGGTATCCAGACGGTTGCGGAACTCTGGCGTGAAGCTCTTGCGGATCACTTCCATGGCATCGGACGCGTGGTCCTGATGGGTAAAGCCGATCGAGGCCCGCGCTGCCGTTTCTGCACCCGCGTTGGTGGTCATGATCAGGATCACGTTACGGAAGTCGGCCTTGCGCCCGTTGTTGTCGGTCAGGGTACCGTGGTCCATCACCTGCAGCAGCAGGTTGAAGACTTCCGGGTGGGCCTTCTCGATTTCATCGAGCAGCAATACGCAGTGCGGTTGCTTGGTAATCGCCTCGGTCAGCAAGCCCCCCTGGTCGAACCCTACGTAACCTGGAGGCGCACCGATCAGGCGCGACACGGTATGACGCTCCATGTACTCGGACATGTCGAACCGCACCAGCTCCACGCCCAGCGCCTTGGCCAGCTGCCGCGCCGCTTCGGTCTTGCCGACGCCGGTAGGGCCAGCGAACAGGAACGAACCGACGGGCTTGTCTGGCGACTTCAGGCCAGCACGGGACAGCTTGATGGCCGTAGACAGCGAGTCGATGGCCTGGTCCTGACCGAACACGGTCAGCTTCAGGTCACGCTCAAGGTTACGCAGCAGCTCCTTGTCGGAGCTGGTGACGTGCTTCGGCGGAATCCGCGCGATCTTGGCGACGATGTCCTCGACTTGAGGCACATCGATGCGTTTGACGCGCATGGCCTCCGGCTGCAGCCGCTGGTAGGCACCGGCTTCGTCGATCACATCGATGGCTTTGTCGGGCATGTGCCGGTCATTGATGTAGCGCGAGGCCAGTTCGGCGGCGGCGCGCAGGGCTTCGTCGCTGTACTCGATGTTGTGGTGGCTCTCGAAGCGCCCTTTCAGGCCGCGCAGGATGCCCACGGTGTCTTCGACCGACGGCTCACTGACATCCACCTTCTGGAAGCGACGTGCCAGGGCACGGTCCTTCTCGAAGATGCCGCGGAATTCCTGGAAGGTGGTCGAGCCGATGCAACGGATCTCACCCGACGACAGCAGCGGCTTGAGCAGGTTGGAGGCATCCATCACCCCGCCCGATGCCGCACCGGCACCGATGATGGTGTGGATTTCGTCGATGAACAGGATCGCCTGCGGGCGCTTGCGCAGCTCACCGAGCAGCGCCTTGAAGCGCTTCTCGAAGTCGCCGCGGTATTTGGTACCAGCCAACAGCGCGCCCAGGTCAAGGGAATACACCACGCTTTGCGCCAGCAGGTCGGGCACCTGGCCATCGACAATGCGCTTGGCCAGGCCTTCGGCGATGGCAGTCTTGCCAACGCCCGCCTCACCCACCAGCAACGGGTTGTTCTTGCGCCGGCGCGCCAGGATTTGCGCCACGCGCTCCACTTCCTGCTCGCGCCCCACCAGCGGGTCGATACGGCCAGCACGGGCCAGCTCGTTCAGGTTGCTGGCATAGGCGTCCAGCGGGTTGCTCGAAGAGGAGGTTTCGCCACCCTCCTCGTCCTGCATGTCTTGGTCGCTTTCAGATTGCGAACCATGCCCCGGCACCTTGGAGATGCCATGGGCGATGTAGTTGACCACGTCGATACGGGCCACGCTCTGCTGTTTCAGCAGGAACACAGCCTGGCTTTCCTGCTCGCTGAAGATCGCCACCAGCACGTTGGCGCCGGTCACTTCGCGCTTGCCGGAGCTTTGCACGTGGAACACGGCACGCTGCAGCACCCGCTGGAAGCCCAGGGTCGGCTGGGTTTCACGATCTTCGTCGTTGACAGGAATCAGCGGCGTAGTGGAATCGATGAACTCTTGCAGGTCGTGCTTGAGCTTGTCGAGATTGGCGCCACAGGCGCGCAGAACGGTCGCGGCAGCCTCATTGTCAAGGAGTGCCAGCAGCAGATGTTCGACGGTCATGAACTCATGACGCTTCGAACGGGCCTCCTTGAAGGCAAGATTGAGGGTGACTTCGAGCTCGCGGTTTAACATAGCTTCACCTCATACCCAAGTGGTCGGCGATTAACCGTCCTTCTCGATTTCACAGAGTAGCGGATGCTGGCTTTCCCTGGCGTATTGGTTGACCTGCATAGCCTTTGTTTCGGCGATGTCACGGGTAAACAATCCGCACACTGCCCGCCCTTCGGTATGGACGGTCAGCATGATCTTGGTCGCCAGCTCGCGGTTCAGATTAAAGAACGTCTCGAGCACTTCGACGACGAAATCCATCGGCGTGTAGTCATCGTTGAACAAAACCACCTTGTACATCGGTGGCGCCTGCAGGATCGGCTTGGCTTCCTGAACTGCAAGACCTGAGCCGTCGTCCTCATTCGATTGCGGGCGATCCTGATTGAATGTTAGTCGAATCTCACTAGGTGCATGCATGGAAAGAATTTCATCATGAGCGTTAGGTTAAGGTTGTGGGTTGACCGCACAGGCCACGAACGGCGCAGGCGCCGGGCGACCTTGACTATCGGAAAAACGGTGTTACAACCAATAAGAACCCACCGTGGTCGATAAAGATCCGCGCAGTCAACCAGAATTTCGCAAGGTTCGTATGCGGATGAAGTGGATGATACTCCAGTGATGGAGTCCTTTGCAGAGGGACATAGGGATGGCAAGCGGTAAAGTCAAGTGGTTCAACAATGCCAAGGGCTACGGATTCATCAACGAGGAAGGTAAATCCGATGACCTTTTCGCTCATTACTCGGCCATCCAGATGGACGGATACAAGACACTGAAGGCGGGCCAGGCCGTGGAGTTCGAAATCATCCAGGGCCCCAAAGGCCTGCACGCGGTGAAGATAATGGACGCTGCTGCGGCTGCCAAAGCCCAAGGCCAGGCCGCAAGCGAAACCGTACGCGTCTGATCGCCGCCCCGTGTCGTAGTACGAAAAAACCGGTCGCCCTTTTACCCTGGCGACCGGTTTTCTCTTGCCTTACATATGCTTGATCATTTCATCACCAAAGCCTGAGCTGCTCACCAGCTTTGCCCCGTCCATCAGCCGCTCGAAGTCGTAGGTCACGGTCTTGGCCGCAATCGCGCCATTGGTGCCCTTGATGATCAGGTCGGCCGCCTCGGTCCAGCCCATGTGTCGCAGCATCATCTCCGCCGAGAGAATGACCGAGCCGGGGTTGACCTTGTCTTGCCCCGCGTACTTGGGCGCAGTGCCGTGAGTGGCCTCGAACATGGCCACGGTGTCGGAAAGGTTGGCGCCCGGTGCGATGCCGATACCGCCCACCTCCGCCGCCAGAGCGTCGGACAGGTAGTCACCGTTGAGGTTCAGGGTGGCAATCACGTCGTACTCGGCCGGGCGCAGCAGAATCTGCTGCAGCATGGCGTCGGCGATGGCGTCCTTGACGATGACCTCGCGGCCGGTCTTGGGGTTCTTGAACTTCATCCAAGGGCCACCATCGAGCAGTTCGGCGCCGAACTCATCCCGGGCCACTTCATAACCCCAGTCTTTGAAGGCACCTTCGGTGAACTTCATGATGTTCCCTTTGTGTACCAGGGTCAGCGACTCGCGGTCATTGTCCACCACGTATTGCAGGGCCTTGCGCACCAGGCGCTTGGTGCCTTCTTTCGAGACCGGCTTCACGCCAATGCCGCAGTCCTGGTCGAAGCGGATCTTGGTGACGCCCATTTCCTCCTTGAGGAACTTGATCACCTTGTTGGCCTCGGGCGAGCCGGCCTTCCACTCGATGCCGGCGTAGATGTCCTCGGAGTTCTCACGGAAGATCACCATGTCGACGTCGCCAGGCTTTTTCACCGGGCTCGGTACACCCTGGAACCACAGCACCGGCCGCAGGCACACATACAGGTCCAGTTGCTGGCGCAGGGCCACGTTGAGCGAGCGGATGCCGCCACCCACCGGGGTGGTCAGCGGACCCTTGATCGACACCACGTAATCACGCACGGCGTCGAGGGTTTCCTGAGGCAGCCAGGTGTCCTGGTCGTACACCTGGGTGGCCTTCTCGCCGGCGTACACCTCCATCCAGGCAATCTTGCGCTTGCCGCCGTAGGCCTTCTGCACGGCGGCATCGACCACCTTGATCATCACGGGCGAAACATCGACGCCGATGCCGTCACCCTCAATGTAAGGAATGATCGGGTGGTCAGGCACGTTAAGCGAATGGTCTGCATTGACGGTGATCTTGGTGCCGTCGGTCGGAACCTTGATTTTCTGGTATCCCATGCTTGCACTACTCCGCTGTCGGGTGTGGTTTGGACATCATGCGATGCAATGAGCCTAAACCACATCTGCCGACCTGCAAGGCATGCGACAACCCGCCACATTGCCGCTTAGTCTTTGGTCTTATAAATGGGCCGATATCACTTGGCCTTGCTGATTAGCCCGAATGGTTTGGTATACTCCGCCGCGACCGAAGGGTCATCGGGGCGAATCCCAGGAAAATGCGGACCGCCCTAGGCCATGAATGGCCGTAAAGCCTGGGCTGTTACCGCAGTTCAGCACTTGACGCTCGACTGATGCATCCACCATCACCGCTCGCAGCCTCTCGACTTTCCGCTCATGGCGTTGTCAGGGCGATGCGCCTACCCTGCGCACCACGAGACTCGAGCACGCTCAGCACACAGAGAGTTAACCCGCATGCCCACCCGTTCCAAGATCATCTATACCTTCACCGACGAAGCCCCCGCCCTCGCCACTTACTCGCTGCTGCCGATCGTCGAAGCCTTCACCGCTTCGGCTGACATCGCCGTCGAAACCCGCGACATCTCCCTGGCCGGCCGTATCCTTGCCGCCTTCCCGGAGCAACTGGGCGCAGAGAAGCAAGTAGGCGATCACCTGGCGGAACTGGGCCAGCTGGCTACCACCCCTGAAGCCAACATCATCAAGCTGCCGAACATCAGCGCCTCGGTACCGCAGCTCAAAGCCGCGATCAAGGAACTGCAAGGCAAGGGCTTCAACATCCCTGACTACGCCGACGAGCCGGCCACCGCGGAAGAAAAAGAGTCCCGCGCCCGCTACGACCGCATCAAGGGTTCGGCCGTGAACCCGGTACTGCGCGAAGGCAACTCCGACCGCCGCGCGCCGCTGTCGGTCAAGAACTACGCCCGCAAGCACCCACACAAGATGGGCGCCTGGGCCGCCGACTCTCAGTCGCACGTTGCCCACATGACCCAGGGCGACTTCTACGGCAGCGAAAAAGCTGCCCTGATCGAAGCTGACGATAGCCTGCGCATCGAGCTGGTTGCCAAAGACGGCAGCACCACCGTGCTGAAAGAAAAGACCGCCGTCAAAGCTGCCGAAGTGATCGACTGCGCCACCATGAGCCGCAAGGCCCTGAAAGCCTTCATCGCCGAGCAGATCGCCGATGCCAAGGCCTCCGGCGTACTGCTGTCGGTGCACCTGAAAGCCACCATGATGAAGGTTTCCGACCCGATCATGTTCGGCGTCATCGTCGAAGAGTTCTACAACGACGTGCTGGCCAAGCACGCCGCCGCGCTGGCTGAAGTCGGCTTCAACGCCAACAACGGCATCGGCGACCTGTACGCCCGCATCAAGGACCTGCCAGCCGACAAGCAGGCCGAGATCGAAGCCGACATCCAGGCCCTGTACGCCCAGCGCCCAGCCCTGGCCATGGTCAACTCCGACAAAGGCATCACCAACCTGCACGTACCGAGCGACGTCATCGTCGACGCTTCGATGCCGGCCATGATCCGTGACTCGGGCAAGATGTGGAACACCGCTGGCGAACTGCAAGACGCCAAGGCCGTGATCCCGGACCGTTGCTACGCTGGCATCTACCAGGCCACCATCGAAGACTGCAAGAAAAACGGCGCCTTCGACCCCACCACCATGGGCAGCGTGCCGAACGTTGGCCTGATGGCACAAAAGGCCGAAGAGTACGGTTCCCACGACAAGACCTTCCAGATCAAGGCCGACGGCGTTGTGCGCGTGGTCGATGGCAAAGGTAACGTCGTACTTGAGCAGAACGTCGAAGCTGGCGACATCTTCCGCATGTGCCAGACCAAAGACGCGCCGATCCAGGACTGGGTCAAGCTGGCCGTCAACCGTGCCCGCCTGAGCAACACCCCTGCGGTGTTCTGGCTGGACCCGGCCCGCGCCCACGACGGCGTGATGATCGAAAAAGTGCAGAAGTACCTGAAAGATCACGACACCACCGGCCTGGACATCCGCGTTCTGGCCCCGGTCGACGCCATCAAGTTCTCCCTGGCCCGCATCCGCGAAGGCAAGGACACCATCTCGGTGACCGGCAACGTGCTGCGCGACTACCTGACCGACCTGTTCCCGATCATGGAACTGGGCACCAGCGCCAAGATGCTGTCGATCGTGCCGCTGATGAACGGCGGTGGCCTGTTCGAAACCGGCGCCGGCGGTTCGGCTCCGAAGCACGTGCAGCAGCTGGTTGAAGAGAACTTCCTGCGTTGGGACTCGCTGGGTGAATTCCTGGCCCTGGCCGCTTCCCTGGAGCACCTGGGCAACACCTACGACAACCCGCGTGCCAAGGTTCTGGCCAACACCCTGGACCAGGCTACCGGCAAGTTCCTCGACACCAACAAGTCGCCTTCGCGCAAAGTCGGTGGTATCGACAACCGCGGCAGCCACTTCTACCTGACCCTGTACTGGGCCCAGGCCCTGGCTGCCCAGACTGACGACGCTGCCCTGCAGGCTCGCTTCGCCCCGCTGGCAAAAACCCTGACCGAGAACGAGGAGACGATCGTCGCCGAGCTCAACGCCGTTCAGGGCAAGCCAGCCGACATCGGTGGCTACTACGCCCCGGATGCCGAGCTGACCGCCAAGGTGATGCGCCCAAGCCAGACCCTGAACAGCGCCATTGCCGCCCTGTAAGGTTCGCTTGAAGTAACAGCACAAACCCCGGCCACGCACCGGGGTTTGTGCTTTCTGGGAAATGGGGCTGCTCTGC
>NZ_JBICKA010000076.1:0-748 GCF_043103635.1 Pseudomonas sp. yb_9 | reverse complement strand
AACATCTCAACACCGGTGCAGGTGGTGGTGGTGGTGTCACGCAGACCAACGATTTCCAGTGGGTCTTGAACGCGAACGATACCACGCTCGATACGACCGGTAACAACGGTACCACGACCCGAGATCGAGAATACGTCTTCGATCGGCATCAGGAACGGCTGATCAACGGCACGAACTGGCTCAGGGATGTAGGCATCCAGAGTTTCTACCAGCTTCTTGACAGCGGTAGTACCCATTTCGTTGTCGTCTTTGCCTTCCAGGGCCATACGAGCGGAACCGATGATGATCGGAGTGTCGTCGCCTGGGAAGTCGTAGGTGGACAGCAGGTCGCGAACTTCCATCTCGACCAGTTCCAGCAGCTCAGCGTCGTCTACCAGGTCAGCCTTGTTCAGGAAGACCACGATGTACGGAACGCCTACCTGACGGGACAGCAGGATGTGCTCACGGGTTTGTGGCATCGGACCATCGGCGGCCGAGCAAACCAGGATCGCGCCGTCCATCTGGGCAGCACCGGTGATCATGTTCTTCACGTAGTCAGCGTGACCTGGGCAGTCAACGTGAGCGTAGTGACGAATGTTCGAGTTGTACTCGACGTGAGCGGTGTTGATGGTGATACCGCGCGCTTTTTCTTCCGGAGCCGAGTCGATCTTGTCGAACTCAACGACTGCCGAACCGAAAACTTCGGAGCAGACGCGAGTCAGAGCTGCGGTCAGAGTGGTCTTACCGTGGTCAACGTGGCCGATAGTGC
>NZ_JBICKA010000075.1:0-118636 GCF_043103635.1 Pseudomonas sp. yb_9 | reverse complement strand
TGCTATCCAGAGAATGCGCCAAAGAAAAAGTTGATGCGATACTCAATGGCTATTTTTTTTTTTTTTTTTTTTTGCTTAGGGAAACGGCGAAAATATTTCAAGTTTTGGGCAAAATGCTTGTCCCTCCCTCTTTCCCGCGATGATCTTCTCTGAAACCGAGTGCGCCGGCAAATGCAAGCACGCCTGCAACGAATGTCCCTTGATTAAAAATGAGTGGAGATGGTTTAGACCAAGGAAGGCATTCAGAGCCACTAAAGTGCTTACTCACGTTGAGTCGGGTCCGTTGGGATGCGTGGGGGCACGGCGGCGAATGTTGTGGGCATTACGCAGATCAGAAACTTGCAATACAGAAACGTGATCTGCGCCGATCAGTTTACACCGATGCCCACAACCTTGATCTTTACGCATTCTTTATACCCACCCCCACCCTCCGATCTCGCCCCTTTACGCCCCTCCCTCAGACAATTTCCCCATAGCGGCACACGCCGCACCACGGGGAGAACCACTCATGAATATGCTCGACGGGCTGTCACTGCTGCTGGCAGTGGCCTTGGCGTTTTATCTGCTGGTGGCGCTGCTGCGCGCCGATCGCAGCTAAGGAGCGGCCATGCACAGTTACGATTTCGCCTTGCTGCTGGCGTTCTTCGCCATCGTGCTGTTACCGGCACCCTGGCTCGGGCGGTTCTACTACAGGGTCATGGAAGGCCAGCGCACTTGGCTGTCGCCGCTGCTGAGCCCGGTCGAGCAGGCCTGCTACCGGCTAGCGGGCGTGAACGCCAGCCAGGAGCAGAACTGGCGGCAATACACCCTGGCGCTACTGGCCTTCAACCTGGCCGGATTCCTGCTGCTGTTCGCTGTGTTGCTGCTGCAGGGCTACCTGCCGCTCAACCCGCAGCACCTGCCCGGCCAGGAGTGGTCGCTGGCGTTCAATACCGCCGTCAGCTTCGTCACCAACACCAACTGGCAGGCCTACAGTGGTGAGGCATCGGTCAGCTACCTCAGCCAGATGCTTGGCCTGACCGTACAGAACTTTGTCAGTGCCGCCACCGGCCTGGCCGTGCTGGTTGCGTTGTGTCGCGGCATTGCCCGGCGCAGTGCAACGACGGTGGGCAATTTCTGGGTCGACATGACCCGCGCCACCCTCTATGGCTTGCTGCCGCTGTGCCTGCTGCTGGCGCTGCTGCTGGTGTGGCAGGGCGTGCCGCAGACCTTTGCCGACTACGCCCATGCGCTGACCCTGCAAGGGGCTGACCAGACCATTCCGCTGGGGCCGGCCGCCAGCCAGATCGCCATCAAGCAACTGGGTACCAACGGCGGTGGCTTCTTCGGCGTCAACTCGGCGCATCCGTTCGAAAACCCCACGGCCTGGAGCAACCTGTTCGAGGTGGCGTCGATCATCCTCATTCCGGTGGCGCTGGTGTTCACGTTCGGCCACTACGTGAAGGACCTGCGTCAGAGCCGCGCGATCCTCGCCTGCATGCTTGCCCTGTTCCTGATTGGCGGCAGCACCGCGCTGTGGTCCGAGTACCAGCCCAACCCCGCGCTGGAAAGCACTCAGGTGCAACAGGCGGCCCCCATGGAAGGCAAGGAAAGCCGTTTTGGCACCACCGGCTCGGTGTTGTGGACGGTCACCACCACTGCTGCCTCCAACGGCTCGGTCAATGCCATGCACGATAGCCTCAACCCGCTGACCAGCATGGTGGCGATGGTCAACATGATGGTGGGCGAGGTGATTTTCGGCGGCGTCGGCGCCGGGCTGTACGGGATGCTGCTGTTCGTGCTGATCGCGGTGTTCCTGGCCGGGCTGATGATTGGTCGCACCCCCGAATACCTGGGCAAGAAGCTGCAAGCCCGTGAGGTGCAGTTGCTGGTGGCAACCCTGCTGGTGATGCCGGTCGGCGTGCTGGTGCTGGGCGCTATCGCCGCCAGCCTGCCTGGCCCGGCGGGTGCAGTCAGCAACCCGGGGGCGCATGGTTTCAGCCAGCTGCTGTACGCCTACACCTCGGGCACGGCCAACAATGGCTCGGCCTTCGCCGGCTTCGGTGCCAACACGGTGTACCACAACCTGATGATCGGCCTGGCCATGCTCATCGGCCGCTTCGGCTACATCCTGCCGATCCTGGCCTTGGCTGGCAGCCTGGCAGCGAAGAAAAGCGCACCGCAGGGGCAGAACAGCTTCCCCACCCATGGCCCGCTGTTCACCGGCCTGCTGCTGGTGACCATCCTGCTGGTGGGTGGCCTTACCTTCCTGCCGACCCTGGCCCTGGGGCCAATCGCCGAACACCTGAGCCTGGGTTTCTGAGGACTGACCATGAACATGCCCATTCCTGAAGTTAAAGCGCGGCACACCGCCAAGGACCAGACTCGCTTCGCCGCGCTGTGGCGCCCGGCGCTGGTGCAGGCGTTCGTCAAGCTCGACCCGCGCCAGCTCAAACGTTCGCCGGTGATGCTGGTGGTGGCCCTGACCGCTGTGTTGACCACTGTGCTGTGCTTTGCCCCCGGCAGTGGCGTGAGTACCGGCGTTGCCGTGCAAATCGCCCTGTGGCTGTGGTTTACCGTGCTGTTCGCCAACTTTGCCGAGGCGCTGGCCGAAGGCCGTGGCAAGGCCCGCGCCGACAGCCTCAAGGCGGGTAGCCAGGGCTTGACCGCCCAGCGTCGCAAGCGTGATGGCAGCTACGAAACCATTGCAGCCAGCGCGTTGCGCAAAGATGACGTAGTGCGCGTAGTCGCTGGCGAAATGATCCCTGGCGACGGCGAGGTGCTGGAAGGCATCGCAGCGGTCAACGAGGCCGCCATTACCGGTGAGTCTGCCCCCGTGATCCGCGAGTCCGGCGGCGACCGCTCGGCGGTGACCGGCAATACCCGGCTGGTCTCCGACTGGTTGCTGATCCGTATCACCAGCAACCCGGGCGAATCGACCCTCGACCGCATGATTGCCTTGGTCGAAGGCGCCAAGCGCCAGAAAACGCCGAACGAGATTGCCCTCGACATCCTGCTGATCGGCCTGACGCTGATCTTCCTGATCGTGGTGGTGACCTTGCAGCCGTTTGCCCACTTCGCGGGTGGCAGCCTGCCGCTGATCTTCCTGGCCGCGTTGCTGGTGACGCTGATCCCTACCACCATCGGCGGCTTGCTGTCGGCCATCGGCATCGCCGGCATGGACCGCCTGGTGCGCTTGAACGTCATCGCCCGCTCCGGCCGGGCGGTGGAAGCAGCCGGTGACGTGCATACGCTGATGCTCGACAAGACCGGCACCATCACCTTTGGCAACCGCCGCTGCAGCGCGCTACATGCTGCACCAGGCATTACCGCCAAGGAATTGGGGGAGGGCGCACTGCTGGCCTCGTTGGCCGATGACACCGCCGAAGGCAAGTCGATTGTCGAGTACCTGCGCCAACTGCACGACTTTATCGAACCGGCTGCTGGGCAGTTCGAGGCAGTGGCCTTCAGTGCCGAAACACGTCTGTCGGGTATCGACTTCCAGCAGCACCGCTACCGCAAGGGCGCCGTCGATGCGGTACTGGCGTTCGTCGGCATGCAACGGCTGGAAATGCCCCCGGCGCTGGCCCGCGAAGTGGAGCGCATCGCCCAGAGCGGCGGCACACCGCTGCTGGTATGCATCGACAAGCGCCTGCTTGGCGTAATCCACCTCAAGGACGTGGTCAAGCCGGGTATCCGCGAGCGCTTCGCCGAGTTGCGCAAACTGGGCATTCGCACGGTGATGGTGACCGGCGACAACCCACTTACCGCCGCCGCCATCGCAGCCGAAGCGGGGGTGGATGACGTACTGGCCGAGGCCACCCCTGAGAAGAAACTGGCGCGTATTCGCCAGGAGCAGAACGACGGCCGCCTGGTGGCCATGTGCGGCGACGGTGCCAACGACGCCCCGGCACTGGCGCAGGCCGATGTGGGCATGGCCATGAACGACGGCACCCAGGCCGCGCGCGAGGCGGCCAACATGGTCGATCTGGACAGCGACCCGACCAAGCTGCTGGACGTGGTGCAGGTAGGCAAAGAGCTGCTGGTCACCCGTGGCGCACTGACCACCTTCTCCATCGCCAACGACGTGGCCAAGTACTTCGCCATCCTGCCGGCGCTGTTCGCCGCCATCTACCCACAGCTGGGCGTGCTCAACCTGATGCACCTGGCCAGCCCGCAGAGCGCGATCCTGTCGGCCATCGTGTTCAACGCGCTGATCATCATCGCGCTGATCCCGCTGGCGCTGCGTGGCGTGCGGGTGCAGGCGGCCAGTGCGGCACACCTGTTGCGGCGCAACCTGCTGATCTACGGGCTGGGCGGCATTGTGGTGCCGTTTGCCGGGATCAAGCTGATCGACCTGCTGCTCAATGCCCTGAACCTGGTCTGAGGAGGCCGCTATGAATGCTTATGTACGCCCGGCGTTGAGCCTGGCTTTGTTGATGACGCTGGTGACGGGTGCGCTGTATCCGCTGGCGGTGACGGGCATTGCCCAGGTCGCTTTCCCGGAACAGGCCAATGGCAGCCTGGTGCGCGACGACCAGGGCCAGGTGCGTGGTTCGGCGCTGATCGCCCAGGCATTCGAGGGTGATGGCTGGTTCCATGCGCGGCCTTCGGCGGGTGCTTACGCCACGGTGGCCAGCGGTGCCAGCAACCTGTCGCCGAGTAACCCGGCGCTGGCCGAGCGGGTCAAGGGGGACGCCGCAACGCTCTACCGGGCGCAGCAGGGGCCGGTGCCGCAGGCGTTGCTGACCACCTCGGGCAGCGGCCTCGACCCGCACCTGCCGCCAGAGGCCGTGGCTTATCAGGTTCCGCGCGTGGCAGCAGCGCGGCAAATGCCGGTGGAGCGCTTGCAAGCCTTGGTGGAAGAGGCCACCCTCCACCCATTGATCGGCCCGCCGGTGGTCAATGTGCTGGCGCTGAACCAGGCACTTGAGCATTTGAGCCGCTGATGTTGGGGCCGCTTTGCGGCCCTTCGCGGGCGTGCCCGCGAAGGCCTGCAAAGCAGGCCCTTTGGTCGACCGTCGCAGATTCTGAAGGATGAAACATGAGTGATTCCGCCCGCGCCGATGCGCTGTTGGCCACCCTCCCACGCACAGGCCGGGGCCGGCTGAAGGTGTTCCTCGGCGCCGCCCCCGGCGTCGGCAAAACCTTTGCCATGCTCCAGGCCGCCCACGCCCAGCAACGTCAGGGCGTTCAGGTGCTGGCGGGGGTTGTCGAAACCCACGGCCGCGCCGAAACCGAGGCGTTGCTCGCCGGCCTTCAGCAGCAGCCCCTGCTGCGCAGCCAGTACCGAGGCGTCACGCTTGAAGAAATGGACCTCGACGGCCTGCTCAAGGTCGCGCCAACACTGGCCCTGGTCGACGAACTGGCCCACACCAATGCCCCCGGCAGCCGGCACGCCAAGCGCTGGCAGGACGTGCAGGAATTGCTGGCCGCCGGCATCGACGTGTACACCACGGTCAACGTCCAGCACCTGGAAAGCCTAAACGACAAGGTGCGCGACATTACCGGCGTGCTCGTACGCGAAACCTTGCCGGACTGGGTGTTGCAGGAAGCCTTCGAGCTGGTGCTGATCGACCTGCCGCCGCGTGACCTGCTCGAACGCTTGCGCGAAGGCAAGGTGTACGTACCGGAGCAGGCGCGGGCCGCGATCGACGCGTATTTCTCGCAAACCAACCTGACCGCCCTGCGCGAACTGGCCATGCAGACTGCCGCCGCGCAGGTCGATGCCGACCTGGCCCATGGCTATCGCCAGCGCGGCCAGGAGGCCCCCGCCTTGCGTGGCCGGCTGCTGGTGGGCGTGGATGGCGACGACCAGGCCGAGCGCCTGGTGCGTCATGCCAGCCGCGTGGCCCAGCGCCGCCACCTGCCCTGGAGCATGGTGCATGTGGACAACGGCCGCCTGCGTGACGAAACCGCCCGCCATCGCCTGCAGGCTGCGCAGCAACTGGCCGAGCGCATGGGCGGGGAGGTGGTGGTGCTGCGTGCCGGCGAAGTGGCGCGCACGTTGATCCAGCATGCTGCCGAACGACGGGCCAGCCTGGTGCTGGTCGGGCAGTCCCGCGACCGACTGCGCCGGCGCCTGTTCGGTGCCGGGGTGGCTGCGCGGCTGTTGCGTGAGAGCCATGGCCTGGAAATCAACGTGCTGGACCGCGATGTGCAGCCGCAAGCGCCGCGTTCGGCGGTGCGGCGGGTGTGGGTGTGGCGGCATTACCTGCTGGCGCTACTGGCCACCGTCATGGCAGCAGGCCTGTCCTGGGCGGTGTCGAGTGTGCTGGCGTTGCCAAACATATCGCTGGTGTTCCTGGCGGCGGTGTTGCTGGTGGCGGTACGCAGCAGCCTGGGGCCTGCGCTGGCCTGTGCTGCGTTGTCGTTCCTGACTTACGATTTCCTGTTCATTCCGCCCAATTTCTCGTTCAGCATCCAGCGTGAAGAAGATGTGCTGACGCTGGTGTTTTTCCTACTGATGGCCGCGCTAACCGGCAACCTGGCCGCCCGCCAGCGTCGCCAGCTGCAGGCGCTGCGCGAGACCCAGGCACAAACCAGCCAGTTGCTCGACCTGTCGCGCCGGTTGACGGTGGCCACCGACCGCCAGGCCGTCTTCAATGCCGCCGGCCAGCATCTGGATGGCTGGCAGGATATGCAGGTGTGCCTGCTGGAGCGCAACGCCGAAGGCCAGCTGCAAGTGGCCAGTGGTGAAGCCCACGCCTTTAGCGACAACGAACGCGCCGCCGCGCAATGGGCCTGGCAGCATGGCCAGGCCGCCGGCCATGGCAGTGACACCCTGCCCAATGGCCGCTGGTGGTGGTGGCCGCTGGCGGTAGACGAACAACCCCTGGCCCTGCTCGGTGTACGCCCGCGTTCCGGCCAGCCGCTCAGCGACCCGCGCCGGCGCCTGCTCACCGCCCTTGGCCAGCCGCTGGCACAGGCGTTGGCCCGCGCCCGTCTGGCCGAGCAGCTGGAGGCCGCACGCCTGCATGGCGAAACCGAGCAGTTGCGCAGTGCCTTGCTGGCGTCCGTTTCCCACGACTTGCGCACGCCGTTGACCGCCATGCGTGGCAGCATCGACAGCCTGCTGGCGTTGGGCGAGGCCATCCCGCCTGAAGACCGCCGTGAGCTGTTGGACGGCACCCGCAACGAGGCCGAGCGCCTCGACCGCTACATTCAGAACCTGTTGGACATGACCCGCCTGGGCCACGGCGGACTCAAGCTGGCACGCGACTGGGTGGCTCCGGGTGACATCGCTGGCAGTGCGCTCAACCGCCTGCGCGTAGTGCTCGCCCCGTTGCGTGTGCACACTGATGTGCCGGCCGAGCTGCCGCTGCTGTTCGTGCATGCAGCGCTGATCGAGCAGGCGCTGGTCAACGTGCTGGAAAACGCGGCACGGTTCTCGCCGGCCAATGGTCGGCTTGAACTCCACGTATCGGTGCAGGACATGCAGTTGCGTTTTGCCGTCCTTGACCAAGGCCCCGGCATTCCGGTGGCCGACCGCGAGAAGATCTTCGACATGTTCTACACCGCTGCCCGTGGTGACCGTGGCGGGCAGGGTACCGGCCTGGGCCTGGCCATCTGCCAGGGCATGATCGGCGCCCATGGCGGGCAGATTCTGGTAGGCGAAGGCATCGATGGCCAGGGCACCGGCATCACTCTATGCTTGCCACTGCCCCCTCAACCTGAAGCCGAAAGCGAAACCCCATGAGCCAGTCCGCCACCCTGTTGGTCATCGACGATGAACCGCAGATCCGCAAGTTCCTGCGCATCAGCCTGGCCTCCCAGGGCTACAAGGTGATCGAAGCGGCAACCGGTGAGGAGGGGCTCACTCAGGCAGCATTGGGCAAGCCGGACCTGGTGGTGCTCGACCTGGGCTTGCCGGACATGGACGGCCAGCAGGTGCTGCGTGAGCTGCGCGAGTGGAGTGCGGTGCCGGTGATGGTGTTGTCGGTACGCGCCAGTGAGGTCCAGAAGGTGGATGCGCTGGATGGCGGGGCGAACGACTATGTGACCAAGCCGTTCGGCATCCAGGAGTTCTTGGCGCGGGTGCGTGCCCTGCTGCGCCAGGTGCCGCAGACCGGTGGTTCGGAGGTGGCGGCCAGCTTCGGGCCGTTGACCGTGGATTTTGCCTTCCGCCGGGTGACGCTGGAGGGCGTCGAGGTGGCGCTGACGCGCAAGGAGTACGCCTTGCTGGCGCTGTTGGCCGGGCATCCGGGGCGGGTGATTACCCAGCAGCAGTTGCTCAAGGACATCTGGGGGCCTACCCATGTGGAAGACACCCATTACTTGCGGATCGTGGTCGGGCATCTGCGCCAGAAGCTGGGGGACGACCCCACAGCACCTCGCTTTATCATTACCGAGGCGGGAGTGGGGTACAGGTTGGTGGCGCCGGCCGTTTGATCCGGATTCACGCCGACTCTGTGGGAGTGGGCTTACCGGCGAAAAATCCAACACGGTGCAGGGTGGTGCTCGAAGCGTAGCTGCGTCTGCGTCACGACCTCGGTGATTCTGTTTCAAAGCATTGGCGCATCACATCCAGATAGCGCCTTGCCCCCAGACCCAGCGGTCGCGACTTGATCCAGATGATGTCTACCCACAGGCGCAAGCGACTGGCCATGTTGTCGAAGCGCACCTCGGCCAGCGCACCTGAAGCAATCAGCGGTTCGACCAGCGGCTGCGGCAGGTAGGCCCAGCCCAGGCCGGACTGCACCAGGTCCAGCGTGGCCAGGTAGCTGTCGGTCAGCCAGATGCGCCGCGACAGCACCATGCGCGGGTCTGACCCGGTGGCCTTGCCCGAGGCCACGATGATCTGCCGTTGTTCGGCAACGGCCTCTTCGGGCAACGGTGTGCCGCTGTTCTGCCCGGCGGGGTGGCGGGGGGATGCAACGGCTACCAGTAACTGGCTGCCGGCTTCCAGGAATGACTCACGCTCGTCGATACCGGGCCGCTCGAACACCAGCGCCAGTTGCACGCTGCCTTCATGCAGTAAGCGAACGGCTTCGGTCTGCGTCGCCGAGCGCACCTCGATTTCCAGGCTGGGGAACTCCTGGGCCAAAATTTCCAGTGGCTGGCTCCAGCGGCCGGTTTGCAGTTCGGGGGCCATGGCGATGGTCAGGCGCTTTTCCAGGCCCTTGTGCAGTTGCAGGGCCTGGGCGTCGAGCAGGTTGAGCTGGCAGATCACCTGCCTGGCTTGCGGCTCCAGCGCCAGGGCGGCGCTGGTGGGCAAGGCCTTGCGAGTGGCCCGATCGAAGAGCACCAGGTCCAGTTCTGCTTCCAGCTGGGCGACTGCCATACTCACTGCCGAGGGTACACGGCCCAGCTTGCGGGCGGCGGCCGAGAACGAGCCGGCATCGAGCACGGCGAGGAATATTGCCAGGGAATCGCTGGAAAAGGCCATTGTCAGTAAACCTGATCATGGTGGTGCAAGCATGGGGTGTGTATTTGAACATGCATTGTGGGTTTTGGGGTGTTTGGCGGGGTGTTTGCAGCGCCTGTGAGATCGAGCGCCGCCCGCGCGGCGCTCGATCTGTGCGCCACCGCAAAACCCAAGGCAGGCACCTCTAGGCCTTCATCCCAATCTTACAGCCCCTCGCCCAGCACCCGGTCAATGCTGTCGACAAAGTAGTCCACGCTCGCCCGGGTGGTGCACATTGGCGGCTTGATCTTGAGAATGTTCAGGTAGTCGCCGGTGGGTTGCATGAAGATACCCAGCTCACGCAGGCGGTCGCACAGGGCCATGGTTTCTTCGGTGGCCGGCTCCAGCGTTTCGCGGTTACGCACCAGCTCCAGCCCCAGGTAAAAGCCCGAGCCATGCGCCGCACCCGCCAGCGGATGCTTGTCGACCAGCGCCTGCAGGCGGGCCTTGAAGTAGCGCCCGGTGTCGCGGGCGTTGTCCCACAGGCCTTCTTCCTGCATCACGTCCAGCACCGCCATGCCGATGCGGCAGCTGACCGGGCTGCCACCGGCCGAGGAGAAGAAGTAACCCTCGGCCTCCAGCGCTTCAGCGATTTCGCGGCGGGTGATGACCACGCCCAACGGCTGGCCGTTGCCCATGCCCTTGGCCATGGTGATGATGTCGGGCACCACGCCTTGCTCCTCGAAGCCCCAGAAGTATTCGCCCAAGCGGCCATAACCCACCTGCACTTCGTCGGCGATGCACACGCCGCCGCGGGCGCGGACCTTGGCGTAAGCGTCGCGCAGATAACCGGCCGGCAACGAAATGCCGCCAGCGTTGCCGTACACGGGCTCGCAGATGATGCCCGCCAGCTGGCGGCCACGGGCATTGAGGTCGGCCAGCTTGGCGTCGACGTCGCGCAGGTAGTCAGCCGCGCTGTCGCCACCGCGGAAACGGCCGCGGAAGGTGTTCGGCGCTTCGACCGGGTGTACCCAGTCCGGGCGGGTTTCCAGGGCTTGCGGGTTGTCGGCAATGGACGTGGAGATGGCGTCGGTGGCCACCGACCAGCCGTGGTAGGCCTCCAGCACGCTCAACAGGTCGCGCCCGCCGCTGTAGGCCCAGGCCAGGCGAATGGCCAGGTCATTGGCCTCGGTGCCGCTGTTGACCATGAACACCCGGTCGAAGCCCTCGGGCGCCAGGTCCAGCAGGCGTTCGGAGAACTCGGTGATGGCCGCGTAGTGGAAGCGCGAGTTGGTGTTCAGCAGCGACCACTGCCGCGCCGACTCGGCGACCATGCGCGGGTGGCCGTGGCCCAGTACCGCGACGTTGTTGAGCATGTCCAGGTACGAACGGCCCTGCATGTCGATCAGGTAGTTGCGCCAGCCGCGCTCGATGTGTGGCGGTTGCGCGTAGTAGTGCTTCTGCGAGCGGGCAAAGCTGGCGTCGCGGCGAGCCAGCAGGGCCTGTGGGTCGGGCAGCGGCTCGGCATCGCAGTCCAGGTCCAGCAGCGCGGCCGGCGACGGGCATAGGGCCAGCCAGGCGTCGGCGTGGGACGGGGTGGCGAAGAAGGGTGGCTGTAGGGCAAGGTCCAGGCACAGCTGTACGCTGAGGAAACCACAGCTATGGCCCAGCGACTGGCCTTTTTCCAGCGCCTGCCCATCGGCGGGTGCATCTTCTAGGCCCTGTAGCCACAAGGCCCAGTGCGCGGTTTGCAGGCAACCGCGGCCGTCGCCATGGCGCTGCCAGGTGCCAGCTTCGGGTGCCTTCACCTGGCTGCCGTTGGGCACATGCAGCTCAACGCCAAGGGCGCAGGTGGCGGGCTCTTCGGGCCGGTCGATATGGGTTTGCGACAGGCGATACTCCCCATGCAGGGTGCAGGCTGGGGCCGTTTGCGCGCTCAGCAGGTGCTGGTCGAAACCGGGTTGCTCCCAGTTACCCGCTTCACAATGGCGGCTGAGCACACCCAGGTCGACCCGCGTTACCTCCTGCCCGGCCAGGTCGGGGAGCAGGGGGGCACAACGGTCCAAGTCTGGAACGTCGATCTGCACGCCCGCCGCCTGCAGGATGGCGGCCTCCATTAGCGCGAAAGGCACGGCAGTGGCGGTGTCGAAGATTTCCCATTCATGGGCCACGTTGTCGCGGGTGTACTGGTTGCCGGGGTCCACGGCCAGTTGCTGCGCGCTGCTCAATACCAGTACAGCTGCCCGGTTGATCACCAGTGGCCACAGGGCTCGCAGTTCGGCCTCGGTCAGTGGGTTGAGCACCTGATAGGCGCTGATCGCCGGCAGGATGCGCAGCGGGTCGCCCTCGGCGTGGTGCAGCAATGCTGCGCAGGTCACTGACAAGTCGGCGATACGCCAGGTGCGTATCAGGTCACCGAAGTCGATCACCCCTTGCAGTTGCCACTGGCGCTCGCTGTCGCGGGCCCACACGGTGTTGTCGTCGGTGAGGTCCAGGTGCACGGCCTGGCTCGGCAGTCGATCAACCAGCGGCAGCAGGCGCTCGCTGGCCTGGCGGGTAGCCTGCTCGATGCGGGCGCGCTGGGCACTGTCTTGCAGCACCGGCAGCAGGTGATCGATCAGCGCTTCGGCATGTTGCGGGTCCCATTGCAGGGTGCGTACAAGCCCTGGGTGATCGAAGTCGGCCAGGGCCTTGTTCAGCTTCGCACAAAGCCCGCCCAGTTCAGCCACCAGGCGTGGCGGCATGTGCTTGAGGCGAGTCAACGGTTGGCCTTCGATGTAGTCGAGCAGGCGCAGGCGCAGGGGTTGCCCGTCGATGTCCAGTGCCACCAAGCCTTCGCCATTGCGCGCTGGGCGCACTGCCGGTACCGGCAAGCCCTGTTCGTGCAGGAAGGCCAGTGCGGCGTGCTGTGCTTCCAGTTCAAGCTGGGCATAGCTGCCGTGGCAGGCCTTCAGCACATAGCGGCCTTGTGGTGCCTCCACACGGAAGTTGAGGTCCTGCTGGCTACCCAGCGGCGTCAGGTCACCCTCCAGGCCATAGTGCGTCTGCAATACGGCGCGTGCCTGCGTTTCGCTGAGTGAAGGGCTGGGCAGGCCGGAACGGCTGATCAGCGTGGTCAGGGCAGGGGAGGCGGACGGGGGCTGTGGGCTGGACATGAGGCTCTACCGTTTCTGCTGGGAGTTGGCGGAAAAGAATTTATGCCCGAGCTGGCTGATGATGAAAGACGATTGTTGTCAGTAATTCTGATAATGGCGCCAAATTATGGAAATTTGAACTTTTGCTCGCGGGCATCGCTGCACGGGATGCCAGTGGGTGGGTGCCGTGTTCGCCTTGGCGGAAGGTGGTTTTGCCGACGGCGAAATGAGTGTCTTCTGTGGAAGCGGAGACTGCCTGCGTGAATTAACCGTTACAGCCTGTCAAAGCTGTATCGCTGATCTTCAGCGAGCAGCCGGGACTAGAGCCCAGCCAGAGCACCCGCAACGGAAAACACGCGGCAGGAGCGGCGCATCGCGAGCTGCGCTCGCTCCTACGTTTGTTTCGGGCCAGTAATGCCTGTGGCAGGCGCGCAGGACCGCCTGGTGTGTACGACGCGATATCGCGCCATGCGCCAAGGCGTCCGTGCGCAAATCCCACAGGAATAATTGGCCCGAAACAAACGTAGGAGCGAGCGCAGCTCGCGATGCGCCGCGCGGGCGGCGCTCGATCTTGAGGGCGCTACAAGACTTAAGGCGAACCCACCTCAACCTCCAAAAACGCCGCCTCCAGCAACTGCCGCGTATACGGATGCTGTGGCGCATGAAAAATCGCCTGTGCATCCCCTTGCTCCACCACATGCCCATGCTTGATCACCATCAACTGGTGACTCAACGCCTTCACCACCGCCAGGTCATGGCTGATGAACAGGTAGGTCAGGTTGTACTTCTGCTGCAAATTACGCAGCAATTCCACCACCTGCCGTTGTACTGTGCGGTCCAGCGCGGAGGTGGGCTCATCCAGCAGTATCAGCGCGGGCTTCAACACCAACGCCCGGGCAATGGCTATGCGCTGGCGCTGCCCACCGGAAAACTCATGGGGATAGCGATGCCGTGTACGCGGGTCCAGCCCCACTTCCTCCAGCGCTGCGATTATCGCCGCTTCCTGCTCTTGCGCCGTACCAATGCCGTGAATGCGCAACCCTTCACCCACGATGTCCGCCACGCACATGCGCGGGCTCAGGCTGCCGAACGGGTCCTGAAACACCACCTGCATTTCCCGGCGTAGCGGCCGCACGGCCTTCTGGTTCAGCCCTTGCAAATTCTGCCCATGGAAATGAATGCCACCCTGGCTGGAAATCAACCGCAGGATAGCCAAGCCGAGCGTCGACTTGCCCGACCCGGACTCGCCAACAATCCCTAGCGTCTGCCCTTGCGGCAGGCTGAAGTTGACCCCGTCCACCGCCTTCACATGGTCAACGGTGCGCCGCAGCAGCCCCTTCTTGATCGGGAACCACACCTTTAGGTCATCCACTTCAAGCAACGGCGCGCCCACCGGGTTGTGCGCAGGCAGCCCGCTGGGCTCGGCATTGATCAGCATCTGCGTGTAATGGTGCTGCGGAGCACTGAACAGCGTGGCGCATTCGGCCTGCTCGACAATCTGCCCGCGCTGCATCACGCAGACGCGGTGGGCGATGCGGCGTACCAGGTTCAGGTCATGGCTGATCAGCAACAGCGCCATGCCCAGGCGCGCCTGCAGGTCCTTGAGCAGGTCGAGGATCTTCAACTGCACGGTCACGTCCAGCGCTGTGGTCGGCTCATCCGCAATCAGCAACTCCGGCTCGTTGGCCAGCGCCATGGCAATCATCACCCGCTGGCGTTGCCCGCCCGACAGCTCGTGGGGCAGGGCCTTCAAACGCTTTTGTGGTTCGGGAATACCGACCAGTTCCAGCAACTCCAACGTGCGTGCCGTCGCTTCCTTGCCGGTCAGGCCCTTGTGTAGCAAAAGGATCTCGTTGATCTGTTTTTCGATACAGTGCAGCGGGTTGAGCGAGGTCATCGGCTCCTGGAAGATCATCGCAATGCGGTTGCCGCGAATGCGTTGCAGGGTCTTCTCGTTCTGCTGGAGCAGGTCTTTGCCTTCGTAGCGGATGCTGCCGCTGGGGTGGCGGGCCAAGGGGTAGGGCAGCAGGCGCAGGATCGAGTGCGCGGTGACGGACTTGCCCGAGCCACTTTCGCCCACCAGGGCCAAGGTCTCGCCCTTGCGGATGTCGAAGCTGATGCCGTCGACCACGCGGTTGACCTGGTCCCCGGTCACAAACTCAACGGCCAGGTCGCGCACTTCGATCAGGTTCTGTTCACTCATGTCACTTCCTCGGGTCGAAGGCATCGCGGGCGGATTCGCCGATGAACACCAGCAGGCTCAGCATCAGCGCCAGCACGGCAAAGGCGCTGATGCCCAGCCACGGCGCCTGCAGGTTGGACTTGCCCTGGGCCACCAGTTCGCCCAGCGATGGCGAACCGGCGGGCAGGCCGAAGCCGAGGAAGTCCAGGGCGGTGAGGGTGCCGATGGCCCCGGTGAGGATGAACGGCATGAAGGTCATGGTCGAGATCATGGCGTTGGGCAGGATGTGCCGGTACATGATCGCGCCGTTGCGCATGCCTAAGGCGCGGGCGGCGCGCACGTATTCCAGGTTGCGCCCGCGCAGGAACTCGGCGCGTACCACGTCCACCAGGCTCATCCACGAGAACAGCAGCATGATGCCCAACAACCACCAGAAGTTGGGCTGCACGAAGCTCGCCAGGATGATCAACAGGTACAGCACTGGCAGGCCGGACCAGATCTCCAGAAAACGTTGCCCGGCCAGGTCGACCCAGCCGCCATAAAAGCCCTGCAAAGCGCCGGCAATGACGCCGACGATGGAGCTGGCCACGGTCAGGGTGAGGGCAAACAGCACCGAAATGCGGAAGCCGTAGATCACCCGCGCCAGTACGTCGCGGCCCTGGTCGTCGGTGCCCAGCCAGTTGTCCGCCGAGGGCGGTGCCGGCGCGGGCACGCGCAGGTCGTAGTTGATGCTCTGGTAGCTGAACGGGATGGGCGCCCACAGCACGAAGCTGTCTTTCTTTTCCAGCAGCTCGCGGATGTAGGGGCTCTTGTAGTTGGCTTCCAGCGGGAACTCGCCGCCGAAGGTGGTTTCCGGGTAGCGCTTGAACGCCGGGAAGTACCACTCGCCGTCGTAGCGCACGGCAATTGGCTTGTCGTTGGCGATCAGCTCGGCGCCCAGGCTCAGGCCGAACAGGATCAGGAACAGCCACAGCGACCACCAGCCACGGCGGTTGGCCTTGAAGCGCTCGAAGCGCCGGCGGTTGAGGGGGGACAAGGCCATGTCAGTGCTCCCGGCTGGCGAAGTCGATGCGTGGATCGACCAGGGTGTAGGTCAGGTCGCCGATCAGTTTCACCACCAGCCCCAGCAGGGTGAAGATGAACAGGGTGCCGAAGACCACCGGGTAGTCGCGGTTGATGGCCGCTTCGAAACTCATAAGCCCCAGGCCGTCGAGGCTGAAGATCACCTCGATCAGCAAGGAGCCGGTGAAGAAGATGCCGATGAACGCCGAAGGGAAGCCGGCGATCACCAACAGCATGGCATTGCGGAACACGTGGCCATACAGCACCCGTGGCCGGCTCAGGCCTTTGGCCTTGGCGGTGACCACGTATTGTTTGTTGATCTCGTCGAGGAAGCTGTTCTTGGTCAGCAGGGTCATGGTGGCGAAGTTGCCGATGACCAGTGCGGTGATCGGCAGCACCAGGTGCCAGAAGTAGTCCAGCACCTTGCCGGTGGTGCTCAGCTCGTCGAAATTGTTGGAGGTGAGGCCGCGCAGCGGGAACCAGTCGAAATAGCTGCCGCCGGCGAACAGCACGATCAGCAGGATGGCGAACAGGAACGCCGGGATGGCGTAGCCGACGATGATTGCCGAGCTGGTCCACACGTCGAAGTGGCTGCCGTGGCGCACCGCCTTGGCGATGCCCAGCGGGATCGAGATCAGGTACATGATCAGCGTGCTCCACAGCCCCAGCGAGATCGACACGGGCATTTTCTCGATAATCAGGTCGACGACCTTGGCATCGCGGAAGAAGCTGTCGCCGAAGTCCAGCCGGGCGTAGTTCTTGATCATGATCCACAAGAGTTCGGGCGGCGACTTGTCGAAGCCGTACATGCGCTCGATTTCGGCGATCAGCGCCGGGTCCAGGCCCTGGGCGCCGCGGTAGTTGGAGCCGGCCACGGAGACTTCGGCACCGCCACCGGCAATGCGGCTGGTGGCGCCTTCGAAACCTTCGAGCTTGGCGATCATCTGCTCGACCGGGCCGCCGGGGGCGGCCTGGACGATGATGAAGTTGATGATCAGGATGCCGAACAGGGTCGGGATGATCAGCAGCAGGCGGCGCAGGATGTAGGCCAGCATCTTAGTTGGCCTCGTCCGCAGGGGCTTCGCTGACCGCCGGGGTTACCCCGGGCTTGATCCACCAGGTATCGATCCCGATGTCGTACTTGGGCGAAACATCCGGGTGGCCGATGTGGTTCCAGTAGGCCACGCGCCAGGTCTTGATGTGCCAGTTGGGGATCACGTAGTAGCCCCACAGCAGCACCCGGTCGAGGGCGCGGCAGTGGTCGACCAGGCTCTGGCGCGAATCGGCGTTGATCAGCTCTTCCACCAGTTGGTCGATAGCCGGGTCGCGCAGGCCGATGAAGTTGCGGCTGCCGGGGTTGTCGGCGGCGGCGCTGGACCAGAACTCGCGCTGCTCGTTGCCCGGCGAGTTGGACTGCGGGTAGCCGCCAACGATCATGTCGTAGTCACGCGAACGCAGGCGGGTGATGTACTGGGAAACGTCGACCCGACGGATGTTCAGGTCGATGCCGAGGTCGGCAAGGTTACGCTTGAACGGCAGCAGGATGCGTTCGAACTCGGTTTGTGCCAGCAGGAACTCGATGCTGACCGGTTTACCCTGCGCGTCGACCATTTTGTCGTCGACGATTTTCCAACCGGCTTCCTGAAGCAGCTTGTAGGCCTGGCGCTGTTGCTCGCGGATCATGCCGCTGCCATCGCTGACCGGGTTCTTGAAGGCCTCGGTGAAGACCTGTTCGGGGACTTTGCCACGCAGCGGTTCGAGGATCTTCAGCTCGCTGGCGCTGGGCAGGCCCTGGGCGGCCATTTCCGAGTTGTCGAAGTAGCTGCCGGTGCGGGTGTAGGCGCCGTTGAACAGCTGTTTGTTGGTCCACTCGTAGTCCAGCAGCAGGCTCAGGGCCTGGCGCACGCGTATGTCCTGGAACACCGGGCGGCGGATATTGAAAATGAAACCTTGCATGCCGGTGGGGTTGCCGTTGGGCAGCTCTTCCTTGATCAGGCGGCCGTCGCGCACGGCGGGCACGTTGTAAGCGGTGGCCCAGTTTTTTGCACTGACCTCCAGCGCGTAGTCGAACGCCCCGGCCTTGAGTGCTTCCAGCGCGACAGTGGTGTCGCGGTAGGCGTCGAACGTCATGGCATCGAAGTTATAGAACCCGCGGTTGATCGGCAGGTCCTTGGCCCAGTAATCCTTGACCCGCTCGTAGCGCACCGAGCGCCCGGCTTTTACATCGGCGACCTTGTACGGCCCGCTGCCCAGCGGGATTTCCAGGTTGCCGCGGTTGAAGTCGCGGTTTGCGTACCAGTGCTTGGGCAGCACTGGCAGTTGGCCGAGAATCAGCGGCAGCTCGCGGTTACCCTTGTGCTTGAACGTGAACAGCACCTTGAGCGGGTCTTCGGCGACCACCTCGGCGACGTCGGCATAGTACTGGCGGTACAGCGGCGCACCGTCCTTGATCAACGCGTTGAAGGTGAATACCACGTCTTCGGCACGCATCGGGTGGCCGTCGTGGAAGCGCGCTTCGGGGCGCAGGTAGAAGCGCACCCAGCTGTTGTCGGGGGCCTTTTCGATCTTGCCGGCCACCAGGCCGTATTCGGTGAACGGCTCGTCCTGGCTCTGGCGCATCAGGGTGTCGTAGATGATGCTGATGTTCTCGGCCGACACGCCTTTGTTGATGAACGGGTTGAGGCTGTCGAAGCCGCCGAAGCTGGACTGGCGGAAGGTACCGCCCTTGGGCGCATCCGGGTTGACGTAGTCGAAGTGCTTGAAGTTGGCGGGATACTTGGGGGGCTCGTCATACAGGGTGAGCGCGTGTTGCGGTGCGGCCAGGGCGGGAAGGCTCAGGCAGGCGAGCAACAGGCTGCCTGCCAGCCGGCGCAGTGGGTGCGTTGGCGTCATTGGGCTTTCTCCGAAGTCTTGATCCACCAGCTGTTCAGCCCCAGGGTGTAGGGCGGCGTGGTGACGAAGGCGAACCGGTTGCGGTAGGCCAGGCGATGATTGTCGAGGTACCAGTTGGGGATCATGTAGTACTGCCATGAAAGCACACGGTCCAGGGCGCGGGCGGCGGCGATCTGGTCGTCGCGGGTACGCGCAGCCAGCAGGGTGTCGAGCAGGTGGTCGACCACCGGGTCCCTGACCCCCGCATAGTTCTTGCTGCCCTTGGTGGCGGCCTGGCTGGAATGGAAGTACAGCCACTGTTCGAGGCCGGGGCTAAGGGTCTGGTTCAGGGTCATCAGAATCATGTCGAAATCGAACTGGTCCAGGCGTTGTTTGTACTGGGCGCGGTCCACGGTGCGCAAGCGCGCATCGATGCCGATGCTGGACAGATTTTCGACATAAGGTTGCAGGATGCGTTCAAGGTTGGGGTTTACCAGCAGCAGTTCCATGCGCAGCTGCTGGCCCTTGCTGTCGACCAGGCGCTGGCCATTGAGCTTCCAGCCGGCCTCGGCAAGCAGGCCCAGGGCCTGGCGCAGGGTCTGGCGGCTGATACCGCGGCCATCGGTCTGGCTGACCTTGTAGGGTTCGCTGAACAGCTTGGCCGGCAGCTGGTCGCGGAACGGAGCCAGCAACAACCATTCCTTGCCGGTGGGCAGGCCGCTGGCGGCGAACTCGCTGTTGGGGTAAAAGCTGGTCGAGCGACGGTAGGCGCTGCTGAACAGGGCGCGGTTGGTCCACTCGAAGTCGAGCATCAGCCCCAGCGCCTGGCGCACCCGTGGGTCGCTGAAGGTGGCGCGGCGGCTGTTCATGAAAAGGCCCTGGGTTTGCGTCGGGATCTGGTGCGGGATCTGGGCCTTGATGACCTCGCCACGGCGCACGGCCGGGAAGTTGTAGCCGTTGGCCCAGTTCTTGGCCTGGTGCTCGATATAGATGTCGAATTCGCCGGCCTTGAAGGCTTCGAAGGCAACGGTGGCGTCGCGGTAGAACTCGTACTCCACGCGCTTGAAGTTGTACTTGCCACGGTTGACTGCCAGGTCCTTGCCCCAGTAGTTCTTCACCCGCTCGAACACCAGCCGGCGGCCGGGCTGAACTTCGGTGATGCGGTAGGGGCCGCTGCCCAGCGGTGGCTCGAAGGTGGTCGCCTTGAAATCGCGCTTTTGCCAGTAGTGCTTGGGCAGCACCGGCATCTCGCCCAGGCGCAGGATCAGCAGCGGGTTGCCGGCGCGCTTGAACACGAAGCGGATACGCAGCGGTCCGAGGATGTCCACCCGTTGCACTTCCTGCAGGTTGGTGCGGTAGATCGGGTGGCCGTCCTTGAGCAGGGTGCGGTAGGAAAAGGCCACGTCTGCCGAGGTGATCGGCTGGCCGTCATGCCAGCGGGCTTCCGGGCGCAGGTTGAACACGACCCAGCTGCGATCTTCGCTGTACTCCACCGAGCGGGCGATCAGGCCGTAGCTGGAGGTCGGCTCGTCGCCGGACGGGTCGTACTGGCCGGTGCCGACCATCAGTGGCTCGTTCAGCTCGCTGATGCCGTATTGCTGGAAATTGGGCGTGGTAATCGGGCTCGACCCCTTGAAAGTGTAGGGGTTGAGGGTATCGAACGTACCAAAAGCCATGGCCCGCAAGGTGCCGCCTTTGGGCGCTTGCGGGTTGACCCAGTCGAAATGGGTGAAGGTGGCTGGGTACTTGAGCGTGCCGAACTGCGCGTATCCGTGGCTTTCGCTCACCATCGCGGCTGCGGGAAAGCTCAAGGCCAGGCTGAGTGACAGCAGGAGGGGACGTATCAAGTCGGCATCCGATCCAGAGGCGTTGGGCTTTGATCGGGGTACAGTAACAGCTTGGTGGGGTTGGAAAAAGAGAGCTGCAAGCTTCAAGCTTCAAGCTGCAAGAAAAAGCGGGGCGCATGCGATTTGCTTTGTTCTTGCCGCTTGTAGCTTTTCAGCTTGTCGCTTTCAATGCGAGAGGTAGACGGTCAGGGTCTGGCCTGGCTTGAGGGCGTGGCCGCTGCGCGGGTTCCAGCGCTTGAGGTGCTGCATTTCCACGTTGAAGCGCTTGGCCACCAGGTACAGCGAGTCGCCCTTGCGTACCTTGTATTGCGTGGAACGCTTACCGGATGCCGCCACCCGGTTGCCAGCGGCGCTCGGTGCACTGCCACCGCGCAGGGCCAGTACCTGGCCGGCGCGCACGCTGTTGCCGGACAGGCGGTTCCAGCGTTTGATGTCCTTGACCGACACGCGGTTGGCCTTGGCGATGGCACCCAGGTTGTCGCCACGCTTCACCCGGTAGCTACGCGCTGCAACCGGCGCCTGGGCCTCGGCCACAGCGCGGGCGAACACCGCCTTGTTCGGCTGCAGGCTCACCAGTTGCTCGGGCTTGAGGTTGGACAGGCTGTCACTCAGCAGTTGCGCCTTGGCGGTCGGTACCAGCAACTGTTGCGGGCCGTCCACGGTCATGCGCTTCTTGAAGGCAGGGTTGAGCTGGATCAGCTCGTCTTCGTCGATGTTGGCAAAGGCTGCCACCCGTGACAGGTCGAGGCGGTCGTTGATCGCTACCGCCTCGAAGTAGGGTTCGTTGGCGATCGGGTTCAGGTTCACGCCGTAGGCTTCAGGGGTGAGCACCACCTGCGACAGGGCCAGCAGCTTGGGCACGTAGTCGCGGGTTTCCTGTGGCAGCGGCAGGTTCCAGTAGTCGGTTGGCAGGCCGAGTTTTTCGTTGCGCTCCATGGCGCGGCTGACCGTGCCTTCACCGGCATTGTAGGCGGCCAGAGCCAGCAGCCAGTCGCCGTTGAACATGTCGTGCAGGCGGGACAGGTAGTCCAGTGCCGCGTTGGTCGAGGCGGTGACGTCGCGACGACCGTCGTAGAAGTTGGTCTGGCGCAGGTTGAAGTGGCGGCCGGTGGACGGGATGAACTGCCACATGCCCGCCGCGTGGGCGCGCGAGTAGGCCATCGGGTTGTAGGCGCTTTCGATGGCTGGCAGCAGCGCCAGTTCCAGCGGCATGTCGCGCTCTTCAAGGCGCTCGACAATGTAATGCAGGTAGAGGCTGCCACGCTCGCCGGCGCTTTCGATGAAGCTCGGGTTGCTGGCGAACCACAGGCGTTGCTGCTCGATACGCGGGTTGACGTCGATGCCATCCTGCAGTGCGAAGCCCTGGCGCATGCGCTCCCAGACATCCTGCGGTGCCTGCTCGGCCGGCTTGACCAGCAGCGGTGAAGGTTTGTGCTTGATCCGCGCCTGGTAGTTGTGCGCGCGAACGCTTTCGGATTCGTCGAGCTGACGGGTGCTCTGGCAGCCCACCAAGGTGGCGGCCAGGGCCAGCGCACTGATTTGGGCCAGGCGCGTCAGGGCGACGGAATGAGAGGTTCTGCGGCTACGGGAAGACATCGGCTGACACAGGTATCCGGGCGAAAAATTTCGGCGATTCTAGAAACCGCTCCGGACCTGGTCAACCTTTGACCATCACTTGCGATATATCTTGCGGTTATCAGAAGGTGTCCTTCCAAGACCTCAAGGCAGCAAAAACAGTGACCTGCGAGTCGTTTGGATGTCCCTTCCATTCGTCTGCTTTTTGTTTAACTAATGTTTCAGAGGTGCGCAGGAAGGGGTTGGTCAGCCGTTCCAGGCCAATGGTTGATGGCAAGGTGATGCGATTGTCGGCGCGCAAACGGGTAACGTCCTCGAACCGCTTTATAACGTGCGGGTTGGTGGGTTCCACCGCCTTGGCAAAACGCAGGTTGCTGAGGGTGTATTCGTGGGCGCAGTACACTTCTGTTTGCGCCGGCAGCGCCGCTAGCCGGGCGAGGGCGGGTTGCATCTGTTCGGGTGTACCCTCGAACATGCGACCGCATCCGGCGGCGAACAGGGTGTCGCCGCTGAACAGCACGGGCGTTGCCGGCTGGTCGCTGAAAAACGCGATATGCCCCAGGGTGTGGCCGGGTACTGCCAGCACCTGGAAGGTTACGCCCAGCACGGTAACCTGATCGCCTTCGTCCAGCGCCAGGTCGCGGCAGGGGATACGTTCGTGGGCCGGGCCGCAGACACGCGCATCGGTCAGTTGCTTGAGCCGTTCCACGCCGCCGACATGGTCGTTGTGGTGGTGGGTAATCAGGATATCGCTGAGCACCCACTCGGGATTGGCCGCCAGCCAGCGTTCCACCGGGCCGGCGTCACCTGGGTCGACCACCGCGCAGCGGCGTTTGGCAGTATCCTGTAACAACCAGATGTAGTTGTCGGAGAAAGCGGGGAGAGCATCGATCTGTATCATGGTGCGGATCCGATTCGCCTAGCGTGGGACATGAGGGCATCTTAGCCGCGATGGCGCGGTGCGAGAACCTTCGAGGGAGAGCGCAATGACCGACCAAGCCTTTGCCCAGGCCGACCCGGACTGGGTCAAGCTTATCAGCCTGGCCCGTGAGTGGTTCAACGGCCCACTCGGCCAGCTGATGCTCAAGGAGGAGGAAAAACTGCTGGAAGAAGAGCTGGGCCGCTTCTTCGGCGGGTACCTTGTGCATTACGGGCCTTGTGCCGAGCCGCCACCGAGCGCGCCCCAGGTGCAGCGCAACGTGCGCCTCGGCGCGCCGCTGCCTGGGGTGGAGATTGTGTGCGAGGAACAGGCCTGGCCGCTGAGCGAGCATGCTGCCGACGTGGTTGTGCTGCAACATGGCCTGGATTTCTGCCTCTCGCCCCATGGCCTGCTGCGCGAGGCCGCCAGCGCCGTGCGCCCGGGCGGGCATCTGCTGATTGTCGGGATCAACCCGTGGAGCAGCTGGGGCATGCGCCATTTCTTCAGCCACGGGGCGTTGCGCAAGGCCCGCTGCATCTCGCCGTCGCGGGTGGGGGACTGGCTCAACCTGCTGGGCTTCGCGCTGGAGAAACGCCGCTTCGGGTGCTATCGTCCGCCGCTTGCCTCACCGGCCTGGCAGCAACGCCTGGAGGGCTGGGAACGGCTGGCAGGTGGCTGGCAAAGCTCGGGTGGCGGCGTGTACCTGCTGGTGGCGCGCAAGATGGTGGTCGGCCTGCGGCCGCTGCGCCCGGAGCGCCGCGAACCGATGGGCAAGTTGCTGCCGCTGCCGCTGGCCAAGGTCAACCGCACGGCGGGGAACCCTGATACTGAAAAGCACTGAACATGAGTGGTACATGAGCGAAAGCGTCGAGATGTTTACCGATGGTGCCTGCAAGGGCAACCCCGGCCCGGGTGGTTGGGGCGTCCTGATGATCTACAAGGGCGTCGAGAAGGAACTGTGGGGCGGCGAACGTGACACCACCAACAATCGCATGGAGCTGATGGCCGCGATCCAGGGGTTGATGGCGTTGAAGCGTGAATGCGAAGTGGTGTTGACCACCGACTCGCAGTACGTGATGAAGGGCATCAACGAGTGGATGGTCAACTGGAAGAAGCGCGGCTGGAAGACGGCGGCCAAGGAGCCGGTGAAGAATGCCGACCTGTGGCAGCAACTTGATGAGCAGGTCAACCGCCACAAAGTGACCTGGAAGTGGGTGCGCGGCCATATCGGTCACCCCGGCAACGAACGCGCCGACCAGCTGGCCAACCGTGGCGTGGACGAAGTGCGCGCCCAGCGTTGAGCTGGGGTACAATTGCCGCCTTTGTAACTGATGCAAGTTGGAGCGCCCCGCGTGGAGCAGCAGCAAGATAAGCGGTTCGTCATTCTCGATACCGAAACCACGGGTATGCCGGTCAGCGAAGGCCACCGGATCATCGAGATCGGCTGTGTCGAAGTCATCGGCCGGCGCCTGACCGGGCGGCACTTCCACGTTTACCTGCAGCCGGACCGCGAGAGTGACGAGGGCGCGATCAACGTCCACGGCATCACCGATGCCTTCCTGGTCGGCAAACCGCGCTTTGGCGATGTAGCTGAGGAGTTCTTCGAGTTCATCCAGGGCGCTACCCTGGTCATCCACAACGCGGCGTTCGACGTTGGCTTCATCAACAACGAATTCGCCTTGCTCGGCCAGCACGACCGTGCGGACGCTTCGCAGTATTGCACCATCCTCGATACCCTGCTGTTGGCACGTTCGCGTCACCCGGGGCAGCGCAACAGCCTCGATGCGTTGTGCAAACGCTACGATATCGACAACTCGGGCCGTGAACTGCACGGCGCACTGCTCGACTCGGAACTGCTGGCAGACGTCTACCTGGCGATGACCGGTGGCCAGACCAGCCTGTCGCTGGCTGGTCATGGGGCAGACGCCGAAGGTGACGGGCAGGGGGCTGTAGGTAGCGAGATCCGCCGGATTACCGGGCGTGCGCCGGGGCGGGTGATCATGGCCAGTGCCGAAGAGCTGGAGGCGCATGCCGAGCGCCTGGCGGCCATTGCCAAGTCGTCGGGTGGGCCTTCCATGTGGCAAGCCTTGACCGAGACACCTGCTGGTTGATTCTTAGCCTGTACCGGCCTCTTCGCGGGCACGCCCGCTCGCACAGGGATCTCACAAAGCCTGAGCAAGTGGGGTTCTTGTGGGGGCGGGCGTGCCCGCGAAGAGGCCGGCCCTGAAAACACAGGTTCAACTACCCTGAAATGGACGCCCTGTCCTTCGGAGGTAGCCACCTGATGTACAAGGACCTCAAGTTCCCCATCCTCATCGTCCACCGCGCCATCAAGGCTGACAGCGTCGCCGGCGAGCGCGTGAGGGGCATTGCCGAGGAACTGCGCCAGGACGGCTTTGCCATCCTCGCTGCCGCCGACCACGCCGAAGCGCGGCTGGTCGCCGCCACCCACCACGGCCTGGCCTGCATGCTGATCGCCGCCGAAGGCGCCGGCGAAAATACCCACCTGTTGCAGAACATGGCCGAGCTGATCCGCCTGGCTCGCCTGCGTGCACCCAACCTGCCGATCTTCGCCCTGGGTGAGCAGGTCACCCTGGAAAACGCCCCTGCCGAGGCCATGAGCGAGCTCAACCAGCTGCGCGGCATCCTGTACCTGTTCGAAGACACCGTACCGTTTCTTGCCCGCCAGGTGGCGCGTGCCGCACACACCTACCTCGATGGCCTGTTGCCGCCTTTCTTCAAGGCGCTGGTGCAGCACACCGCGCAATCCAACTATTCCTGGCACACCCCGGGCCATGGTGGTGGCGTGGCCTACCATAAAAGCCCGGTAGGCCAAGCCTTTCACCAGTTTTTCGGGGAAAACACGCTGCGCTCCGATCTGTCGGTTTCGGTGCCGGAGCTGGGGTCGCTGCTTGACCACACCGGCCCCTTGGCTGAAGCCGAGGCCAGGGCTGCCCGCAACTTTGGCGCCGACCATACCTTCTTCGTCATCAATGGCACCTCTACGGCCAACAAGATCGTCTGGCACGCCATGGTCGGCCGTGACGATCTGGTGCTGGTGGACCGCAACTGCCACAAGTCGGTGGTCCACGCGATCATCATGACCGGCGCCATTCCGTTGTACTTGTGCCCAGAGCGTAACGAACTGGGCATCATCGGCCCGATCCCGCTCAGCGAGTTCAGCCCTGAGGCGATCCAGGCGAAGATCCAGGCCAACCCGCTCGCCCGTGGCCGGGCGCCGCGTATCAAGCTGGCGGTGGTGACCAATTCCACCTATGACGGCCTGTGTTACCACGCAGGGCTGATCAAGCAGACCTTGGGCAGCAGTGTCGAGGTGCTGCACTTCGACGAGGCCTGGTTTGCCTATGCGGCGTTTCATGACTTCTTCACCGGGCGTTATGCCATGGGCACTGCCTGCGCGGACGATAGCCCGCTGGTGTTCAGTACCCATTCCACCCACAAGCTGCTGGCGGCGTTCAGCCAGGCTTCCATGATTCATGTGCAAGACGGGGCCAGGCGCCAACTGGACCGCGACCGCTTCAACGAAGCGTTCATGATGCACATATCGACCTCGCCGCAGTACAGCATCCTTGCTTCGCTGGACGTGGCCTCGACCATGATGGAAGGGCCGTCCGGGCGCTCGCTGCTGCAAGAAATGTTCGACGAGGCACTGAGCTTTCGCCGTGCCCTGGCCAATCTGCGCGAACACATTGCCGCAGATGATTGGTGGTTCAGTATCTGGCAGCCGCCGAGCGCTGAAGGTATTCACCATCTGCAAGCGCAGGACTGGTTGTTGCAACCCGGCGCAGAGTGGCATGGCTTTGGCGAGGTGGTGGACGACTACGTGCTGCTCGACCCGCTGAAGGTAACCCTGGTGATGCCGGGCCTTAGTGCGGGTGGTGTGCTGGACGAGCACGGTATCCCGGCAGTGGTGGTCAGCAAGTTTCTCTGGGAGCGGGGGCTGGTGGTGGAAAAAACCGGCCTGTACAGCTTTCTGGTGTTGTTCTCCATGGGCATCACCAAGGGCAAGTGGAGCACGTTGCTGACCGAGTTGCTGGAGTTCAAGCGCCACTACGATGGCAATACTGCCCTGAGTAGCTGCTTGCCGAGTGTGGTGGCCGCCGATGCATCACGCTACCGGGGGATGGGCCTGCGCGACCTGTGCGACCAGTTGCATGGCTGCTACCGCAGCAACGCCACGGCCAAGCAACTCAAGCGCCTGTTCACGCGCTTGCCAGAGGTGGCCGTGAGCCCGGCCCAGGCCTATGACCAGATGGTGCGTGGAGAGGTGGAGGCGGTGCCGATCGAGGTACTGCTGGGGCGTGTGGCGGCAGTCATGCTGGTGCCGTACCCGCCTGGCATTCCGTTGATCATGCCGGGGGAGCGGTTCACCGAGGCGACCCGCTCGATACTCGACTACCTGGCCTTTGCCCGGGCGTTCAACCAAGGGTTTCCCGGTTTTGTCGCCGACGTGCATGGCCTGCAGAACGAGAGTGGTGGCTACACCGTGGACTGCATCAAGGAATGCGAATGATCTCGACACCGGAGCGTGCCAGTTCGAAACGGTTTTCACCCAGGTGGTTGACCTTGTCGCCGATGGCCAGACGGTAAGTGGTGATGGGGGCGCCCAGCGTGCTGCCGTCCAGTTGCAGGGTGGACTCCTGGAACTCGTGCACGGGGTAGATACGGCCTTCGGCATCACGGGCGTGGAATTGGCCGACCATTACTGCTGCCATTTGGGTGGAAACCTCTGAATTGCGTAGGAAATGTATGCAGGAATAGACCGTGGAACAACCGCGGAAGTTTTCGCCTTGCACAAAAAAAAACGAAGCGCCGAGGAACGGTCATCTATAACTACAACGTCCCTTTACCCAGCACAGGATGGAAATTGCCATGAGCCAGGTGTATTCGGTAGCGGTTGTCGTCGGCAGCTTGCGCAAGGAGTCCTACAACCGTAAGGTCGCCCGCGCACTTTCGGAGCTGGCGCCGTCCAGCCTAGCCCTGAAGATTGTCGAGATTGGCGATTTGCCGTTGTACAACGAGGACGTCGAGGCCGAAGCGGTGCCCAAGGCGTGGGAGCGTTTTCGCAAAGAGATCCGCGACAGTGATGCCGTGCTGTTCGTCACGCCGGAATACAACCGCTCGGTGCCGGGTTGCCTGAAAAATGCCATTGATGTGGGCTCGCGACCCTACGGGCAAAGTGCATGGAGCGGCAAGCCGACGGCGGTGGTGAGTGTGTCGCCGGGGGCCATTGGCGGCTTTGGTGCCAACCATGCCGTGCGTCAGTCGTTGGTGTTCCTGGACATGCCTTGCATGCAGATGCCTGAGGCCTATATCGGCGGCGCAGCAAGCCTGTTCGAGGACTCGGGCAAGCTCAACGACAAGACCCGACCGTTCTTGCAGGCGTTTGTCGACAAGTTTGCTTCGTGGGTGAAGTTGAACAGGGCGGTTTGATACCTGCTCATCCGGGGCTGATTTCATTGGGGCCGCGTAGCGGCCCCTGCTGTTTAGCGGAAGCTGTAGGAAACGCCTGCATACACGCCAAACCCTTCGCCTGGTGTCAGGCGGGCTTTATCATTTTCAGTGGTAACGGTGGCGATAGGTGATACCGTCGCCGCATAGCGCTTGTTGGTCAGGTTGCGTAGATCCAGCCAGGTCTGCCAGTCCTGCTTCGGTGAATCCCAGCCAAGGCGCGCGCCGAGCAAGGCATATTCATCGGCGTGGTAGCTGTTGGCGTAGTCCACCTGCACTTTGGACGCCATCTGAGTATTCACCCCTGCATAGAACCCGCTCGGCCAGTCATAGCGCAATTCGGCCTGGTAGTAGTGCATGGGGATGCCCGGCAGGCGGTTGTCACCGAACGTGTCGTCATCGCGGTAGTGGAAGTCACTGAAGGTGTAGGCCTGGCGCAGGCTGAGCCTGCCGGTGCCGCTGCGTTCCCACAGGGTACTGTCCAGGCCCGCTTCCACGCCTTGGTGCACGGTGGCGCTGGCGTTGAACTCCTTGGCAGGGGCGCCTTGCACGATTTCCACCGCCAACAATTCATGGCGAACCTGTGAGTAGTACCACGCCAAATCCCAATGCCCGAATGCCGATTCGCCGCGTGTGCCCAATTCCAGTGTGGTGGCCGTCTGGTTTTGCATTTCGATCGGTTGGTTGGCTGTGGGCGCACTCCAGATCAGGGCCCAGGGATGCGGCGGCTCTACCGAGCGGCTGAGGTTGCCGTACACCTGCAGGTCTGGGCGGACGTCGTAGCGCAACCCCAGGCGAGGGGCATAATCCCAGTCATGCATGCTCACCTTGCCGCCTTCGGCAGGGTAGGTCACGTCACTCTCGCGGCGGGTGTAGATCATCGCCAGGCCGGTGGTCAGCCACAGGTTGGGAGCCAGTTCCAGGTCGTTGCCGGCATGCAGCACGGTGTCCGAGCCCTGATAGGTGAAGTCGCGGGTGCGTGGACCGAACACGTCACCACTGCGCGCGAACTGTGACGCGCCACTGTTGGGCAGGTGCTTGGTAGTACGCCAGCCGACGGTGGTTTTGCTCTCGTGGCCGAACAGGGTGTCGCGGCGCGAGTAGTTCAGCGTACCGCTGACATCGGTGTAGGCCACCTTCAGGCGCATCGGGCCTTCACGCAGGTCCATCGGGTAGTCGTGGTAGACCAGCCCGGCTTCCAGGCGCGCATCGTCGTCGAGGTAGAAGGTGGTCTTGTTGGCGACCCAGGTGCTGCCCGGTTGCGGGCGGCTGTCGTCGCGGGCCAGGTAGGCCGGGTTGGCCACGCGTGGGTGGTGCTTGATCTGGTCCTTGGTCAGGCGCCCGGCCAGTTCGTTTTCGGTTTCTCGGTAGCGCAGGTAAAAGCGGGTTTCCAAGTTGGGGTTGAAGCGGTAGCCGATGTTGGCGGCGATGCCTTTGGCGCTGCCGCTGCTGTGTGCCTGGTAGCCGTCATATTCGGAATCGGTCAGGGCCACGTAGTAGTCGAGGTTGCCCAGTACCTGGCCGGAGCTGATATGCCGGTGCTGGTAGCCACGGCTGCCGACCTCATAGCGCACTTGCAACGGCGCGGCGTCGTAGCCGGTGTGGGTGACGTAGTTGATGGCGCCGCCGAGCGCCAGGGCGCCTTGGTCGAAGCCATTGGCGCCGCGCAGCACTTCGGCGTGGCTTAGCCACAGCGGTTCGAACAGCTCATAGGGCGTGCCGCCCGGGCCGGTCAAGGGCAGGCCGTCGAACATTGTATACACCCCGGAGCCGTGGGCACCTGGCGCGCGGTTGATGCCCGAGCCGCGGATCGACAGCTTGATGCCGTCGTTGCCCGCAGATTGGGCGAACACCCCTGGCTGGTAGGCGAGCACGTCCTGGTTGCTGGCCACCCGGCCTTGCCCCACGCGCTGCATATCCACCAGATTGCTAGCGCCTGGTATTTCACGCAGGCGTTCGCCGGCTGCCGTCAAGTCGTTCTGCTCCTCATCGGTGATCAGCACCTGGCCCAGTTCGACCGAGGATGCCCCCAGGGTGGGCTGGGCGGCAGTCAAGGCAGCCAGCAAACCGAGGCAGGACGAGAGGGGTAAATCGGAACGCATTGTACGACTCCAGGTGAAAGGCGAATGGACAACGGCGTTGAGACGAGCGAAATGCCGCCCGGAGCACGAAGAAAGTCAGCAAATCTTGTGCAGCCTTCGTCAGACGGTTTTGTACGAAAGTTCATTACAAGCCGCAGCAGTGGAGCGATGCGGTATTCGCTTCGTAAGGTGACTGCAGATCGGCAGCGATGCCTCGCTCAATCACCCGTGGAGTACAAGCATGACTGACAACGCACGACACCCGCAGCAACCCCCGGCGGACGCCCCGGTTCGCCTGACGCCTCGTGAACGGCAAGTGCTGTTGTGGTGCGCCTACGGCAAAAGTTCGTGGGAAATAGGCCGGATCCTTGACTGCAAGGAGTCGACGGTGAACTTCCATGTGTCCAACATCCTGCGCAAGTTCGACGTGCCTACCCGGGTGGCTGCGGTAATCAAGGCCATTCGTTACGGCATGCTGGCTGAGCAGTGAGGGGGGTAGGGGCATGAGCAACGAACGTTTACTGCCACGCTATGCCGATAGCCATGACCCGTTCTGGCCCCGGGTAGACCTGGGCAGGCTACGCGAACGCCTGAGCGTGCTGCGGCCCGTCAGTGAGACCGCGCTGGAGGTGGCTGCACGTTGCGCCGCCATTGATGCTGCACGCGAGTTCGCGGGTTGGCGCGCAGTGCTGCGAGAGCGCGGTTACAAGCGCCTTGAGGATGTGGCCGGGCACGACCAGGGGCGCGCTTTGCGGGTGTGTTACATCCGTTTTGTCGAAGCTGCGGTCCTGTACAGCCTTGGCTCGAGCGCGTACTTGCCGACCTCCCGTCGGAGTGCTACCCATGCCTGAGAAGTCCCTTATCGACCGCTTGGTCTTGTCGCTGATCGAACTGTTGGGCGTTGATGGCAGTGTGTTGTTCGCTGCTTTGCTAGGGGCTTTGTTGGTGAGTGCTGCACGTGACCGGTTGATCACCAATGCAGCCAGACGCCTGACGCTGGGCAAGAAATTGCTGCTGGTGTTCGTGACCGTGGGGGTGGGGCACCTGTTCGAGCCGCTGGTTTCATCGCTGGCACCCTTGCTGTCCCGAGGCATGGCGGCATTCGTGGCCGCCGTGGTGGTCATCCCCATCAGCCTCAAGGTCATGGTCTGGCTGGATACGCTCGACCCACGCGAGCTCATACAGCGCTGGCGCCGCCGGGGTTAGCTGCCGGTGGCCTGAGGTAGCTGGCTGCGCAGTTCGCTCAATTGTTGTTCCAGCTGCTGGATACGTTGCTTGTCCTTGATGAGCAACAGGATGGTGTGGCGGTCGTCGGGTGAGAGTGCGCGCAGGCGTTCGAGCACGTCGCCCTCCCAGCCGGCTTCACATTCGTGCCCGGGGCGCTGTGCCGTTTCACCCAGCAGTAGCCAGTCCAGGGAGCATGCATGCTGCCTGGCGATCTCCATGCAAAGTGCGTACGGGATGCTGTCGCGCACCTTCCAGCTACTGAGTGTTTGCGGGCTGATGGAAAGTGCACGGGACAGGTCGGCGTCGGACTGGGAGCGGGTAAGAAGCTTGAGGCGTGCGAGCACCTCGGTAAGTACGTGAGTACTCATAACAAATATCCATGACTGGTTTAATGATATTCCATGGGCTTAAACTACTCGTTATGAATACAGCCCTGCGTTTTAAGGAGCATTTCTGCAATGAGAACCACCAAATTGAAGAATACACCCATAGTTGCAGCCAATACTTACACACAGGCCTGCCTGGTCAATGCTAGTAGGTATTTGCCGTGAGTACTTACAAGCTGGTTTGTCTGCATTGCCACAGCCGTATGCGTATACGCACTAGCGAAGGGCGCCATATTTTCCTGCGGATCGCTTATTTGCAATGCACCACCGAGGCGTGTGGCTGGTCAGTGCGGGCCGAATTCGAAATGACCCACGAACTCTCCCCGAGTGGTATGCCCAACCCGGAAGTCTACCTGCCTTCAGCCAATGGTGATTTGCGCAAGGCCGCCTTGCCGGGTGCAGGCCAGGGTAGCCCGCTTGGGTGAGGGGCCGTTGGGTACAGGCAATAAAACGTGCAGATAAAAAAACACCCCGCCTAGGCGGGGTGTTTTGTCTTGCCAAAACTGCCGGGGTAATCAGCCGATCAGTTGCAGGCCGGCTTGCTGAACCAGTTCCAGCAGTGGCTGCGGGTACACACCCAGCACGAAGGCGAGAATGGCGATGGCCAGCAGCATGACGCCACCGGTGCGCTGTTCCCACTTCAGCGGGGCGTCGTGGCGACGCAGGTTTGGCTCGACCAGGTACAGGGTGACCATGACGCGCAGGTAGTAGTACACGCCGATGGCGCTACCGATCACCAGCGCACCGACCAGCCACCACAGGTGCGACTCGACGCCGGTGGCAATGATGTAGAACTTGCCGATGAAGCCAGCGGTCAGCGGGATACCCGCCAGCGACAGCATCATCACGGTCAGTACTGCGGTCAGGTACGGACGGCGCCAGAACAGGCCGCGGTACTCGTACAGCGCATCGGCGTCACGGCCGCCGTATGGCGAGGACATCAGGGTGATGACACCGAAGGCGCCCAGGCTGGTGATCACGTAGGTGACCAGGTACACGCCCATGGCTTCCAGGGCCAGGCCCTTGCTGGCGACCAGGGCAATGACCAGGTAACCGAAGTGGGCGATGGACGAGTAACCGAGCAGGCGTTTGAGGTTGCTCTGGGTCAGCGCCAGCAGGTTACCGATCAGGATCGAAGCGACGGCGATCACTGCCAGTACGGTGCTAAGCACGCCACTGCTGGCAGCAGGGGAGAGCATGAACAGGCGCACCACCACGGCGAATACCGCCACCTTGCTGGCGGTGGCCAGGAACGCGGCGACCGGCGCCGGGGCGCCTTCGTACACGTCCGGGGTCCACAGGTGGAACGGCACCAGCGACAGCTTGAAGGCCAGGCCAACCAGCATCATGCCCAGGCCCAGTTGGGCCACCAGGCTTGGCATGCTGGTGGTAGCCAGGGCCTTGCCGATCTGGTCGAAGCTCAGGCTACCGGCATCGGCGTACAGCAGGGCCATGCCGAACAGCAGGAAGGCGGAACCGGCAGCCGACAGCACCATGTACTTGATGCCGGCTTCCAGTGACCGCTTGTTGAAGAAGGCATACGCCACCAGGCCGTAGACCGGTACCGACAGCAGCTCCAGGCCGATGAACAGGCCGGCCAGGTGGTTGGCGCTGACCAGCACCAGGCCACCCAAGGCCGACATCAGCAGCAGCAGGTACAGTTCTTCACGGTTCCCCGGGAAGCCCTTGGACCCTTCGCCCAGGTAGGCGTGGGCCAGGGTGACGCAAGCCAGCGTCGCCACCAGAATGATCGCCATGTAGAGACAGGCGAACTTGTCGATGGTGATCAGCGGGGTGACCGCCAGTGGCGCAACCTTCAGCGCCGGCAGGATCGACAGCAGGGCCAGGTTCAGGCCCACGGTGGACAGCAGGAAGGTCTGCGAGTGGTTGCGCTTCCAGGCGATCGCCAGCATCACCACCACCGTGGTGATGGTGGTGATCAGCATCGGCGCCAATGCGATAAAGTGTTGAGTGGTGAATTCCATAGCGCTCTTACCGGGCCGAAGCGAGTTGAGTGAAAGCGGAACCGAGCCACTGCTGCACACCACTCATGGTGGCGGCAGAGGTGTCGAGGAACGGCTGCGGATACACGCCCAGCAGGATCAGCAACACCGCCAGGCCCAGCACCATGACCAGCTCGCGACCGTCCATGCCGGCCAGCACGGTGTCGGACTTAGCCGGGCCGAAGTAGGCGCGGTGGATCATGATCAGCGAGTACACCGAACCGAAGACCAGGCCGGTGGTGGCGATCACGGTGATCCACGGGACATGCACGAAGCTGCCGATCAGGATCAGGAACTCGCCGACGAAGTTGCCGGTACCTGGCAGGCCCAGCGATGCCGCCGCGAAGAACAGGCTGATAGCCGGCAGGTAGGCGATGCGGTGCCACAGGCCGCCCATCTGGCGCATGTCGCGGGTGTGCAGGCGCTCATACAGCTGGCCGGACAGGATGAACAGCGCGGCAGCCGACAGGCCGTGGGCCAGCATCTGGATCACCGCGCCTTGCAGGGCCTGCTGGCTGCCGGAGTAGATGCCGATCAGCACGAAGCCCATGTGCGAGACGCTGGAGAAGGCGATCAGGCGCTTGATGTCGGTTTGTGCGAAGGCCAGGAAGGCACCGTAGAAGATACCGATCAGGCCCAGGGTCATGGCGATGGGCGCGAACTCTGCCGAGGCGTTCGGGAACAGCGGCAGTGCAAAGCGCAGCAGGCCGTAGGCCGCAGTCTTCAGCAAGATACCCGCCAGGTCCACGGAGCCTGCGGTCGGTGCCTGGGCGTGAGCGTCAGGCAGCCAGGAGTGGAACGGCACCACTGGCAGCTTCACCGCGAAGGCGATGAAGAAGCCCAGCATCAGCACGTACTCGACACCGGCTGGCAGCTCGGCCTTGAGCAGGTCGCTGTAGTTGAAGGTGAGCACGCCGGTGGTGTTGTAGTTGACCAGCACCAGGCCCAGGATCGCCACCAGCATGATCAGGCCGCTGGCCTGAGTGAAGATGAAGAACTTGGTCGCCGCGTAGATCCGGGTTTTCTTGCCGTCCGCCGAGCTGTGACCCCAGAGCGCGATGAGGAAGTACATCGGCACCAGCATCATTTCCCAGAAGAAGAAGAACAGGAACAGGTCCAGGGCCAGGAACACACCGACCACGCCGCCGAGAATCCACATCAGGTTGAGGTGGAAGAAGCCGACGTGGCGCTGGATTTCTTTCCAGGAACACAGTACCGACAGCACACCGAGCAGGCCGGTGAGCAGGATCATCAGCAGCGACAGGCCGTCGAGGGCCAGGTGGATGCTGATGCCGAAGCGCTGGATCCACTGGATTTTGTATTCCACGGCCCAGGCAGGTTCGGCGCCCGGAGCGGGGGCGAGGGTGTAGTCGCCGGTGCCCCACAGCCACAGGCCGATGCCGAGCAGCAGGGACATGGTCAGCAGCGCGATCCAGCGCGGCAGGGTGGCGCCGAAGCGCTCACCCAGCCAGCACAGGAAGCCGCCGATGAAGGGGATCAGGATCAGCCAAGGCAAAATCATGACGGGTTGGTTTCCTTTGGCAAAGTCGCAAGATTCATAGTCATACCGCAGCCACTACCACAGCGCCGAGCACCAGCACGGCACCCACGGCGATAGAGGCGGTGTACCAGCGCAGTTGGCCTGTCTCGGTCTTGCTCATGGCGACGTGGCCGCCACGCGCCATGCGAGGGATCAGGCCGATGCTGCGGTCAACCGGGTCTTTGCGCAGGATGTGGCTGATCAGCAGGTACGGTTTGACGAAGAGCTTGTCGTAGATCCAGTCGAAGCCCCAGGCGGCGAACCACCAGGCCGACAGGACGCGGCCGATGCCGCTGTTGGCAACTGCGCTGACGAAGGTGCGCTTGCCCAGGAACAGCAGGGCCGACAGCAGGATACCGGCGATGGCGATGGCACCCGAGGTGATCTCCAGCGCGTGCTTGGCTTCGCCACCGGCATGGCCGGCGCTTTCAGGCAGCACGCCTGCCAGCGGCGGGTGAATCAAGGCACCGACGGCGGTCGACAGCACGATCAGCACGCCCAGTGGCAGCCAGTGGCTGATGCCATGGCCGGCGTGGGCTTCGGTCTTGGCTTCGCCGTGGAAGGCGATGAAGATCAAGCGGAAGGTGTACAGCGAGGTCATGAACGCACCCACCAGGCCGGCGTACAGCAGGCCGGTGTTGCCGCTGGCGAAGGCTTCCCAGAGGATCTCGTCCTTGGAGTAGAAGCCCACGGTCACGATCGGCAGTGCAGCCAGGGCAGCGCCACCTACCACGAAGCTGGCGTAGGCCAGCGGCAGTTTCTTCCACAGGCCGCCCATCTTGAAGATGTTCTGCTCGTGGTGGCAGGCAACGATCACCGCACCGGAGGCAAGGAAAAGCAGGGCCTTGAAGAAGGCGTGGGTCATCAGGTGGAAGATCGCCGCGTCCCAGGCACCGACGCCCAGGGCCAGGAACATGTAGCCGATCTGGCTCATGGTCGAGTAGGCGAGGATACGCTTGATGTCGGTCTGTACCAGCGCGGCGAAGCCGGCCAGCACCAGGGTCACACCACCGACAACGCCTACCAGGTGCAGGATGTCCGGCGCCAGCAGGAACAGGCCGTTGGTGCGGGCGATCAGGTACACGCCTGCGGTCACCATGGTCGCGGCGTGGATCAGCGCCGAAACCGGGGTCGGGCCTGCCATCGCGTCGGCCAGCCAGGTCTGCAGTGGCAGCTGGGCCGATTTACCGACCGCACCGCCCAGCAGCATCAGGGTTGCCAACACCATCCAGGTGTCGCCCGCCTGGAACTTCTGCGGTGCCAGCACCAGCAGTTCCTGCACGTTCAAGGTACCCAGCTGGGCGAACAGGATGAACAGGCCAATGGCCATGAACACGTCGCCGATACGGGTGACGATGAAGGCCTTGAGTGCCGCGTTACCGTTGTTGCGGTTGCTGTAGTAGAAACCGATCAACAGGTACGAGCACAGGCCCACGCCTTCCCAGCCGAAGTAGATGAACAGCAGGTTATCGCCCAGGATCAGGAACAGCATGCTGGCGATGAACAGGTTGGTGTACGAGAAGAAGCGCGAGTAGCCGGCTTCGCCACGCATGTACCAGGAGGCGAACAGGTGGATCAGGAAGCCCACGCCAGTGACCACGCCCAGCATGGTGACCGACAGGCCATCCAGGTACAGGGTGAAGTTCGGCGCAAAGCCGTCCACCGACATCCACTGCCACAGCAGCTGGCTGTACGCGCCGCCTTCAGGCGGGGCGACGTTGAATTGCCAGATGACGTAGGCGGCGGTGGCCGCCGAAAGGCCCACCGAGCCGACGCCGATCAGGGCGGACAGGTTCTCCGAGAACCGCCCGCGCGAGAACGACAGCAGCAGGAAGCCGACGAGGGGGAAGACGAAAGTCAGGAAGAGAAGGTTCATCCGCGCATCTCACTGGCAGCATCGATGTCGAGAGTGTGGAAGCGGCGATACAGTTGCAGCAGGATGGCCAGGCCAATACTGGCCTCGGCGGCTGCCAGGCTGATCACCAGAATGAACATCACCTGGCCGTCGGGCTGGACCCAACGGGCACCGGCGACGACGAACGCCAGGGCAGAGGCGTTCATCATGACTTCCAGGCTCATGAGCACGAAGAGGATGTTGCGGCGGACCATCAGGCCAACCAGACCTAAGCAGAACAGGATGCCGGCGACTGCCAGACCGTGCTCGAGAGGGATAGCACCCATGATTTACTCCTTCGCCTCGTTGCGGCCCAGGTGGAAGGCGGTGACGGCTGCAGCCAGCAGCAGCATCGACGCCAGTTCGACCACCAGCAGGTAAGGGCCGAACAGGCTGATACCCACTGCTTTCGGGCCCACGGTGGTACCGCTGATGCCAGCGCCGCTCGGGGTGGCGAACAGCACGTACAGCAGCTCTGCCAGCAGCAGGGCGCCGAGGATCACTGGCCCGACCCAGATGCCGGGCTTGAGCCAGCCCCGTTCCTGGGCGACCGAAGCCGGCCCCAGGTTGAGCATCATCACCACGAACACGAACAGCACCATGATGGCGCCGGCGTAGGCGATCACTTCCAGGGCGCCGGCGAACGGCGCACCCAGGGAGAAGAAGATCATGGCCACGGAAATCAGCGAAATGATCAGGTAAAGCAAGGCGTGCACGGGGTTGGTACCGGTCACCACCCGAAGGGTGGAGACCACGGCGATCCCGGATGCGAAGTAGAAAGCGAATTCCATCTTTCTGTCCTTATGGGAGCAAGCTCTTCACGTTGATCGGCTCGGCTTCGTTCTGCGCAGCGCCTTTCGGCTTGCCAGCGATGGCCATACCCGCAACACGGTAGAAGTTGTAGTCAGGGTTCTTGCCGGGGCCGGAGATCAGCAGATCTTCTTTCTCGTACACCAGGTCCTGACGCTTGAACTCGGCCATTTCGAAATCCGGCGTCAGCTGGATCGCGGTGGTCGGGCACGCTTCTTCACACAGGCCGCAGAAAATGCAACGCGAGAAGTTGATGCGGAAGAATTCCGGGTACCAACGACCGTCCTCGGTCTCGGCTTTCTGCAGCGAGATGCAGCCAACCGGGCAGGCCACCGCGCAGAGGTTGCACGCTACGCAGCGCTCCTCGCCATCGGGGTCGCGGGTGAGGACGATACGGCCGCGGTAGCGCGGCGGCAGGTACACGGGTTCTTCGGGGTATTGCAGGGTGTCGCGCTTGCGGAACCCGTGGGAGAACACCATGGCCAGGCTGCGCAGCTGTGTGCCGGTGCCCTTAACGATGTCGCCGATATACTTGAACATGGGTCAAATCCTCACTGGGCCGCGACGGCTGGCGTGTTGTAGAGCACGATCGCAGCGGTCACCAGCAAATTGATCAGGGTCAGCGGCAGGCAGAACTTCCAGCTGAAGTCCATCACCTGGTCATAGCGTGGGCGCGGGATCGAGGCGCGCAGCAGGATGAACAGCATGATGAAGAACGCGGTCTTCAGCGCGAACCACAGGAACGACAGTTGCGGCAGGATGCCGAACGGGCCGTGCCAGCCGCCGAAGAACAGGGTTACCAGCAGCGCCGAGATGAGGATGATGCCGATGTACTCACCGACGAAGAACATGCCCCATTTCATGCCGGCATACTCGATGTGGTAGCCGTCGGCCAGTTCCTGTTCTGCTTCTGGCTGGTCGAACGGGTGACGGTGGGTCACGGCGACGCCAGCGATGAAGAAGGTGCAGAAGCCGAAGAACTGCGGAATGATGAACCACAGGTTCTGGGCCTGGTATTCAACGATGTCGCGCATGTTGAACGAGCCCACCTGCACCACCACGCCCATCAGCGCCAGGCCCAGGAACACTTCGTACGACACGGTCTGTGCCGAAGCACGCAAGCTGCCCAGCAGGGCGTACTTGTTGTTCGACGACCAGCCAGCGAACAGCACCGCGTAGACCGACAGGCCGGCCATGGCGAAGAAGAACAGCAGGCCGATGTTCAGGTCGGCAACGCCCCAGGTCGGGGTGATCGGGATGACCACGAAGGCAATGAGCAGGGCGCTCATGGCCACGACCGGTGCCAAGGTGAAAATGACGCGGTCGACGAAAGGTGGGTTCCAGTCTTCCTTGAAGAACATCTTCAGCATGTCGGCTGCAATCTGGAACATACCGAACGGGCCTACGCGGTTCGGGCCGTAACGGTCCTGCCACCAGCCCAGCAGGCGGCGCTCGACGAAGCTGAGCAGCGCGCCGCAGACCACCACCGCCAGCAGGACCACGATGGCCCGCAGCACGGTGAGGATCACGTCGATTACTTCGGGGGTGAACCAGCTCATTGTGCTGCCTCCTGCAGACCTTCGACGGATGCACCGAAGATGGCAGGCGGAATGCCGGCCAGGCCTTTCGGCAACGCGACCAGGCCTGCGCCCAGCTCTTCATTGATGCGCAGCGGCAGGCGCAGGGCCACACCGGCCACGTTCAGGCTCAGCAGGGCACCGTCGTTGACGCCCAGGCGGTCGGCTTCGGACTTGGCCAGGGCCACGTAGGCAGCCGGGATGCGTTCTTGTACCGGGGCGGCGCGCGAGGAGCTTTCTTCGCTGCCGAACAGGTGGAAGAACGGCACGGCGGTCCAAGTGCCACGGGCCGGGTTGAAGGCACCCGGAATGGCGTTGAACCAGTTCAGGCGGTCGCCTTGCGACTCGATCAGGCGCACGCCCGGGTCACCGGCACGCAGGTGGCCACCGACCTCATCCTGAAACTTGTTCCAGGCTTGTGGCGAGTTCCAGCCCGGCGACCAGGCGAACGGCACCTGCTGGCGCGGTTCGGCGGAGCCCGAGTAGCCTTCCATGGAGAAGGCGAACGCGGTGTCCTTGTCTTGCGGGGTGCGCGGTTCGTGCACGCTGATGTTGGCGCGCATGGCGGTGCGGCCGGAGTAGCGCAGCGGCTCACGGGCCAGCTTCATGCCCTTGATGCGGAACGCGGCGCTTGGGGCGGCGTTGACGATGCCGGCCAGTTGCGGGGCGGCTTCGGCGCAGGCGCTGGTGACGTGGTCCAGCTGGGTCCAGTCGACCGGCTTGTTCAGCAGGGTGGCACGCAGGGCGTGCATCCAGCGCCAGCCTTCGTGGATCTGGATGCTGCTGTCCAGGTATTGCGGGTCGAACACCTGGAAGAAGCGCTGGGCACGGCCTTCCTGGCTGACCAGGGTGCCGTCGCCTTCGGCGAACGAGGCAGCCGGCAGCACCAGGTGGGCGCGGTCGACCGTCGGGGTTTTCGAGTGGTCGGCAACGATCACCACCTTGGCCGCAGCCAGGGCTGCGTCGACCTTGGCGGCCGGTACGCGGGCGTACAGGTCGTTTTCCAGCACGACAATGGCGTCGGCCTTGCCGCTGATGACGGCGTCGAGCGCAGCATCGACGGACTCGCCACCGAGCATGGCCAGGCCGATGCTGTTGGCTTCAGGCACCACCAGGCTGAGCGAGCCGTTCTTCTCGCGCAGCTTCAGGGCCTTGGCGATGTTGGCGGCCGCTTCGATCAGCGCCGGGTCGGCCAGGGACGTACCAGCGACCACCAGTGGGCGCTTGGCCGCGACCAGGGCGTCGGCGATGCGTTGGGCCAGGGCCTTGGCTTCGTCGTCCAGGCCAGCAACGGCAGGTGCGCTCGGCTCGATGGCGTGGGCCACGGCGAAACCGATGCGGGCCAGGTCGGCCGGGGCGGCGTGTACGCACTCTTCGGCAACGTCGTCCAGCTTGGTTTCAGCCAGGGAGGCGATGAACAGCGGGTACAGCGCGTGCTGGCCGATGTTCTTCACGGCGGCGTCGAGCCACGGCTGCACTTTCATGGCTTCGGCCATGGCCTCGGCCTTGCCTTTGGTGGCCTGGCGCACGGCCAGGGCAACGCGGGCAGCGGTTTGGGTCAGGTCTTCGCCGAGCACGAACACGGCGTCGTGGTCTTCGATGTCACGCAGGGTCGGCACTGGCAGCGGGCTGTTGTTCAGCACGTTCAGGGCCAGGCGCACACGGGCCAGTTCGCCTGCTTCCATACCGGCGTAGAAGTAGTCGGCGCCGACCAGTTCACGCAGACCGTAGTTGCTTTCCAGGCTGGCGCGTGGCGAGCCGATACCGACGATGGTGCGGCCGCGCAGCAGGTCGGCGGCCTTGTCCAGGGCGGCGTCCAGGCCCAGCTTGGTGCCATCGGCCAGGTGTGGCTGGCGTGGGCGGTCCTTGCGGTTGACGTAGCCATAGCCGAAGCGGCCACGGTCGCACAGGAAGTACTGGTTGACCGAACCGTTGAAGCGGTTCTCGATACGGCGCAGTTCGCCGTAACGCTCACCCGGGCTGATGTTGCAGCCGCTGGAGCAGCCGTGGCAGATGCTCGGGGCGAACTGCATGTCCCACTTGCGGTTGTAGCGCTCGGAGTGGGTCTTGTCGGTGAACACGCCGGTCGGGCAGACCTCGGTCAGGTTGCCGGAGAACTCGCTTTCCAGCACGCCGTCTTCGACGCGGCCGAAGTACACGTTGTCGTGGGCGCCGTAGACGCCCAGGTCGGTACCACCGGCGTAGTCCTTGTAGTAGCGCACGCAGCGGTAGCAGGCGATGCAGCGGTTCATCTCATGGGCGATGAACGGGCCGAGGTCCTGGTTCTGGTGGGTACGCTTGGTGAAACGGTAGCGGCGCTCGTTGTGGCCGGTCATTACCGTCATGTCCTGCAGGTGGCAGTGACCGCCTTCCTCGCACACCGGGCAGTCGTGCGGGTGGTTGGTCATCAGCCATTCGACGACGCTGGCGCGAAACGCCTTGGACTCGTCATCGTCGATGGAGATCCAGGTGCCGTCGGAGGCAGGGGTCATGCAGGACATGACGATACGACCACGGGTGTCGTTCTCGTCGGTGTACTGCTTGACCGCGCACTGCCGGCAGGCGCCAACGCTACCAAGCGCCGGGTGCCAGCAGAAATAAGGGATGTCGAGGCCGAGTGACAGACACGCCTGTAACAGGTTGTCTGCACCGTTGACTTCGAGCGCTTTGCCGTCTACGTGGATAGTGGCCATTGTTCAAAGTTCTTCGTTGGCCCGCGTGAGCGGGCGTGGCTAATGGAAATCGGTGAGCTTGCGGCACGCCTCGATGGACTCGGGCCTGTCGGCAAGCTGGCGAGTGGCACGGACCACCCGCCTTAATCGTCTTGTTATGCGCCGACCACGATCGGCTTGGCCAGGTTAGGGCGCAGGGTGTCACCAGCGGACGCTGGGGCGACACCGGCCTCGAACTCGGACCTGAAGTATTTGATGGCACTGCCCAGCGGCTCGACGGCACCGGGTGCGTGAGCACAGAAGGTGCGGCCTGGGCCGAGGAAGTTGACCAGCCCCAGCAGCGTCTCGATGTCTTCGGCACGGCCCTGGCCTTTCTCCAGCGCGCGCAGCATCTTCACGCTCCACGGCAGGCCGTCACGGCAGGGGGTGCACCAGCCGCACGACTCGCGGGCGAAGAACTCTTCCATGTTGCGCAGCAGCGACACCATGTTGATGCTGTCGTCCACCGCCATGGCCAGACCGGTACCCATACGGGTGCCGACCTTGGCGATGCCACCGGCGTACATCTGGGCGTCGAGGTGCTCGGGCAGCAGGAAGCCGGTACCGGCGCCGCCTGGCTGCCAGCACTTGAGCTTGAAGCCGTCGCGCATGCCACCGGCGTAGTCTTCGAACAGCTCGCGGGCGGTGACGCCGAACGGCAGTTCCCACAGGCCCGGGTTTTTCACCTTGCCGGAGAAGCCCATCAGCTTGGTGCCGTGGTCTTCGCTGCCTTCACGGGCCAGCGACTTGTACCAGTCGTTGCCGTTGGCGACGATGGCCGGCACGTTGCACAGGGTTTCGACGTTGTTCACGCACGTCGGCTTGCCCCACACGCCCACGGCGGCAGGGAAGGGCGGCTTGGAGCGCGGGTTGGCGCGGCGGCCTTCCAGCGAGTTGATCAGTGCTGTTTCTTCACCGCAGATGTAGCGGCCGGCACCGGTGTGCACGAACAGCTCGAAGTCAAAACCGGAACCCAGGATGTTCTTGCCCAGCAGGCCTGCGGCCTTGGCTTCATCAATGGCGCGGTTGAGGTTTTTCGCTGCGGTGGTGTATTCGCCACGCAGGAAGATGTAGCCACGGTAGGCCTTCAGGGCGCGGGCGCTGATCAGCATGCCCTCGACCAGCAGATGGGGCTGTTGCTCCATCAGCATGCGGTCCTTCCAGGTGTTCGGCTCCATTTCGTCCGCGTTGCACAGCAGGTAGCGGATGTTCATGGATTCGTCTTTGGGCATCAGGCCCCACTTCACGCCAGTGGGGAAGCCTGCACCACCACGGCCCTTGAGGCCGGAGTCCTTGACGCTTTGCACGATGTCGTCGGCCGACATTTGCGCCAGCGCCTTGCGCGCGGCGGCATAGCCGTTCTTGGACTCGTACTCGGCCAGCCAGACCGGCTCGCCGTCGTCACGCAGGCGCCAGGTCAGCGGGTGGGTTTCGGCGGTACGCGCAATGCGGTTGGCCGGGCCGAAGGAAGTAATGGTCATACGTAACCCTCCAGCAGTTTGGTAACGCCAGCCGGCTGTACGTCGCCGAAGGTGTCGTCGTCGATCATCAGCGCCGGGGCCTTGTCGCAGTTGCCCAGGCAGCACACCGGTAGCAGGGTGAAGCGGCCGTCGGCGGTGGTCTGGCCAAGGCCGATGCCCAGCTCGCTCTGGATCTGGCTGACCACGGACTCATGGCCGCCGATGTAGCAGACCATGCTGTCGCACACGCGGATGATGTGGCGGCCGACCGGCTGACGGAAGATCTGGCTGTAGAAGGTGGCGACACCCTCGACATCGCTGGCCGGGATGCCCAGGACTTCGCCGATGGCGTGAATGGCGCCGTCCGGCACCCAGCCACGTTCCTTCTGGACGATTTTCAGGGCTTCGATGGACGCCGCGCGCGGGTCCTCGTAGTGATGCATTTCGTGCTCGATGGCCGAGCGCTCGGTTTCGCTCAGGGCGAAACGGTCTGTCTGGATAAGCGTGCTGTTCATGCTTAGCGGTCCACGTCAGCCATAACGAAGTCGATACTGCCCAGGTACGCAATGAGGTCGGCGACCATGCTGCCTTTGATCACCGAAGGGATCTGCTGCAGGTGCGGGTAGCTCGGGGTACGGATCCGGGTGCGGTAGCTCATGGTGCCGCCATCGCTCGTCAGGTAGTAACTGTTGATGCCCTTGGTCGCCTCGATCATCTGGAACGACTCGTTGGCCGGCATGACCGGGCCCCACGAGACTTGCAGGAAGTGCGTGATGAGGGTTTCGATGTGCTGCAGGGTGCGCTCTTTCGGCGGCGGCGTGGTCAGCGGGTGATCCGCCTTGTACGGGCCTTCCGGCATGTTGCGCAGGCACTGGTCGATGATGCGGATACTCTGGCGCATCTCCTCGACACGGACCATGCAGCGATCGTAGGCATCGCCGTTGTGGGCCAGCGGTACTTCGAACTCGAAGTTCTCGTAGCCGGAGTAAGGGCGGGCTTTACGCAGGTCGAAGTCGCAACCGGTGGCACGCAGGCCGGCACCAGTAGTACCCCAGGCCAGGGCTTCCTTGGTGTTGTACGCGGCAACGCCAATGGTACGGCCCTTGAGGATGCTGTTCTGCAGGGCAGCCTTTTCGTACTCGTCGAGGCGCTTGGGCAGCCATTCGACGAAGTCCTTGACCAGCTTGTCCCAGCCGCGCGGCAGGTCGTGGGCGACGCCACCGATGCGGTACCAGGCCGGGTGCAGGCGGAAACCGGTGATCGCTTCGATCACGGTGTAGGCGCGCTGGCGGTCGGTGAAGGTGAAGAACACCGGGGTCATGGCGCCCACGTCCTGGATGTAGGTGCCCAGGAACAGCAGGTGGCTGGTGATGCGGAAGAACTCGGCGAGCATGATGCGAATCACGTCGACTTTCTGCGGCACCTTGATACCGGCCAGCTTCTCTACGGCGAGCACGTACGGCAGGTTGTTCATCACCCCGCCGAGGTAGTCGATACGGTCGGTGTAGGGGATGAAGCTGTGCCAGGACTGGCGCTCGGCCATTTTTTCGGCACCACGGTGGTGGTAGCCGATGTCCGGAACGCAGTCGACGATCTCTTCACCGTCCAGCTGCAGGACGATACGGAAGGCACCGTGCGCCGAAGGGTGGTTGGGGCCGAGGTTGAGGAACATGTAGTCCTCGTTGGCGCCCTGACGCTTCATGCCCCAGGCTTCCGGGTTGAAGCGCGCCGATTCCTCTTCAAGCTGCTGCTTGGCGAGGGTCAGGCTGTAGGGGTCGAACTCGGTGGCACGGGCCGGGTAGTCCTTGCGCAGCGGGTGGCCTTCCCAGGTGGGCGGCATCATGATGCGGCTCAGGTGCGGGTGGCCGGCAAAGTCGATGCCGAACATGTCCCAGACTTCACGCTCGTACCAGTTGGCGTTTGGCCAGATACCGGTCACGGTCGGCAGGTTCAGGTCGCCTTCGCTCAGCGACACCTTGATCATCACGTCGCTGTTACGCTCGACCGATAGCAGGTGGTAGAACACGCTGAAGTCGGCGGCTGGCAGGCCACGGCGCTGGGTGCGCAGGCGTTCGTCGACGCCGTGCAGGTCGTACAGCATGCTGTACGGCTTGGCCACGCCACGCAGGAAGCTGAGCACCTCTTTGAGCTGGGCGCGCTTGACCCACAGCACGGGCATGCCGGTGCGGGTTTCCTGGGCGACAAATGCTTCGGCGCCAAAACGGTTGTTCAGTTCGACGACCACATCCTGGTCGTCAGCCTTGTAAGGCGGAATGAAAATAGCGTTGTCCGCTGTCATGGTCTCGGTCGCTTTGGGTCAACGTTAAGAATGAAGCCAGGCCGCCGGCTCCTTCGGGAGCGGGCGGCAGGTCGCTGGATCAGACTTCGTCGGGGCTGCGCAGGTTGGTTACTGCAATGCGCTGCTCACGACGAAGGTCTTTCTGGGCTGGCATCTCGGCACGGTAAATACCTTGATCACCAACAACCCAGGAAAGCGGGCGTCGTTCTTGGCCGATCGACTCCTGCAACAGCATCAAGCCTTGCAGGAAAGCCTCAGGGCGTGGCGGGCAGCCAGGCACATAGACGTCCACGGGGAGGAACTTGTCGACCCCCTGAACGACCGAGTAAATGTCGTACATGCCACCGGAGTTGGCGCACGACCCCATGGAGATGACCCACTTGGGCTCGAGCATCTGCTCGTACAGGCGCTGGATGATCGGCGCCATTTTGACGAAGCAGGTACCGGCGATGACCATGAAGTCGGCCTGACGCGGCGAGGCCCGGATGACTTCGGCGCCGAAGCGGGCGATGTCGTGGGGTGCCGTGAAGGCCGTGGTCATTTCCACGTAGCAGCAGGACAGGCCGAAGTTGTACGGCCAGAGGGAGTTCTTGCGACCCCAGTTGACCGCGCCACGCAGCACATCTTCAAGCTTGCCCATGAAGATGTTCTTGTGGACCTGGTCCTCTAGCAGCTGGTCGGTGACGGTTTCCCGTTCACCTACCGGGTACTGCTCGTTAGGCGCATCCGGATCGATTCTGGTGAGATTGTATTGCATTGCCAAAGCCTCATTGTTTCAGCTTCGCTTGCCGCTTGCGGCGACCTTCGGGAGCCCAATCAAGAGCACCGACGCGCCATAGGTAGACAAGACCTGCCAACAGAATTGCTATGAAAACGAGAGCTTCGACGAACCCGGTCCAGCCGCTTTCGCGGACGGACACAGACCATGCAAAGAGAAAAAGGGCTTCGATATCGAAGATCACGAACAGCATCGCGACCAGATAGAATTTGGCGGACAGGCGCAGGCGGGCGCTGCCGACGGGCAGCATGCCGGATTCGAAGGGTTCGTTCTTGGCGCGGCCCCAGGCCTTGCTACCGAGCAGGCTGGACAGGCCGAGCATGAAGGCACACAGGCCGACGACACCCAGGAGGAAGATGGCAAAGCCCCAGTTGTGGGCGATGAGTCCTGCCGAATCGGACATGCTAGAGATCCTTATACAGAGACCCAGCTCTGCAGTCTGAAATAAGTAAAGCGGCGACGTGGTGTCGCAGGTGCAGTGACCAAATGTCGCAGCTGAATCAATCGCGCTGATTTTATGGGTAAACCCGGTGCAAGTAAAATTTCTGTCGCAAATTTATTCGTAGGATTAAGAACAAAACACGCTCGTAACTGGCTGAAAGCCTTGAGATTCGGGCATTGCGTGCTGTTTTGTTAATTATGTTTCTTGCGACTGGTAACGAATTGCAATTTTCGGAATGATAATTAATATCATTTATCTTGATACCTTCTAATTTGGCTGTTCTGCGCCTTGTAAAGTTCATCTGGCGATTCCCTCTACTTGCAAATGCGAAAGGCTCTTGTTCTAGCAGCTTCCGGCGCTGCGCGCACCGCTCTGGGTCAATACTTTATCGATTGAGCGATGACCGACAGATGACGCGCCCGCCCACTGGCCGAGCCAGTAGGTAAGGATGATCAGGTAGGGCGCGGCAGCGATCGAGATCCACGTGCGATAGGCTGAAGCGGGGGCGCTGCACAACCAGGCGATCAGGGTCAGCACCGGGATGGGCTTGGCCAGCAGGGCAAGTACGGTGTTGCCGCTGGCCAATGCATATATACAGAGAGCAGCGGCGGCCAGGGCGAGAATCATCAGGTGGCTTGGATGAGGCATGGGCGGTCCTTGCTGCTGTGCTGCCACAAGCATAGCCCTGATTCTGGGTTCTGCTTCAGCCTGTTCCGGCCCCTTCGCGGGCAAGCCCGCTCCCACAGGTCCTGTGCACAGTTTGAGGGCTGCAGTAATCCTGCGGGAGCGGGCTTGCCCGCGAAAGGGGCGGGACAGGAAAAAGAAAGGCCCGGGGCTTTCGCAAGCCCCGGGCCTCTGTCAGCCACCCACTATCAGTGGAACTGCTCTTCCTCGGTCGAACCGGTCAGTGCAGTCACCGACGATGCGCCACCCTGAATCACGGTGGTCATGTCGTCGAAGTAGCCAGTGCCCACTTCCTGCTGGTGCGCCACGAAGGTGTAGCCTTTGCTGGCGTCCGCGAATTCCTGCTCCTGCAGCTTCACGTACGCGGTCATGTCGTTGCGGGCGTAGTCGTGCGCCAGGTTGAACATGCCGTGCCACATGTTGTGAATGCCGGCCAGGGTGATGAACTGGTGCTTGTAGCCCATGGCCGACAGCTCGCGCTGGAACTTGGCAATGGTGGCGTCGTCGAGGTTTTTCTTCCAGTTGAAGGACGGCGAGCAGTTGTACGACAGGATCTGGTCCGGGTACTCCTTCTTGATCGCTTCGGCGAAGCGGCGGGCTTCGTCCAGGTCTGGCTTGGCGGTTTCGCACCAGATCAGGTCGGCGTACGGCGCATAGGCCAGGCCGCGGGCGATGGCCTGGTCGAGGCCGGCGCGTACCTTGTAGAAGCCTTCACGGGTACGCTCGCCGATCACGAACGGCTGGTCGTACGGGTCGCAGTCACTGGTCAGCAGGTCGGCGGCGTTGGCGTCGGTGCGGGCCAGGATGATGGTCGGAACGCCCGACACGTCGGCTGCCAGGCGCGCGGCCACCAGCTTCTGTACGGCTTCCTGGGTCGGTACCAGTACCTTGCCACCCATGTGGCCACATTTTTTGACCGAGGCCAGCTGGTCTTCGAAGTGCACGCCAGCGGCGCCTGCTTCGATCATGTTCTTCATCAGTTCGTAGGCGTTCAGTACGCCACCGAAACCGGCTTCGGCGTCAGCCACGATGGGCGCGAAGTAGTCGATGTAGCCATCGTCGCCCGGGTTCTTGCCGGCTTTCCACTGGATCTGATCGGCGCGGCGGAAGGCGTTGTTGATGCGCTTGACCACGGTCGGTACCGAATCGACCGGGTACAGCGACTGGTCAGGATACATGGACTCGGCCGAGTTGTTGTCGGCGGCTACTTGCCAGCCGGACAGGTAGATGGCCTGGATGCCGGCTTTTACCTGTTGCACTGCCTGGCCGCCGGTGAGGGCGCCCATGCAGTTCACGAAATCTTTTTCTGGGCGGAAGGACGGGTGGGCACCTTCGGTGACCAGCTTCCAAAGTTTTTCCGCGCCTTGGCGGGCAAAGGTGTGCTCCGGCTGGATGGAGCCACGCAGGCGAACGACATCGGCGGCGGAGTAGGTACGGGTCACGCCTTTCCAGCGCGGGTTTTCGGCCCAGTCTTTCTCGAGGGCTGCAATTTGCTGTTCGCGTGTCAGTGCCATGGAAATAAACCTCGTCGCATCGATCTTGGGTTAATTGTGCTGATGCCCGGGTGCAGATCAGGGTGCCTGGCGGCTGTCCTGTTCTAGAGAGTGCGGCGGCGAACGCGAAGGCTCGAAGGGGGAAGGGTGGGCAGGCCAGGCGAAGGTGTGCTCCGGCAGGTCGGCTCGTGGTTGCCTTGCTGCGGTGCTACGCGATTGCCAGTACTGCGGTGATGCGCTTCCGTCCCTCGGGACAACTTCTTCGTTGCAGTCGCAATCCCGTCGAACCGCCTTGTGGGCCGTATAGACACGAGGCGCCTCCAGGGGTGGGAGGAGTACGCCTCGAAGGCCCTTGCCAGGGCCCCTGATTAGCGGGAGCGAGGCCATCATGCCCTTGGGAAAAAGGGCATGTCAAATGTTTTGTAGTGGAATATTTCACTTACTACATCTTTGGTCTAATGCGACTTGGCAGTCAGTTTCAAGGCCTTTGGTCGAGGCCTTGAATTGCCTGGGATCAGTCGAGAAGGTCGACTTTGACACGCAAAGTCATGTTTTCACCCCGCTGGGTGCTGTAACTGCGGCTTGACGTGCTGCGGTCGGCTTGGCTCTGCTGGTTGTAGCCTGCCAGGGTGATCCATTCGCCGAGCTTGCCAGTGACGGTCGTGTCGGTACTTTGCACTTTCACTACATCTGCACGTTCATGGCTGATGCGGTCATTATTGGTGCTTATTTGCAGACGAACCGTATCGCCGCTCAGGCTTGGCGTAACGTAGAAACCCTGGGTCACGTTGCGGTATTCGGTGTTGCTCTGCAGGCGCCCGTAGCCGTCGGTGCTGGTGCTGGTGATCGGGATGCTCTGGCCAACCTGGATCAGCGCCGGCTGGCCTTCGCTGGCCTGGATCTGTTGCATGCCGCCGTCACGGTTGCTGGTGCCGTAGTGGATAACACGGGCATTGCCACGGTTGTCCTGGAAGTTGCTGTCGTTGTTGTCGACGCTAATCAGCAGGCGTTTGGGGGCGGTGTCGAGTTGTTGCAGCAGGGCACGCAGGTCGTCGATGCGCTTGGGGCTGGCGTTGACGATCAGCTTGTTCTCGAAGGCGCTGACTGTGCCGTCCTTGCCGATGAATGCCTGCGCCGCAGGCAGCAGTTCGGCGCTGGCGCGGTGCTGCAGCGGCACCACCTCGGTGGCGGCCTGGGCGACGAGGCTGGTAACCAGCAGCAGGGTGGTGAAAAGGGGGCGTAGCGGCATGTCCATGATCTCCGCAGGGGGAATCGCCAGAATGGCCAAGGCATCCTGCTTGTGCCGGGTGCCCATTAAAACCTGCCTTTTATACTGGCTTTATCCAGGCAACTATAAATTATAGTCAGCCAGATAATTGCAGATAATTCCACGATGCAGGCTTGGTTGGTCAGCCCGCGCACATCACGCTGTGGCTGCTGTCGGACAAATTACGTAACATTCCCGCTACAATTTTTTGCCCGTTCTAAAGGCCGTCCAGCTGCCTCGGGCGCTCCTGTGGCTCTGTGGGAGTGCTCCAGACAAGTGCTCGCCATCCACAGGAATCTCATGAAACCCGCCCGACTACGCGCCGACCTGCTCGCCGGCCTCACCACCTCGTTCGCCCTGGTGCCCGAGTGCATCGCCTTTGCCCTGGTGGCTCACCTCAACCCCTTGATGGGCCTGTATGGCGCATTCATCATCTGTACCCTGACTGCGCTGTTCGGCGGTCGGCCCGGGATGATCTCCGGCGCCGCTGGCTCAATGGCCGTGGTGATCGTCGCGCTGGTGGTGCAGCACGGCGTGCAGTACCTGCTGGCAACGGTGTTGCTGGGCGGTGTGGTGATGATCCTGTTTGGTCTGCTGCGCTTGGGCAAACTGGTGCGCCTGGTGCCGTACCCGGTGATGCTTGGCTTTGTGAACGGTTTGGCCATCGTCATCGCCATGGCTCAGCTTGAGCATTTCAAGGACGGTGAGCACTGGCTCAGTGGTGCGCCGCTGTACCTGATGATCGGCCTGGTAGCGCTGACCATGGCGGTGGTTTATGTGCTGCCGAAGCTGACCCGCGCAGTTCCGCCAGCGCTGGTGGCGATCCTGGGTGTTGGCCTGCTGGTGTACCTGCTAGGGCTGCCCACCCGCACCCTGGGTGACATGGCGCACATCGCGGGTGGCCTGCCAGGGCTGGCGCTGCCGGATGTGCTCTGGAACCTGGAAACCCTGAAGATCATCGCCCCCTACGCGGTGCTGATGGCCATGGTCGGCCTGCTGGAAACCCTGCTAACCCTCAACCTGACCGATGAAATCACCGAGAGCCGAGGTTTCCCGGACCGCGAGTGCGTGGCGTTGGGCGCGGCTAACATGATCTCGGGCCTGTGCGGTGGCATGGGTGGCTGCGCGATGATCGGGCAGACGGTGATCAACCTCAGCTCCAATGGCCGCGGCCGGCTGTCGGGGGTGGTGGCCGGGGTAATGATCTTGCTGTTCGTGTTGTTCCTGTCACCGCTGATCGAGCGCATTCCGCTGGCGGCACTGGTGGGGGTGATGTTCGTGGTGGCCCAGCAGACCTTTGCCTGGGCGTCGCTGCGGGTGCTTAACAAAGTACCGGTGAACGATGTGCTGGCGATCATTGCGGTCACTGTCGTGACAGTGTTTACCGACCTGGCCATGGCGGTGCTGTTCGGCATCATCATTGCGGCCCTTAATTTTGCCTGGCAGCATGCGCGGGAGTTGTATGCGGACTGCCATGAGGATGCGCAGGGCGGCAAGCATTATCAGGTACATGGCACGCTGTTCTTTGCCTCTACCACCTCGTTCCTCAATCAGTTCGATACGGCCAGCGATCCTGCTCAGGTTACGCTGGATTGCCAGCATCTGAGCTTTGTCGATTACTCGGCGATTGCGGCATTGAAGACCCTGCGTGAGCGGTATGCCAAGGCGGGCAAGCAGTTGCGCGTGGTGCACTTGTCGGAGCGCTGCAAGAAGCTGTTGAGGCGGGCGGGGGAGCAGCACTGAAGGTGAGTGGGTGCCTGTGCTGGCCTCTTCGCGGGCACAGGCAAACCAATCACTCCCCGCGGTTCTTCTTCACAATGGCATCGGCAATGCTTGCCGGTGCCTCGGCATACCGGGTGAACTCCATCGAAAAGCTCGCCCGGCCCTGGGTCATCGAGCGCATCGAGGTGGCATAGCCGAACATTTCGCCCAGCGGCACCTCGGCACGGATCACCTTGCCTGCCGGCGTTTCGTCACCGTCCTGAATCATCCCGCGGCGCCGGCTCAGGTCACCCAGAATGTCGCCCTGGTACTCCTCCGGCGTCACCACCTCCACCTTCATCACCGGCTCCAGCAGCACCGCGCCACCTTTCTGCGAGAGCTGTTTGGTGGCCATCGACGCAGCGATCTTGTAGGCCATTTCGTTGGAGTCGACGTCGTGGTAAGAGCCGTCGAACACCGCGGCTTTGAGGTTGATCAGCGGGTAACCGGCAAGCACGCCGTTCTTCATTTGTTCCTCGATGCCTTTCTGGATCGCCGGAATGTACTCGCGTGGTACCACGCCACCGACGATCTCGTTGATGAACTCCAGGCCTTCCTTGCCTTCGTCGCCGGGGGCGAAGCGGATCCAGCAGTGACCATACTGGCCACGGCCGCCGGACTGGCGGACGAAACGCCCCTCGATCTCGCAGGTATTGCGGATTTTTTCGCGGTAGGCCACCTGCGGCTTGCCGATGTTGGCCTCGACATTGAACTCGCGGCGCATGCGGTCGACGATGATGTCCAGGTGCAACTCGCCCATGCCAGAGATGATGGTCTGGCCGGTTTCTTCGTCGGTGCGTACGCGGAATGACGGGTCTTCCTGGGCCAACTTGCCCAGGGCGATGCCCATTTTTTCCTGGTCGGCCTTGGTCTTCGGCTCGACGGCCACGGAAATCACCGGGTCGGGGAAGTCCATGCGCTCAAGGATGATTGGCTTGTCCATGTCGCACAGGGTGTCGCCGGTGGTCACGTCCTTCATGCCGATCAGCGCGGCGATGTCGCCGGCGCACACGTCTTTGATCTCTGCGCGCTGGTTGGCGTGCATCTGCACCATGCGGCCGATGCGTTCCTTCTTGCCCTTGACCGAGTTGAGTACCGCGTTGCCCGAGCTGAGCACGCCGGAATACACCCGGGCAAAGGTGAGGGTGCCGACGAAGGGGTCGGTGGCGATCTTGAAGGCCAGGGCCGAGAACGGTTCTTTGTCGTCGGCGTGGCGCTCCAGGTGCTTCTCTTCGTCGTCGGGGTCGGTGCCCCTGATCGCCGGGATTTCCGACGGGGCCGGCAGGTAGTCGATCACCGCGTCGAGCATCAGCGGCACGCCTTTGTTCTTGAACGAGGAGCCGAGGATGGTCGGTACAATTTCGTTGGCGATGGTACGTTGGCGCAGCGCAGCCTTGATCTCGTCGACACTCAATTCCTCGCCTTCGAGAAACTTCATGGTCAGCTCATCGCTGGCCTCGGCTGCAGCCTCGATCATATGCGCACGCCATTCGTCGGCCAGCGCCTGCAGTTCTGCGGGAATGGGTTCTTCGCGGTAGCTGGTGCCCTGGTCGGCATCGTTCCAGTAGATGGCCTTCATTTTCACGAGGTCGATTTGGCCGACGAAGTTTTCTTCGCTGCCGATGGCCAGCTGGATGGGTACCGGATGGTGCCCCAGGCGCTGGTCGATCTGTTTGACCACGCGCAGGAAGTCGGCGCCCTGGCGGTCCATCTTGTTGATGTAGGCCAGGCGTGGCACATGGTATTTGTTGGCCTGGCGCCAGACCGTCTCGGACTGTGGCTCCACCCCGTCAGCGCCGCTGAACACCACCACCGCGCCATCGAGCACGCGCAACGAGCGCTCCACCTCGATGGTGAAGTCGACGTGGCCGGGGGTGTCGATGATGTTGAAGCGGTACTTGTGCGCGAACTGTTTGGTCGAGCCTTGCCAGAACGCCGTGGTCGCCGCCGAGGTGATGGTGATGCCGCGCTCCTGCTCCTGGGCCATCCAGTCCATGGTTGCGGCGCCATCGTGCACCTCGCCCATCTTGTGGTTGACCCCGGTGTAGAACAGGATCCGCTCGGTAGTGGTGGTTTTGCCGGCGTCGACGTGTGCGACGATGCCAATATTGCGGTACAGCTCGATGGGCGTTGTGCGGGCCATGGCGGACTACCTGCGGATGGGCGGATTCCACCACGTTAGCAGACCGGTGGAATCCTGCCCTGCCGCCGGGCCGTCAGTCGGCTTGGGCTTGCAGCATCCACTGGCCATCCACTTCACGGGCCAGGCCGCTGGCTGGCAGCAGGGCCAGCAGGCGCGGGTGCAGGGCGGCCTCGGTGAAGGTTTTGAGGGTGGTCAGGTCCAGCGCGCCGACCAGGTTGAGGTCGGCTTTTGTGTACGACAGCCAGGCCTTTTTCAGCGCTTGGGCAACATCGCTACCCGAGGTGCTGGCGAAGCGGCGGTGCCATTGGCGGCCGTCGAAGGTGAAGCTGTGGGTGTGACTGTAGGTGCTCTCGTCGCCACCTTCGGCGCAACGGTGGCAGCGGCACGGGCCTTCGCCGAAGGCGTTGCGCAGGTAGCTGTTGAAGTCCACGACGGGCTTGAGGGACAGGCGTTTGTCGACATCGAACAGGTCGGCGATCAGGGGTTCTTCGGCGCTCACTCGGGATCCTCGTGTGGTGTGGCGTGCATCGGCGGGCACCCTAACAGATCGGGGCATTCAGATCACCTGTAGAGACAACCGGGACCGCCTGCCGTACTCTACGCGCCCATACGTCTAAACACCCACTGAGGTAACCCCGCTTGAGCACCAAGTACCCGTACATCGCCACCGTGACCATCAGCGCCGAAGACCGTGGCGGCGATGCCGAGGCCTCGGAAAACCCCAACATGCGCGTTGGCCTGGAAGCGGTGACCGAAACCCTGAAGAAAGTGCATTTCGTCGGTACGCTCGCAGCCCCCGAGAAATCGGCCACGCACATTTGCGTGACCCTGGAGAACGGCCTGACCTACTACGGCCCGATCGTCAACGGCCATGCCGAACTCGAAGGCGGCTGGATTGCCTTCGAGTCCGACATGCTCACCCCGCAAGAACTGGGGCTGTAAGCCTCAGTTCAGCTCGGCCAGGCACTGCTCGAGGATATCCAGGCCTTCTTCGAGCACCTCGGCCTCGATGGTCAGTGGTGCCAACAGGCGGATGATGTGCCGTGCCTTGCCGCTGGGCATCAGTAACAAGCCCTTGGCCCGCGCGGCGTCCATCACCTTGGCCAGTTGTGCCGGCGCCGGGCTGCCATCGGCATTGACGAACTCGATGCCACGCATGGCGCCCACGCCGGTCAGGCGGCCGATGAACGGGCACAGGCCCGAGGCCTGCCAGCGCTGGTGGCGGCTGACGATGGCCTGCTCCTGGCGCTCACCCCAGGTGGCGATGTTCTCGTCGGTCATCTGCGCCAGGCTGGCCAGCGCCGCCGCACAGGCAACCGGGTTGCCCGAATAGGTGCCGCCCAGGCCGCCCTTGGGCAGGGCTGCCATCAATTCCTTGCGCCCGACCACCGCACCCAGTGGCATGCCGCCGGCAATGCTCTTGGCCAGCAGCAACAGGTCGGGCTCGATGCCAAGGCGTGGGAAGGCGAAGCGTTGGCCGGTGCGGCCGAAGCCCGACTGGATTTCGTCGATGATGATCAGGATGCCGCGCTCGTCGCAGAAGCGGCGCAGGGCCTGGGCGAAGGCGGGGTCAAGGGCGAGGAAGCCGCCTTCACCCTGCACCGGCTCGAAAATGAACGCTGCCACGTCTTCCACAGCCAGTTCGACGCTGAACAGGCGGTCCATGGCCTTGAGCGCCTGCTCGCAGGTTACGCCGGTGTCGGCGCTGGGGTAGGGCAGGTGGTACACCGGCCCAGGCAGTTCACCGACCCGCTGTTTGTACGGGGCGACCTTGCCGTTGAGGTTCAGGGTGGCCAGGGTGCGGCCGTGGAAGCCGCCGTCGAAGGCGATGATGGCCCGCTTGCCGGTGGCGCCGCGGGCAACTTTCAGGGCGTTTTCGGCCGCTTCCGCACCGCTGTTGGTGAGCATGCCGGCCAATGGGTAGCTGACGGGCACGAACTCGCTCAGTTGGTCCATCAGTGCCAGGTATGGGCCGTGTGGGGCGGCGTTGAAGGCGTAGTGGGTCAGGCGGGTGGCCTGGGTCTGGATCGCCTCGACCACGGCGGGGTTGCAGTGGCCCAGGTTGAGCACACCGATACCACCGACGAAGTCGATGTAACGTTTGCCGTCGGTGTCCCAGACTTCGGCATTACGGCCATGGGAAAGTGTGATCGGGTGAACGATGGCAATGGATTGGCTGATACTTTCCTGGTTCATGGGCACGCGGGACCTTGTTCGAGTTTCTTATTATCCAAGCGTGTTGGCGGGTTATACCGCAAACGAATTATTCGATTGCGGTCATTCCGTGGATTCGTGATCTGGCTGGTTTTTGCATCTGCCATTCCGGCCCTATCGCCGGCAAGAGTCATCAATCCCCCTCAGCCACCCGCTCCCGAATCCACTGCACAAAGGCCCGGATCTTGGGCACTTCGGCCGCGTGCTCGGCATGGGCGATGAAGTGCCGGCCATTGCTCGCCACCGGGTGGTCCCAGGCCACAACCAGCTTGCCCTCGCTCAGTTCCTCTGCCACCAGGTAGCGCGGAATCAGGGCGATACCGCAGCCTGAAATTGCTGCGCGAATGCACAGGTAGAACGTGTCGAAACGCGGCCCGTGGTAGCTGTTCTGGCTATGCAGCCCCAGCCCCAGAAACCATTCGTGCCAGGCCTCCGGTCGCGACACGCATTGCAGCAGCCGGTGCTCGGTCAACGTCTGGGCACTGTCGAAGCGGTGATTGGCCAGCAGCTGCGGGCTGCACACCGGCACCACTTCTTCGCTGAACAGCTCGATGCAGGTTGCCCCGGGCCAGGTGCCCTGGCCGAAGAAAAACGCGATGTCTGCCTTGGCCTGTACCAGGTCGAAGGGCTCCAGTTCGTTGCGCACGTCCAGGTGGATGCGTGGGTAGCGGTCGCCAAAACCCTTGAGTCTGGGCACCAGCCAGCGGGCGCCGAAGGTGGGTTGGGTGGCGATGCGCAGCACTTCGGTTTCATCGCCGTAGCTGAGGATGTAGCGGCTGGAAATGTCGATCTGGGTGAGGATCTTGTTCACTTCGGTGAGGTACAGCGCGCCGGCCGGGGTCAGGTGCAGGCGGCGGCGAATGCGCTGGAACAGCGAGTGCGAGAGCATGTCCTCAAGCTGCGCCACCTGCTTGCTGACGGCGCTCTGGGTCAGGTGCAGTTCCTGCGCCGCGCGGGTGAAGCTGAGGTGGCGGGCGGCCGCTTCGAAGCACTGAAGGGCGGTGGTCGAAGGCATCAGGCGTTTGGACATGACGGGCAAATACCGAGCAAAAAAGGAAGAAGTTCATTCCAAAGCGGAATCATGTGGTTCGAAAAGGTCGTTTGTTGACCCCGGCCTATAGATTAATACTGACCTGGATCAACGATTACAACCGGTCATGCGAAGAGGAGGTCAGTACCCGCTTCCGGCATCTGCAAAAACAACAACAACGACTATCAGAAATTTAAAAGAATTCTGCTCCGACCTTCAGCCGCCTCGCTGCGGCCGACCCATTAGAGGGTTCTTCATGGCTTCGCAAGACAACAAGAAACAGCGTTCCCTGCAACACGGCCTGACCTCCCGTCAGGTTTCCATGATTTCCATTGCGGGCATCATCGGCGCCGGGCTGTTCATCGGCTCCTCCAACGCCATCGCCACCGCCGGCCCGGCCATCCTGATCTCCTACGCCATGACCGGCCTGCTGGTCTTGCTGGTGATGCGCATGCTGGGCGAAATGGCCATCGCCAACCCCAACAGTGGCTCGTTTTCCACCTATGCCTCAGAAGCCATTGGCCCATGGGCGGGCTTTACCATCGGTTGGCTGTACTGGTGGTTCTGGGTGCTGATCATTCCGGTCGAGGCCATTGCCGGTGCGGACATCCTGCATGCCTACTTCCCTGGGGTGCCATCGTGGCTGTTCGCCTTCCTCATCATGCTGGTGCTGTCGTGCACCAACCTGATCAGCGTGAAGAACTTCGGTGCCTTCGAGTACTGGTTCGCCCTGGTCAAGGTGGTGGCGATCATTGCCTTCATCGTGGTCTGCACCTTGGCCGTGTTCGGCTTCTGGCCGCTGGCCGAAGTGTCCGGGGTCAGCCGACTGTGGGACAACGGCGGCTTCATGCCCAACGGCTTCGGGACCGTGCTGGGTGGTGTACTGATCACCATCTTCTCGTTCTTCGGTGCCGAAATCGTCACCATTGCCGCTGACGAAACCGCCAACCCGAAAGACAAGATCCGCCGTGCCACCAACCTGGTGGTGTACCGCATCGCCATCTTCTATCTGGCGTCGATTTTCCTGGTGGTGTCGCTGGTGGCCTGGAATGATCCTGAACTGAAGGCGGTCGGTTCGTTCCAGCGCGTACTGGAGGTGCTGAACGTGCCGGGTGCCAAACTGCTGGTTGACCTGGTGGTGCTGGTAGCGGTGACCAGTTGCATGAACTCGGGGCTGTATACCGCGTCGCGCATGCTCTATTCGCTGGGTGCCCGTGGTCAGGCTCTGAGCGTTACCAAGCGCATCTCCGGCTCCGGCGTACCGACCGTGGCGGTGATCTTCTCTACCCTGGCAGGCTTTGCCGGTTGTTTCGTCAACTATGTGTTCCCAGGCAAGGTGTTCGGCTTCCTGCTGTCCACCACCGGCGCCATTGCCTTGCTGGTGTACCTGGTGATTGCCGTGTCGCAACTGCGCATGCGTGCCCGTGCCGAGCGTGAAGGGCGTCCGCTGGAACTGAAGATGTGGCTGTTCCCGTGGCTGACCTGGCTGGTGATCGGCACCATCGTCATGGTGCTGGGCTACATGCTGTTCAGCGATGCCTACCGCTACGAAACCCTGATGACTGCTGGCGTAACCCTGTTCATCCTGCTGGTTTCGCTGACCCAGCGGCGTGCCAAGGTGGTTGCCCAGACGGCCTGATGTTTCTGCTTTAATGGGGGGGCGTAGCGCGCCCCCATTTCAATAAGCACAGGAAGCGTATGAACGATCAAGCCCTTTCCCTCCAGGCCCTCGCGGCACCCGATGGCACGTGTTATGGCTGCGGGTGCTCCCACCCCAGCGGGCTGCACCTGCAAAGCCACTGGGACGCCGACGACGTTCATCTGATATGCCGCCATGCGCCCGACAGCACCTTCATCGGCTGGCCCGGCCTGGTTTACGGCGGCCTGCTGGCGATGCTGGTCGACTGTCATTCCAACTGGACGGCCATGGCTTACCACTACCGCAATGAAGGCCGCGAGCCGGGCAGCCTGCCGCGCATCGACTGCGTCACGGGTACGCTCAACCTGACCTACCTGAAACCCACGCCCATGGGCGTCGAGCTGTTGCTCAAGGCGCGTGTGGAAGGGGACGTGGGGCGCAAGAGCCGGGTGATCTGCGAAGTCTGGGCCGACGATGTGCTGACCGTGACCGCCGACTCGGTGTTCGTGCGTGTCGACACCGAAAAGCTCAAGTTCAAGGCACATGCAAAGTTCTGATGCATGAGACTGGAGGCGGCCTCCGCGCCGCTCGCGGGTAAGTTCGACTAACCGGTTAGCTGAATCTGCCTACAGCCGTTTCGAGCAGAGGTAATTATTTCCCACGCTGGAGAGTCAGTCGTACCACGCTATTGATGCCTAGACCAGGCGCGGCTGAACGCCGCGCCATTCTTGATCAACAACGTTTCAGCAATAGCCAGCGTTCATGGTTAAACATAGAGTGTTCTTTCCTATGAACCCAGGGACCGACCATGACTAATTTGAGCTTGTTTCCCATTACTCGCAAATGGCCTGCGAAATACCCTGAGCGGTTGCAGCTCTATTCCCTGCCGACACCCAACGGCGTCAAGGTGTCGATCATGCTCGAAGAAGTCGGCCTGGCCTACGAGGCGCACAAGGTCAGTTTTGACAACGATGACCAGTTGAGCCCCGAGTTCATTTCGCTCAGCGCGAATAACAAGATCCCGGCCATTCTCGACCCCAACGGGCCGGGTGGTCAGCCGCTGCCGTTGTTCGAGTCAGGGGCGATCCTGCAGTACCTGGCGGAGAAAAGCGGCCAACTGCTCAGCCAGGACCCTGCCCAGCGTTACCAGACCCTGCAGTGGCTGATGTTCCAGATGGGCGGCATCGGGCCGATGTTCGGCCAGGTCGGCTTTTTCCACTTCTTTGCTGGCAAGGAATATGAAGACAAGCGTCCGCGTGATCGCTATGTCAACGAGTCCAAACGGCTGCTGGGTGTGCTGGATCGGCACCTGAAAGGGCGGAAGTGGATGGTTGACGAATACAGCATCGCCGACATCGCCATCTTCCCGTGGGTACGCAACCTGGTGGAGCGTTACAACGCGCGGGAGTTGGTAGGCTTTGATCAGTTCAAGGAAGTGCAACGGGTACTGGCGGCCTTCCTTGAACGGCCAGCCGTGCAGCGCGGCCTGAAGATTCCCGCCTGACAGACCTAGAAGACCTGGTTCAACAACCAGTACAACGACCCTGCCAGCACCATGGCTGCCGGCAGGGTCAGCACCCAGGCCATCAGCAGGTTGATCAGTGTGCGTTTCTGAATGCCTGAGCCGTTGGCGACCATGGTGCCGGCTACACCAGAGCTCAGCACATGGGTGGTCGAAACCGGCAACCCGAACATGTCCGCCGCGCCGATGGTGCACATCGCAACCACTTCAGCCGAGGCGCCCTGGGCATAGCTCAGGTGGGCCTTACCGATCTTCTCGCCCACCGTCACCACGATACGCCGCCAGCCAACCATGGTGCCCAGCCCCAGCGCGATGGCCACGACCACCTTCACCCACAGTGGAATGTAGCGGGTGGCATCGTCCAGCTGTGCCTTGAACAGTTCTACATGGCTTCGGGTGTCAGCATCGAATGCCACCAGGTGTTTTTTTTCGATCAGGCGAATGGCTTCGCTGGTCAGGTACATGTCGTTGCGCACATTGGCCATGGCTTCGGCCGGCACGCGCTTGAGCGAGCCATAGCCTTTGACCTGGTCGCCGATCATCCCGGTCAGCGCCGCGAGTGCCGGTACCAGTTGCGGGCTGGCCGTGGGCTCGGCAATGAACAAGGTCAGTACCTGGCGTGGGTCGGCCGGGGCCGCTTGCGGGTGGCTGCGCACCAGCGCCTGGCGGGTTACTTCGGCGATGGCCGAAAACTGCAAAGCCTGTTCGTTGGGCATGGTCTTGTTCAGGGCATAGGCCATGGGCAGGGTGCCGACCAGGATCAGCATGATCAGGCCCATGCCTTTTTGGCCGTCGTTGGAGCCATGGGCAAAGGATACGCCGGTGCAGGTGAGGATCAGGACGCTGCGGATCCACCACGGAGGGAGGGTGCGGCCTTCCGGCGCCTGATACAGGTCCTTGCGCTTGACCAGTGCACGCAACGCCACCAGCAACAAGGCCGCGCAGGCAAAGCCGATCAGGGGTGAGAACAGCAAGGCATAGCCGACTTTGCTGGCTTGGGCCCAGTCCACGCCACTGGTGCCGTCACGCCCATGCATCAGCGCGTTGGCCACACCCACGCCGATGATCGAGCCGATCAGCGTGTGGGAGGACGATGCCGGCAGGCCCAGCCACCAGGTGCCGAGGTTCCAGATGATGGCTGCCAGCAGCAGGGCGAAGACCATGGCAAAGCCGGCCGAGGAGCCGACCTGCAAAATCAGCTCCACCGGCAGCAGGGCAATGATGCCGAACGCCACCGCGCCGCTGGAAAGCAACACGCCAAGGAAGTTGCAAAACCCGGACCAGACGACCGCCACCGGTGCCGGCAGCGAGTGGGTGTAGATGACCGTGGCGACGGCATTGGCGGTGTCATGAAAGCCATTGACGAATTCAAAGCCCAGGGCAATCAGCAGCGCCAGGCCCAGTAGAAGGAACGGTGTGACCGTGGTGATCACCGTGCCGCTGGCCGTCACATCCTGTTTCAGGCTCCAGACGGTATAGGCAATGCCGGCCAGTAGCAGGCCGAAGAACAACACGAGGGTGGCGCGCCCTGGCGTGTGGGCAAGCTGCAGGCGGGAGTCGCGCTGGGCCAGTTGCGGCTGGCTGGCCAGTGGCGGGGTTGCCATGGGTGCTCCGGTTGGCGTTGGGCGTGGGTGCCGAAGGCCTTGAGCATAGAAACAATTCGTAACCCGGCCGTGACCTCGATCAATGAATTGTCTAGTCTCAAGACAAACGGTAATGGCAGGGTCGTGCGACGATTCGCTACGAAAAAACGCGATGCGTATCCGCAGGGGCGGTGTTTGTGCGACCGTGTGTCATCCCCGATGAGCGAAATGCGATGCCTTTACAGTTAACCCCCGCCAGCGACCGCCACTGCACCTTCGCCCGCGACCTCACGCGCCGCGCGATGTTGCGGTACTACCGCGAATACGACCTGTTGTGGATCGAAGAAGCCTTCGACGAGGCCTGGGGCTGGCGCGAGCAGTGGCTGGTGACCGAAGGCGACACCCTATTGGGTTTCTGCAGCCTCAGCCATGACCGCCAGGCGTTGTTCATCCGCGAGTTGCACCTGTTGCCCGAGCACCGTGGGCGCGGGGTCGGCAGCTGGGTATTGGAGCAGTTGGCGCTCTGGGCCAGGCAGCGGCGCCTGCCGCTGCTGCGGCTAATGGTGTTTCGCAGCAACCCGGCCCGTCAGCTGTATCAGCGCCACGGTTTCGTTGAAATGGGAAAAGACGATTGCTTTGTGCGTATGCAGCGCGCCATCAACTAATGGCCCAATGATGGCTTGTCGCGGTCCAAGAGCATGTGCATAGTGGATCCACGTGCCTAGGGCTGTCTGCAGAGGGTGGGCCGGGCACCAGGGATATCAAGGAAGAGGAGAAACTCCAATGAATGGAATCGGTCCGCGGCTGCGGGAAGAGCGCGAACGACTGGGCATGACCCAGCGAGTTTTTGGCGATATCGGCGGTGTCGAGCCCAATGCTCAGGGCAAGTATGAAAGCGGTGAGCGTACCCCTCGGATCGATTACCTGGCCGCCTTGGCTGTCAGGGGGGTGGATGCGCTGTATGTGCTTTGCGGTACACGCACCCCTGTACCGCTCGAAGGTTTGAGTACGGATGAGCCCGGTTTGCTGGAGGCATTCCGCCAACTGCCGTTCGAGGATCAGGCGGCGATTTGGCACCTGTTGGGGCGTTTGTCCAGCAACGGTAAACCCCGGAAAACAGCGAGGCCTCTGCCCGTTAAGCATCAGGTGTTTCTGACGGAATCAATGCGTTAGGCCCACTGTGAAAAATTTTGTTAAGGTGGCGGGATCCAATCGCCCTGCTGACGAGGTGTGTGCTTGATTAGGGTCTTAGTGGTCGATGATCACGATCTGGTACGAACCGGTATTACGCGCATGCTCGCCGACATCGACGGCCTGCAGGTAGTGGGTGAGGGGGACTCGGGCGAGTCGGCGCTCAAACTGGCCCGTGAGCTCAAGCCGGATGTGGTGCTGATGGACGTGAAAATGCCCGGCATCGGTGGCCTGGAGGCTACCCGCAAATTGCTGCGCAGCCATCCGGACATCAAGGTAGTCGCCGTGACGGTGTGCGAGGAAGACCCGTTCCCCACGCGCTTGCTGCAGGCCGGCGCTGCCGGCTATCTGACCAAGGGGGCAGGCCTTGATGAAATGGTCCAGGCTATTCGGCTGGCCTTTGCCGGCCAACGCTATATCAGCCCGCAGATCGCCCAGCAGTTGGCACTGAAACCGTTTCAGCCGCAGGGTTCGCCGTTTGACGCGTTGTCCGAACGGGAAATCCAGATTGCCCTGATGATCGTCGGCTGCCAGAAAGTGCAGATCATCTCTGACAAGTTGTGCCTCTCGCCCAAGACCGTCAATACTTACCGTTATCGGATCTTTGAAAAACTCTCGGTCACCAGCGACGTCGAACTGACCTTGCTGGCCGTTCGCCACGGTATGGTCGACGCAAGCCTGTAAACCTCATGTCTCAAGTGTTTGATGCCAGCGCATTCCTGGCGACCTGCAGTGGGCGGCCGGGCGTTTACCGGATGTTCGATGCCGAAGCCCGGCTGCTTTACGTGGGCAAGGCCAAGAACCTCAAGAAGCGCCTGGCCAGCTATTTCCGCAAGACTGGCCTGGCGCCCAAGACTGCCGCGCTGGTAGCGCGCATTGCGCAGGTCGAAACCACCATCACCGCCAACGAAACCGAGGCGTTGCTGCTGGAACAGAACCTGATCAAGGAGTGGCGCCCGCCCTACAACATCCTCCTGCGCGACGACAAATCCTACCCCTATGTGTTCCTGTCCGATGGCGAGTTCCCACGACTGGGCATTCACCGTGGGGCGAAAAAGGCCAAGGGCCGCTACTTCGGCCCGTACCCCAGCGCCGGTGCCATTCGCGAAAGCCTCAGCTTGCTGCAAAAGGCCTTTTCCGTGCGCCAGTGCGAGGACAGCTATTACGCAAACCGCACCCGGCCTTGCCTGCAGTACCAGATCAAACGCTGCAAAGGGCCCTGCACCGGGTTGGTGACTGCCGAGGAATATGCGGAGGATGTGCGCCACTCGGTCATGTTCCTGGAAGGGCGTAGCCAGCAGTTGGGCAACGAATTGAATGCCGAGATGGAAACGGCCGCCATGGCCCTCAATTTCGAGAAAGCTGCCGAACTGCGTGACCAGATCGCCCTGTTGCGGCGCGTGCAGGACCAGCAGTACATAGAAGGTGGCAGTGGCGACGTCGACGTCATCGCCGCTTTCGTCAACCCGGGTGGCGCCTGTGTGCACCTGATCAGCGTGCGCGGTGGGCGAGTACTGGGCAGCAAGAACTTTTTCCCGCAGGTGGGTATCGAGGAAGAGGTGGCCGAGGTCATGGCCGCATTCCTTTCCCAGTACTACCTGGGCAACGCAGAGCGCGAACTGCCGGGCGAGTTGATCGTCAACGTGGTTCACGAAGACTTCGAAGCCATCACCGAAGCGCTGCACACGCTGCGAGGCCGCGAGCTGACCATCAGCCACCGGGTGCGCGGCACACGCGCCCGCTGGCAGCAGCTGGCCGTGACCAACGCCGAGCAGGCGCTCAACGCCCGCCTGGCCAACCGCCAGCACATGGCTGCCCGCTTCGAGGCCCTGGCCGAAGTGCTGGGCCTGGATGAAGTGCCGCAGCGTCTGGAGTGCTACGACATCAGCCATTCCAGCGGCGAAGCCACCGTGGCCAGTTGCGTGGTGTTCGGCCCCGAAGGCCCGCTGAAGTCCGATTACCGTCGGTTCAACATCGAAGGCATTACCGGCGGTGATGACTATGCCGCCATGCATCAGGCGCTGACTCGCCGCTACGGGCGTATCAGGGACGGCGAGGGCAAGCTGCCCGATGTGTTGCTGGTGGACGGCGGCAAGGGCCAGCTGAACATGGCACGCGATGTGATGCAGGAATTGGGCTTCAACGACCTGACCCTGCTAGGCGTGGCCAAAGGCGTCACCCGCAAGGCAGGCTTCGAGACCCTTTATCTGAACGACGTGCACCACGAATTTACCCTCAAGGGCGATTCTGCCGCACTGCACCTGATCCAGCAGATCCGCGATGAAGCCCACCGTTTTGCCATCACCGGTCACCGCGCCCGTCGTGGCAAGGCCCGTCGGGTCTCCAGCCTTGAAGATGTGGCCGGGGTAGGGCCGAAGCGCCGCCGTGACCTGCTGAAACATTTCGGTGGCCTGCAAGAGCTCAACCGCGCCAGTATCGATGAAATCGCTAAAGCCCCCGGCATCAGTAAAAAGCTTGCCGAATCAATTTATGCCAGCCTGCATAGCGAGTAGAATGCCGGGCTCAACTTGCAGCCAGTCGTACCGATGAATATTCCAAACCTGCTCACCGTTCTACGCGTCCTGCTCATCCCGATCTTCATCCTGCTGTTCTATGTGCCCTATCACTGGAGCTACATGGCCGCCAGCAGCGTGTTCGCCGTTGCCGCTGCCACCGACTGGCTGGACGGTTACCTGGCGCGTCGCCTGCAGCAGAGCACGCCGTTCGGTGCCTTCCTGGACCCGGTGGCCGACAAACTGATGGTGGCCGTGGCCCTGGTGCTGCTGGTGCAGACTCACGCCAACTTCTGGCTGACCCTGTCGGCTGCAGTCATCATCGGCCGCGAAATCGTGGTGTCGGCACTGCGCGAGTGGATGGCCGAGCTGGGCGCACGCGCGCATGTGGCGGTGTCCAACCTTGGCAAGTGGAAGACGGCAGCGCAGATGCTGGCACTGGTGATTCTGCTGGCCAACCCACCGGCGGTGACTTTCTGGGTCATCCTGGGTTACGGGCTGCTGCTGGTGGCGGCGGGGCTGACGCTGTGGTCGATGGTGCACTACCTGCTGGCCGCCTGGCCGCACCTGCGCGAAGGTTCGGAGCAGAAATAAAAGTTTTTTTGAATCAAGGGGTTGACGCTGTTTTAGAAATCGCTAGAATGGCACCCATCACGACGCGGGAATAGCTCAGTTGGTAGAGCACGACCTTGCCAAGGTCGGGGTCGCGAGTTCGAGTCTCGTTTCCCGCTCCAAATTCGATCCTCAGTGCGTCGCTGGGATCAAAAAGAAGAGGCCGAAAGGCCTCTTTTTTTATGCCTGCGTTTTTTCAATCCCTCCTCCCTCGCTGTTGCAGGCGTGTAACCCGCAGGGCCGGCATTCAATTTTTCCGGTGTCAACCTTGCCATCACCACGCCGTTCGACGCCCAAGGCAAAATCGACTATGCGCGATTCGAAGCGCTGATTGAGCGTTACATTGCGGCCGGTGTTCATGGTTTTGTGCTGAGCTCCGGAACCGGAATGCATGTGTACCTGAGCAAGGATGAGTCCAAAGAGCTGGTCGCTTTCGGCTCGAAAATCATCAACGGTCGCCCTCGCGTGATCGCTCAAACCTCTGCCTTGCTGGCAGATGAGGTCGTTGAGCGTACCCGCTCTCCACGCAGCAGGTTAGCCGTACGATCCGAAATCTGTGGGTTTTGCTCAACAACCATTTTGATGTGGTCCTGATCGCATCCCGCAGGGGTATTCGCAACGACTTTCCCCATGAAATCGACAGTTGCAGCGGGACCCACCCCGCCTAAGGTTCCGAGTTTAAACGGCAGAGCACGCGGATTACCCGGCCCCCGGGTGGCGAAGGTGGCGTAGATTTCATTGATATCCAAGGTAGGTATCCCGCGCCGCTGGAGATCAGCACAGACCAGAGACAACTCGGCCATACCTGGCACGATCAACGTAGCGCCATTGTCCTGCGCCGATAAACAGGCTTGATGGATGGTTGTAGCGGCGGTTGGCTGGGGCATTCATCAGGCCCAGAAACCAAACAGCACCAACGCCGCCACACCAAGCACGACCGCAATCGAACAACCACCCAGCGACAGCGCTGCTCGGCCTTGACGATACCAGCCGTCATGGCCAAGCTGCCGAGCCGGTTCCAGCAGGCTGCGCCAGCGCAGTTCTGTTTCGTGAAACGCTTGAAGGTTCGCGGTGTCCGCGTCCAGCCAGCGACGAAAGTCGATCCGCTCGCACGCCGTCACCTGTGGGCTTTGCAAGCGCACATACCATTGCCCGGCAACACTTGCCAGCACGTCCCGGCGCGAGCGGCCGGCCTGCAACGCCTGGTCCATGTGCCGCTCGATACTGGCCAATGGCAGGTCGAGGCGGGCGGCGATGCTGGCGAAGTCCAGTTGATCGAGGCGGTTGAGCAGGAACACTTGCTGTACGCGCCGGGGCAGCCGCTTCAGGGCATGCAGCAGGGCGTGGTCGGCATCCTGTTCGGCAACTGGGCCTGGGTGCTCAAGGGGCAGTAGCAGACGGGTCATGGACAGCTCCTTGCTTTACAAAGGGGAGGGGATGGGGGCATCTTCCTTGATGCGTGATCAGCGTAGATGAAACGAGATTGATTCTCAACTGCTGATTCCGCAAAGTTTTGTAATGAGCGTTCACGCCCTGAAACACCTTTGCTATCATGCGCGCCATCACGATCTTCGTTAGCCTGAAGAACCAAAAAAAAGACCCGGCAAAAAGCCGGGTCAAAAACCGTGATTAGCCTGATGAGGAGATAATCTGAGAGCGACCTAAGCTCCAGGTTATCCAGCGGATCTCGCGATCAGCTGAGTGCAATAATAATCGTTATCATTTGCCAGTCAAATGAATTTTCGTCCTTTCGGTAAAAAAGTTTTACCGATGCGCTTCCTTGTCCCGGCAGTCGGGGCCTTTGCCGTTACGCGGCTATCACGTTCTCTCCCTTCTTTTTTACTCAATAGTCCGGATCGGCGGCGCGTTTGTGCTCCAGCAGCGCGCGGGCCATGTCCATCATGTGCATCAAGGCGAAGGTCAGCTCGCGCTGGCTGCCGTGCTGGTGGGTGGCTGTTTCCTGCGCGGTGGCGGCAGCGCAGCGCAGCAGGGCGATGGCGTGCTCCTGGGCCTGGTCGCCGGTTACGCCCTCGTGCAAGGTCCAGATCTTGTTGTCCAGCGTGGGGCGTGGCGGGTTGGGGTTGAGGTAGTAGTCGAGGGCGCGGCGGGCGGCTTCGCTGTCGAGATCTGTTTCGTCGTTTTTCGGTGGTTTCATCCTGATACCTGCTAGAGCCAGTAAAGGTAGGGGTGAAACCAATACTAATACCTGAAGTATTTTTGCGCCCTTTGATAAATAATACTGAATGTTTATTGAGCGGTTCAGGGCAGCCCGTATCGTGCCAGCGATGAATATGGATAAATGGATTGCCCTCGTCCGTGACCGGATGGAGGAGCTAGGGCTTACCCAGGAGCAGCTTGCCGAGCGCGTTGGTGTGTCTCAAGGCAGTGTGGGGCATTGGGTGAACAAGCGGCGTCAGCCGAAAATCGAGTCGATGAACCGCACGTTTGTCGAGATTGGCATGCCCCATTACAACGTCAGCCTGCAGCTGCGCATTCAGGGCCAGGTTGGCGAGGACCGTGGCGCCTACGGGGTGGATGATGCCGAGGACGACCTGGACCTCATGCAGTACATCGTGTGTTTCCGCTACCCGGTCAAGGACTGGAGTGAGTTGGGTGCTACAGATGTTGAGGAGCCCAGCGTGTTCGAACAGACGGATTACCTGGCCCAAGGCAAAGCATTCTGGCTGACAGTTGAGAACGACGCGATGAGCGCCGTCAGTGGTCGCAGTGTGCCACAGGGCATGCGGATGCTGGTTGATCCTGGGGTGGAAGTTGAGGGGGGGCGTTTGGTTATCGCTCGTCAGCCGGGCAAACCGGCGATTTTTCGCGAGTTGGCTGAGGACGGCGGGCAGCGGTACCTGAAGGCCCTCAATAACAACTACCCGACGCTGCTCTGTGAAGAAGGTTGCGAGTTTCTTGGAGTGGTCGTGCGAGTGCACGGTGCCTTCTAGAATGAAGGGGCTGCAAAGCAGCCCCCGCTGACCTCACTCTGTCAGCTCGACCAGCACTGTCCCTTCGCTGACCATATCCCCTTCCTGGCAGAACAGCGCCTTCACCGTCCCGCCATGTGGCGCACGAATGCTGTGCTCCATCTTCATGGCCTCCAGCACCACCAGCGCGGCACCTGCTTCTACCACTTGCCCTGGCTCGACCAATACCCGCACGATGCTGCCGTTCATGGGCGCGCCCAAGCCGCCCTGATGGCTGTGGCTGGCCTCGGCTTCGGCAATCGGGTCGAAGGCCTCGATGGCGTGCATCTCGCCATCCCAGTGCAGGTAAAGCGTGCCACCCCGGCGGATCGCCAGGTGCTGGCGGCGCACACCGGCCTGATCATGCACCAGCTGTTCGCCCTCCAGCTGGTAGGTGGACGTAGCGCTGCGCTCCAGGGCAACCGCCTGGTCCTGGCCACTGCTTACCAGGTGCAGGCTGGTGCGTGCGGGCAGGCCCAGGCGCAAACCGTTGCGCTCACCCCACGGCGAACGGCGGTCGTCATCACGCTGATGCCCGGCCTGGCCTTGCAGCCAGGCTTCGGCTGCGGCTTCCCAGAAGCTGGCCGGCAGTGCGTTTGGCGCTGGTAGCAACACCTCCTGGTGGCGCGGAATGAAGCCGGTATCCAACTCAGCTTCAGCAAATGCCGGGTGGGCCAGAATGCGGCGCAGGAAGGCGATGTTGGTCTTCAGCCCGCCAATGGCGAACTCGTCGAGCATGGCCAGCAAGCGCAGGCGTGCCTGTTCGCGGTCTTCGCCCCAGGCGATCAGCTTGCCCAGCATCGGGTCGTAGAACGGCGATACCACGTCACCTTCACCGACCCCGCTGTCCACCCGCCGGCCTTCACCCGGCGCCGACTCACGGTACAGCGCCAGCTTGCCGGTCGCCGGCAGGAATTCGTTGGCCGGGTCTTCGGCATACAAGCGCACTTCGATGGCATGGCCGATCAGCGGCACCTGTTCCTGGGTAATCGGCAACGCCTCACCGCAGGCCACGCGAATCTGCCAGGCCACCAGGTCCAGACCGGTGATGGCCTCGGTGACCGGGTGTTCCACCTGCAGGCGGGTGTTCATTTCCATGAAGAAGAACTCGCCACGGGCGTCGAGCAGGAACTCGACCGTGCCGGCACCCACGTAGCCGATGGCCTGGGCGGCACGCACCGCAGCCTCACCCATGGCCCGGCGCAGTTCAGGCGACAAGCCAGGGGCTGGGGCTTCTTCGACCACTTTCTGGTGGCGGCGCTGAATGGAGCAGTCGCGTTCGTTGAGGTACAGGCAGTTGCCGTGCTGGTCGGCGAACACCTGGATCTCTACGTGGCGCGGCTTGAGCACGTACTTTTCAACCAGCATGCGCGCATCGCCGAACGACGACTGGGCTTCACGCTGGGCCGAAGCCAGGGCGTCGGCCAGCTGGCTTTCTTCCTCGACCACTTTCATGCCCTTGCCGCCGCCGCCGGCACTGGCCTTGAGCAGCACCGGGTAGCCAATGCGTTCGGCAGCGGCGCGGAAGGTGTCCAGGTCCTGCCCTTCACCGTGGTAGCCCGGCACCAGCGGCACCCCGGCAGCCTCCATCAGCGCCTTGGCTGCCGACTTGCTGCCCATGGCATCGATGGCGTTGGCCGGTGGGCCGAGGAAGATCAGCCCGGCCTGTTCTATGGCGCGTGCGAAGCCTGCGTTCTCGGACAGGAAGCCATAGCCCGGGTGGATGGCCTGGGCGCCACTGGCCTTGGCGGCGGCCAGCAGTTTGTCGACCAGCAGGTAACTTTCGGCGGCCTTGGTGCCGCCCAGGTCAACGCGGATATCCGCTTCGCGGCTGTGCCGGGCGTCACGGTCGGTGGCGCTGTGCACGGCGACGGTGGTCAGGCCCATGGCCTTGGCGGTGCGCATTACCCGGCAGGCGATTTCGCCGCGGTTGGCGACCAGCAGGGTGGTCAAAACGGGGCGGCTCATGGGCGCGGCTCCTTCTTGTCATCGGTTTGCCAGGCGGGGCGGCGTTTTTCCAGGAAGGCGCGCAGGCCTTCCTGGCCTTCGGCGCTGACGCGGATGCGGGCGATGGTGTTCTCGCAGTAGCGCCGCAGGGCCGGGCTGAATTCGCCGTCGTCCACTTCGCGCAGCAGGTCCTTGGTGGCGCGCAACGCCTGCGGGCTGTTCTGCAGCAGGTTGGTTACCCAGGCTTCGACCTGAGCGTCCAGTTCGCTGGCCGGATACACCTCGGCCAACAAACCCAGCTCGCGGGCCCGCACGCCACTGAAACGCTCGGCAGTGAGGGCATAGCGGCGCGCGGCGCGTTCACCGATCGCCTTGACCACGAACGGGCTGATCACTGCCGGGGCCAGGCCGATGCGTACTTCCGACAGGCACAGCTGGGCGTCTTCGGCGCCAATGGCCATGTCGCAGCAACTGATCAGGCCCAGCGCGCCGCCAAAGGCTGCACCTTGCACCACGGCCAGGGTTGGGGCCTTGAGGCGGTGCAGGGCGTACATCAGTTCGCCCAGTTCGTGGGCATCATCCAGGTTGGTGTTGAAATCCAGCTGCGCCGATTGCTGCATCCAGGCCAGGTCGGCGCCGGCGCTGAAGTGCCGGCCACGGCCGCGCAGCAGCACGAAGCGCAGGCTGGCGTCTTCGGCCAACTGGTCGATGGCCACGATCAGCTCGCGGATCATCTGCGCATTGAAGGCGTTGTTCTTGTCCTCGCGGCTCAGCCACAGGGTGGCGAAACCGCGTGGGTCGCGGATCACTTCGAGGGTGCTGAAATCGCTCATGGGTCACATCCGGAAAATGCCGAAGCGGCTCTGTTCGATCGGCGCGTTCAGCGCGGCAGACAACGCCAGGCCAAGCACGTCGCGGGTTTGTGCCGGGTCGATGACACCGTCGTCCCACAGGCGGGCGCTGGAGTAGTAAGGGTGGCCCTGGTGCTCGTACTGGTCGAGGATCGGCTGCTTGAGCCTGGCCTCGTCCTCGGCACTGAACGGCTGGCCGCTACGCTCACTTTGCTCGCGCTTGACCTGGGCCAGCACGCCTGCGGCCTGTTCGGCGCCCATCACGCCAATGCGTGCATTGGGCCACATCCACAGGAAGCGCGGGTCGTAGGCGCGGCCGCACATGCCATAGTTGCCGGCGCCGAAGCTGCCGCCGATGATGACCGTGAACTTGGGCACCTGGGCGCAGGCCACGGCGGTCACCAGCTTGGCACCGTGCTTGGCGATGCCGCCTTCTTCGTACTTCTTGCCGACCATGAAGCCGGTGATGTTCTGCAGGAACAGCAGCGGAATGCCGCGCTGGCAGGCCAGCTCGATGAAGTGCGCGCCTTTTTGCGCGGCTTCGGCGAACAGGATGCCGTTGTTGGCCAAAATCGCCACCGGGTAGCCATGCAGGTGGGCAAAGCCGCACACCAGGGTGGTGCCGAACAGCGCCTTGAACTCATCGAACACCGAGCCATCGACCAGCCGGGCGATCACCTCACGTACATCGAACGGTTGCTTGGCATCGGCCGGCACCACGCCATACAGCTCGTCGGCCGCATACAGCGGCGCCACCGGCGCCAGGCGCTGCAGCTTGCCCAGTTTGTGCCAGTTAAGGTTGGCCACGCTGCGCCGGGCGATCGCCAGGGCGTGTTCGTCGTTGTCGGCATAGTGGTCGGCCACGCCGCTGGTGCGGCAATGCACATCGGCGCCGCCGAGGTCTTCGGCGCTGACCACCTCACCGGTGGCGGCTTTTACCAGCGGCGGGCCGGCGAGGAAGATCGTTGCCTGTTGGCGCACCATGATCGCTTCGTCGGCCATGGCCGGCACATACGCACCGCCAGCGGTGCACGACCCCATCACCACGGCGATCTGCGGGATGCCCTGCGCGCTCATGTTGGCCTGGTTGAAGAAGATCCGGCCGAAGTGTTCGCGGTCCGGGAATACTTCGTCCTGGCGTGGCAGGTTGGCGCCGCCCGAGTCCACCAGGTAAATGCATGGCAAGCGGTTTTGCAGGGCGATGGTCTGCGCGCGCAGGTGCTTTTTCACTGTCAGCGGGTAGTACGAACCGCCTTTGACCGTGGCGTCGTTGGCCACGATCATGCATTCCACGCCTTCGACGCGGCCGATACCCGCTATCACGCCCGCAGCCGGCACGTCTTCGCCGTACACCTCATGAGCGGCCAACTGGCCGATTTCGAGGAACGGCGAGCCTGGGTCCAGCAGGCGGTCGATACGCTCGCGTGGCAGCAACTTGCCGCGTGAGGTGTGCCGCTCCTGGGCTTTGGGCCCGCCGCCCTGGGCCACCTGGGCAAGCAGGCCGCGCAGGGCCTGGACCTGTTCAAGCATGGCCGCGCTGTTGCCGGCGAACTCCGCCGAACGCGGGTTGATCTGGGTGTGCAAGGTAGCCATGTGCGCCCGTCCTTTATGTTCAGCGGGTTTCGTTGAACAGTTCGCGGCCGATCAGCATCCGGCGGATTTCGCTGGTGCCGGCACCGATTTCGTACAGCTTGGCGTCGCGCAGCAGGCGACCGGCCGGGAATTCGTTGATGTAGCCGTTGCCACCGAGAATCTGGATCGCCTCCAGGGCCATTTGCGTGGCGCGTTCGGCGGTGTACAGGATGACCCCGGCGGCGTCCTTGCGGGTGGTCTCGCCACGGTCGCAGGCCTGGGCCACGGCGTACAGGTAGGCACGGCTGGCATTGAGCTGGGTGTACATGTCGGCGATCTTGCCCTGGATCAGCTGGAACTCGCCGATGCTCTGGCCGAACTGCTTGCGGTCATGAATGTAGGGGACCACCAGGTCCATGCAGCTTTGCATGATGCCGGTCGGGCCGCCGGACAGCACCACGCGCTCGTAGTCCAGGCCACTCATCAGCACGCGCACGCCACCGTTGAGCTGGCCGAGAATGTTCTCTTGCGGCACTTCAACACTGTCGAAGAACAGCTCGCAGGTGTTGGAACCGCGCATGCCCAGTTTGTCGAACTTGTTGCTGCGGCTGAAACCTTTCCAGTCACGTTCGACGATGAAGGCGGTGATGCCGTGCGGGCCTTTGTCCAGGTCGGTCTTGGCATAGATCACGTAGGTGTTGGCGTCGGGGCCGTTGGTGATCCAGGTCTTGCTGCCGTTGAGCACATAATGATCGCCGCGCTTCTCGGCACGCAGCTTCATCGACACGACGTCGGAGCCGGCATTGGGCTCGCTCATGGCCAGCGCGCCGATGTGCTCGCCGCTGATCAGCTTGGGCAGGTACTTGAGCTTCTGCTCATGGGTGCCGTTGCGGTTGATCTGATTGACGCACAGGTTGGAGTGGGCGCCGTACGACAGGGCCACCGAGGCCGAGCCACGGCTGATTTCTTCCATCGACACCACGTGGGCCAGGTAGCCCAGGCCGGCGCCGCCGTACTCTTCCGGCACGGTGATGCCCAGCAGGCCCATGTCGCCGAACTTGCGCCACATGTCGGCGGGGAACAGGTTATCGTGGTCGATTTGTGCGGCGCGCGGGGCCAGTTCGGTCGCGACGAAGGCGCGGACCTGGTCGCGGAGCATGTCGATGGTTTCGCCCAGGGCGAAGTTCAGGGAGGGGTAATGCATGCTGGGGCACCTTCTTGTTCTTGAAATTGGGTTACACCGTCGCTCAAGGCCTTTACACCGGCCCTGTGGGAGCGGGTTCACCCGCGAATGCTTCAGCAGGGTCACCGTCATTGCCTGACTGATCGCATTCGCGGGTGAACCCGCTCCCACAGGGTCGGTGCCATGCCAGCAAGGCCGGTGCTGTTGATCACCTTTACGTTAACGTAAACCTGCATGCGATCGCTGTCAATCTACTCATCACCTTTACGTAAACGTAAATCTGCGCCAGAGTATTCCCGCTGCTTCAGCCGTGCCCAGAACAACCACAAGAAGGGACACCCATGAGTCAACCGAGCTATACCCGCGGTCGCCAGGACCAAGCCTTGCTGACCCAGACCATCGGCCAGGCCTTCGATGCCACCGTGGCCCGCTGTACTGACAGCGAGGCGCTGGTGTCGCGTCATCAGGGGTTGCGCTACAGCTGGCGACAGCTGGGCGAGCAGGTCGATACCCATGCCCGCGCCCTGATGGCCCTGGGCGTCAACACTGGGGACCGGGTCGGCATCTGGTCACCCAACTGCGCGCAGTGGTGCATCCTGCAGCTGGCCAGCGCCAAGGTCGGCGCCATTCTCGTCAACATTAACCCCGCCTACCGCGTGGGCGAACTGGAATACGTGTTGCGCCAGTCCGGCTGCCGCTGGCTGGTGTGCGCCGATGCCTTCAAGACCTCCGATTATCACGCCATGGTCCAGGAATTGGCGCCGGAACTGGCCAGTGCCACGCCAGGTGAACTGGCCTGCGAGCGCCTGCCCGAGTTGCGCGGGGTCATCAGCCTGGCGGCCAACCCGCCTGGCGGCTTCCTGCCTTGGCAAGCGCTGGTTGAGAGGGCAGGACAGACCTCGACAGAAGCCTATACCGCTCGTCAGCAAAGCCTGCAGTTCGACCAGCCGGTGAACATCCAGTACACCTCCGGCACCACCGGCGCGCCCAAAGGCGCCACGCTCAGCCACTACAACATCCTCAACAACGGCTTCATGGTCGGCGAAAGCCTGGGCCTGACCGAGCACGACCGCATGGTGATCCCGGTGCCGCTGTATCACTGCTTCGGCATGGTCATGGCCAACCTCGGTTGCATCACCCACGGCAGCACCATGATCTACCCCAACGATGCCTTCGACGCCGAGCTCACTCTGCGCGCCGTGGCCGAGGAGCGTGCCAGCATCCTGTACGGCGTGCCGACCATGTTCATCGCCATGCTCGACCACCCTTTGCGTGCGCAAATGGACCTGTCGACCCTGCGCAGCGGCATCATGGCCGGTGCCACTTGCCCGATCGAAGTCATGCGCCGGGTCATCGACCAGATGCACATGGCCGAAGTGCAAATTGCCTACGGCATGACCGAAACCAGCCCGGTATCGCTGCAAACCGGCCCCGATGATGAGTTGGAGCTGCGCGTGACCACCGTCGGCCGCACCCAGCCGCAGCTGGAGAACAAACTGGTGGACGCCGACGGCTGCATCGTCCCGCGCGGTGAGATCGGCGAGCTGTGCACCCGTGGTTACAGCGTGATGCTGGGTTACTGGAACAACCCTCAAGCCACGGCGGACGCCATCGACCCGGCGGGGTGGATGCACTCGGGCGACCTGGCGGTGATGGACGCGCACGGGTACGTGCGCATCGTTGGGCGCAACAAGGACATGATCATTCGTGGCGGTGAGAACATTTACCCGCGTGAGCTGGAAGAGTTCTTCTACACCCACCCGGCGGTGGCCGATGCGCAGGTGATCGGCATTCCGTGCAGCCGCTATGGTGAAGAAATTGTCGCCTGGATCAAGTTGCACCCTGGGCACAGCGCCACCGTGGAAGAGCTGCTGGGCTGGTGCAAGGCACGCATCGCACACTTCAAGGTGCCACGGCATATCCGTTTCGTTGACGAATACCCGATGACGGTGACGGGCAAGGTGCAGAAGTTCCGCATGCGGGAGATCAGTGTGGCGGAGATTTCGGCGGTATCAGCGGGTTGATGTACTGGCTGTGCCGGCCCTTTCGCGGGTAAACCCCCACAGGGTGCCGCGCGGTCCCTGTGGGAGCATACCTGCCAGTGCAAAAACCTGGTCTACCCTTAGGCTTTCACCGGCGGCTCCTGACTCGGCGGGTCGCCCACTGTCGGTGGCACAGTCGGCTTGATCGGCAATTCGTCCGGCTCTTCTTCCGGCACGGGCGGCGGCAAGCTGGGGTCGTCGATGTTGGGATCGGGGGTTTCCGGTGGAATGGGAATGTTCATGGCCTGACCTCGCGTGGGTGAATGAAGAGGGGCTGCAGGCTTCGACTTCGCGCAGCTGCCGTTCGCTCAATTTTTTTGAACCCCGCGTGTATGCCCGGCTCTGAACCCTTACCGCCACCAGCCTGAGGGAGCAAGGTCGATGTCACGTAACGAGCCCTTTGAAAGCGTGCCCACGGCGAATGATCACGCAAACCAGGCCATCAGTCTGTCCCAGGCGCTGCTGGCGCCGCGTATCGTGATCGAAGACACCCAACCCGTGCTCGAAGCCGGCACCTTCGCCGCCAAGGCCATCAGCGGCCAGCCGGTGGCGGTCAGCAGCAAGGTCTATTGCGATGGTCACGATCGCCTGGCGGTGATGCTCAGCTGGCGGCAGGCCAACAGCCGGCGCTGGCATTGCGTGCCCATGCACTCACCGGGCAACGACCTTTGGCTGGCCGAATTCACCCCCACCGAGCTGGGCCCACACCTGTTCAGCATCGAAGCCTGGGTCGACCCCTTCGCCACCTATTGCCACGACCTGGAGAAAAAGTACCACGCCGGTGTCGAGGTCACGCTGGAGCTGGAAGAGGGCCGGTTGATGCTGGGCAAAGGCATCGACCTGTGCAAAGGCGCCCTGCGTGATGAACTACAGGCCACGCAGCAGCGCCTGGCCACACTCGGCACCGACGACCAGGTAGCGCTGTTTCTCGACCCGGCCACCGCACGCCTGATGAGTGAGGCCGAACACCGCAGCTACCTGGCCCGCAGCCGTGAATTCCCCGTTGATGTCGACCGCCCGGCAGCCCAGTTTGCCAGCTGGTACGAGCTGTTCCCACGCTCGATCACTGACGACCCCAAGCGCCACGGCACGTTCAACGATGTGCATGAACGCCTGCCGATGATCCGCGACATGGGCTTCGACGTGCTGTACTTCCCGCCCATCCACCCCATTGGCATGCAACACCGCAAAGGCCGCAACAACGCACTCACGGCCCAGCCGGGCGACCCGGGCAGCCCTTACGCCATCGGCAGCGCAGAAGGTGGCCACGATGCGATTCACCCGCAACTGGGCAGCCGCGACGACTTCCGCCGCTTGGTGGCTGCGGCTGCCGAGCACGGCCTGGAGATCGCCCTCGACTTCGCCATCCAGTGCTCCCAGGACCACCCCTGGCTCAAGGAGCACCCAGGCTGGTTCAGCTGGCGCCCGGACGGCACCATCCGCTATGCCGAGAACCCGCCGAAAAAGTACCAGGACATCGTCAACGTCGACTTCTACGCCCCCGACGCGGTGCCGAGCCTGTGGCTGGCCCTGCGCGATGTGATCATCGGCTGGGTGGAGGAGGGCGTGAAAACCTTCCGTGTCGACAACCCGCACACCAAACCGCTGCCGTTCTGGCAATGGCTGATTGCCGACGTGCGCGCCCGGCATCCGGACGTGATCTTCCTCGCCGAGGCCTTCACCCGGCCGGCCATGATGGCGCGGCTAGGCAAGGTCGGCTATGCGCAGAGCTATACCTATTTCACCTGGCGTAACACCAAACAGGAGCTGCGCGAGTTCTACGAGCAGCTCAACCAGCCGCCGTGGAGCCAGTGCTACCGGCCCAATTTTTTCGTCAACACGCCGGATATCAACCCGTACTTCCTGCATACCTCCGGCCGTGCCGGCTTCCTCATCCGCGCCGCACTGGCCACCATGGGCTCGGGCCTGTGGGGCATGTATTCGGGCTTTGAACTGTGCGAAGGCACGCCGCTGCCGGGCAAGGAGGAGTACCTGGATTCGGAGAAATACGAAATCCGCCCACGGGACTTCACCCAACCCGGCAACATCATTGCCGAGATCGCCCAGCTCAACCGCATCCGCCGCCAGAACCGCGCCTTGCAGACCCACCTGGGCGTGGCGTTCTTCAACTGCTGGAACGACAACATCCTGTACTTTGCCAAACGCACTCCCGAGCGCGACAACTACATCCTGGTGGCCATCAGCCTCGACCCGCACAACGCCCAGGAGGCCCATTTCGAGCTGCCGCTGTGGGAGCTGGGCCTGGACGACAACGCCGAAACCCATGGCGAAGACCTGATGAACGGTCATCGCTGGTCGTGGTACGGCAAGACCCAGTTCATGCGCATCGAACCCTGGCACCAGCCATTCGGTATCTGGCGTATCGAAAAGGCCCATTAGTACGGCACACCACATCCCCTGTGGGAGCGGGCTTGCCCGCGAAGCAGGCGCCGCGGTCTATGGCACCGGCTTCGCCGGTGTTCGCGGGCAAGCCCGCTCCCACAGAGAGAGTGCGAAACCGAGGACAGAGAGGAGTCCCCCATGGCCAAGCGTTCCCGCCCGGCAGCCTTCATCGACGACCCGCTGTGGTACAAGGACGCCGTCATCTACCAGCTGCACATCAAGTCGTTCTTCGATTCGAACAACGACGGCATCGGCGACTTCGCCGGCCTGATCAGCAAGCTCGACTACATCGCCGAGCTGGGCGTCAACACCTTGTGGCTGCTGCCGTTCTACCCCTCGCCACGGCGCGACGACGGCTACGACATCGCCGAATACAAGGCCGTGCACCCTGATTACGGCAGCCTGGCTGACGCCCGTCGTTTCATCGCCGAGGCCCACAAGCGCGGCCTGCGGGTGATCACCGAGCTGGTCATCAACCACACCAGCGACCAGCACCCGTGGTTCCAGCGTGCCCGCCATGCCAAGCGCGGCAGCAAGGCGCGCGATTTCTATGTGTGGTCCGACGATGACCAGAAGTACGACGGCACGCGCATCATCTTTCTCGACACCGAAAAGTCCAACTGGACCTGGGACCCGGTCGCCGGCCAGTACTTCTGGCACCGCTTCTATTCGCACCAGCCCGACCTCAATTTCGACAATCCGCAGGTGCTCAAGGCGGTGATCGGCGTCATGCGTTTCTGGCTCGACCTGGGCGTCGATGGCTTGCGCCTGGATGCCATCCCCTACCTGATCGAACGCGACGGCACAAACAACGAAAACCTCGCAGAAACCCACGATGTCCTGAAGGCCATCCGCGCCGAGATCGACGCCAATTACCCCGATCGCATGCTGCTGGCCGAGGCCAACCAGTGGCCCGAAGACACCCGGCCGTACTTCGGCGAAGGCGAAGGCGACGAGTGCCACATGGCCTTCCACTTCCCGCTGATGCCGCGCATGTACATGGCCCTGGCCATGGAGGACCGTTTTCCGATCACCGACATCCTGCGCCAGACGCCGGAAATCCCCGCCAACTGCCAATGGGCGATCTTCCTGCGCAACCACGATGAGCTGACCCTGGAAATGGTCACCGACCGTGAGCGCGACTACCTGTGGAACTACTACGCCGAAGACCGCCGCGCCCGCATCAACCTGGGGATCCGCCGACGCCTGGCGCCACTGCTGCAGCGTGACCGCCGGCGTATCGAGCTGCTCACCAGCCTGCTGCTGTCGATGCCCGGCACACCGACCTTGTACTACGGCGACGAACTGGGCATGGGCGACAACATCTACCTGGGTGATCGCGATGGGGTGCGCACGCCCATGCAATGGTCGCCAGACCGCAACGGCGGCTTTTCGCGTGCCGACCCGCAGCGCCTGGTGTTGCCGCCGATCATGGACCCGCTGTACGGCTACCAGACCGTCAACGTCGAAGCCCAAAGCCACGACCCGCATTCATTGCTGAACTGGACGCGGCGCATGCTGGCGGTGCGCAAGCAGCAGAAGGCCTTTGGCCGCGGCAGCTTGCGCACGCTCACGCCCAGCAACCGGCGCATCCTCGCCTATATCCGCGAGCACACCGATGCTGAAGGCAATACCGAGGTGATCCTGTGCGTGGCCAACGTTTCCCGTGCCGCCCAGGCCGCCGAACTGGAATTGTCACACTACGCCGACAAAGTACCGGTGGAGATGCTCGGCGGCAGCGCCTTCCCGCCGATAGGCCAGTTGCCGTTCCTGCTCACCTTGCCACCCTATGCCTTCTACTGGTTCCTGCTGACTCCCCACGACCGCATGCCCAGTTGGCACGTCCAGGCCACCGAGGGGTTACCCGAATTGACTACGCTAGTGCTGCGCAAACGCTTGGAAGAATTGCTGGAGGCTCCGTCAAGCGACACCCTTCAACACAGCATCCTGCCGCAATACCTGCCAAAACGGCGCTGGTTCGCGGGCAAGGAAGGGCCAATCGACGCCGTCAGGCTGTGCTACGGCGTACGCTTCGGCACCGCCACCACGCCGGTTCTGCTCAGCGAAATCGAAGTGCTCAGCGACGGCACGGCCAATCGGTATCAGCTGCCGTTCGGCCTGCTGCGTGAAGAGGACATCAACACCGCGCTGCCGCAGCAACTGGCCCTGTCGCGGGTGCGCCGCGCCCATCAGGTCGGCCTGATCACCGATGCCTTCGTCCTCGAACCTTTCATCCGCGCCGTGCTGCGCGCCTGCCAGGAGGGCATTAGCCTGCCGTGTGGCAACGGCGAGGGTGAGCTGCGTTTCGAAAGCACGGCGCCGTTGGCAGGCCTGGCGTTGAACGACGAAAGTGCAGTGCGTTACCTCAGCGCCGAACAGTCCAACAGTTCGGTGGTGATCGGCGACCGGGTGGTGCTCAAGCTGATCCGCCGGGTCAACCCGGGTATCCACCCCGAACTGGAAATGAGTGCCTACCTCACCGCTGCCGGCTTTGCCAATATCTCGCCGTTGCTGGCCTGGGTCAGCCGGGTAGACGAACAACATACGCCCCATTTGCTGATGATTGCCCAGGGCTACCTGAACAACCAGGGCGATGCCTGGGCCTGGACCCAGAACACCTTGGAGCGGGCGATCCGCGACCAGATGGAGCCCACCGCCAATGATGTCGAGCCGCACACCGACGCGTTGGCCGAACTCAGCGGCTTCGCCGCCTTGCTTGGGCAGCGCCTGGGTGAAATGCACCTGCTGCTGGCCGCACCCACCGACGATGAGGCGTTCCGCCCGCGCCCCAGTGATGCCAGCGACAGCCAGCACTGGGCCACGCAGATCAGCGCCGAACTGACGCGCGCCCTCGACGTGCTGGCCCAGCACCGCGACAACCTCGACAGTGACAGCCAGGCCTTGGTCGACGACCTGCAGCAACAACGCGACGGCCTGGCCCAACACATCAGCCAGCTGGCCGGGCAGGCCCAGGGTGGCCTGCTGATGCGCGTGCACGGCGACCTCCATCTGGGCCAGGTGCTGGTGGTGCAGGGCGACGCTTACCTGATCGATTTTGAAGGCGAACCGTCCCGCCCACTGCAAGAGCGCCGGGCTAAACACAGCCCGTACAAGGATGTGAGCGGCGTGCTGCGATCCTTCGACTATGCTGCTGCCATGATCTTGCGCAGCGCGTCTGCGGTCGACCTTTCCGGCCCGGCGCGCCAGGCGCGTCAGCGGGTTGCCCGGCAGTACCTGCATCAGTCGCGCCACGCCTTCGTCGAAGCCTATGGCCTGGCCACCGCGGCCATGCCCCATGCCTGGCAACAGGCCCAGGGCGAGCGCGCCGCACTGGAACTGTTCTGCCTGGAAAAAGCCGCCTACGAAATTACATACGAAGCCGAGAACCGTCCAAGCTGGCTGGCCGTGCCTTTGCATGGCCTGCATGGACTGATCAGTACCTGGGGAGAGTCAGAATGAACGTTACAACGCGTGAAAACGGTGGCCTTCGGCAACGGGACCTCGACGCCCTGGCCCGCGCCGAACACGCCGATCCATTTGCGGTACTCGGCCCCCATGGCGACGGCGCGGGCGGGCAGGTGGTTCGCGCCTTTCTGCCCAACGCCCTGAATGTGCGCATCCTGGCGCGGCATGACGGGCGCATTCTTGCCGAAATGGAGCAGGGTAGCCTGCCTGGGTTGTTCAGCGCGCACCTTGATGAGGCACAGCCCTACCTGTTGCACATCGGCTGGGCCGGCGGCGAGCAGGTGACTGAAGACCCCTACAGCTTCGGCCCACAGCTGGGCGACATGGACCTTTATTTGTTCGCCGAAGGTAACCACCGCGATTTGTCCGGGCGTTTCGGCGCCCAGCCGATCCAGGTCGAGGGCATCGACGGCGTGTGCTTCTCGGTGTGGGCGCCCAATGCCCGCAGGGTGTCGGTAGTCGGTGATTTCAACAATTGGGACGGCCGCCGCCACCCCATGCGCCTGCGCCACAGCGCCGGGGTGTGGGAGCTGTTCGTGCCGCGCCTGGGCGTGGGCGAAACCTACAAATTTGAGGTGCTGGGCAAGGAGGGTATTCTGCCGCTGAAGGCCGACCCGCTGGCCCGCGCCACCGAATTGCCGCCGAGCACCGCGTCCAAGGTTGCCCATGCGCTGAGCTACGATTGGCAGGACCACGACTGGATGGCACAGCGCGCGCAGCGCCATGCCTATAACGCGCCGCTTTCGATCTACGAGCTGCACCCCGGGTCGTGGCGCTGCGAGCTGGATGAAGCGGGCGAAGTCGGGCGCTATTACAACTGGCGCGAACTGGCCGAGCGCCTGGTGCCTTACGTGCAGCAACTGGGCTTCACCCACATCGAACTGCTGCCGATCATGGAGCATCCGTTCGGCGGCTCCTGGGGCTACCAGCCGCTGTCGATGTTCGCGCCTACATCTCGCTACGGCAGTGCCGAGGACTTCGCCGCCTTCGTCGATGCCTGCCACCAGGGCGGCATTGGCGTGCTGCTGGACTGGGTGCCTGCGCATTTCCCCACCGATGAACACGGCCTGGCGCGCTTCGACGGCACCGCCCTGTACGAATACGACAACCCTCTGGAGGGCTACCACCAGGACTGGAACACCCTGATCTACAACCTGGGCCGCAACGAAGTGCGCGGCTTCATGATGGCCTCGGCCCTGCACTGGTTGAAGCACTTCCACATCGATGGCCTGCGGGTCGATGCGGTGGCTTCCATGCTGTACCGCGACTACTCGCGCAAGGCCGGCGAGTGGGTGCCCAACCGCTACGGCGGGCGTGAAAACCTGGAAGCCATCGACTTCATCCGCCACCTCAACGGCGTGGCGGCCCACGAGGCCCCGGGCGCGCTCATCATCGCCGAGGAGTCCACCGCCTGGCCCGGTGTCAGCCAGCCCACCCAGCAAGGCGGGCTGGGCTTTGCCTACAAGTGGAACATGGGCTGGATGCACGACACCCTGCATTACATCCAGAACGACCCGGTGCACCGCACCTATCACCACAACGAGATGAGCTTCGGGCTGATCTATGCCTACTCCGAGCACTTCATCCTGCCCATCTCCCACGACGAAGTGGTGCATGGCAAGCATTCGCTGATCGACAAGATGCCCGGCGACCGCTGGCAGAAGTTCGCCAACCTGCGTGCCTACCTCACTTTCATGTGGGCGCACCCGGGCAAGAAGCTGCTGTTCATGGGCTGCGAGTTCGGCCAGTGGCGTGAGTGGAACCATGACAGCGAACTGGACTGGTACCTGTTGCAGTACCCCGAGCACCAAGGCGTGCAGCGGCTGGTAAGCGATCTTAACCGGCTGTACCGCGAGGTGCCCGCACTGCATGAGCAGGACTGCCAGCCGCAGGGCTTCCAGTGGCTAATCGGTGATGATGCGCAGAACAGCGTGTACGCCTGGTTGCGCTGGAGCAGCAGTGGCGAGCCGGTGCTGGTGGTGGCCAACTTCACCCCGGTGCCGCGTGAGGGGTATCGGATTGGCGTGCCCTTTGGTGAGCGTTGGCAGGAGTTGTTGAACAGCGATGCTGAGCTGTATGCCGGGTCTAATGTGGGCAATCTGGGGGTGGTGGCCAGTGAGGCAGTGGCCAGTCATGGGCAGCCATTGTCGCTAGCCCTCAACTTGCCGCCGCTTGGGGTACTGATAATGAAACCGGCTTGAGATTGTTGGGGCTGCTGCGCAGCCCCAACAATGGCACAGGCCTACCACCGCATCCGCACCCCAAGGCTACCAATCAGCCCATTCAAATCATTGTCATCTACATCACTGCTGTAATCGGCGCTCACAAACAAGGCCACCAAAGGTGTCACCCGCGCCACCAGCCCCAAGCCCAATTCCACCGTGGTCGAGTAGCGCGAGCTGGAGATCTTGTCGACCTGGTCCAGCTTCACCTCGTCGGCATTGCTGAAGTCATACCACATGTTGGTCCGCACATAGGGTTCAATCGGCATGCCGCGCACTTCGTAGCGCCCGGACAATTTCGCACCCACCCGGCCACTCCAGCTCGGCTGGCTGTCGAAGGCCTGCAGGGTTTCTTCCTGCACCTGGTTACCGGGGAAGAACTGTTGGTTGATCAACTGTGCCTGAGGCTCGATCACCCAGTTGCCACCCAGGCGAATCGGGTACCCACCTTCCACCGAAAAGGTCATCGCGTGGCCGCTGTCGTCCACGCGCTGGCCGTTCTCGCCACGCCCCAGCACATCGATGCGCGAGCCCATGGCCACGGCGTCCAGGTGCCAGCCCTGTTCATGGGTCATGCTCCAGTACACGCCCAGGCTTTCCCCGCTCAGGTTCACCGCATTGCGCTGCTTGTCGCCCAACAGTGGGCGCATGCCGTTGAAGCTGCTTTGCAGGTTGTTGTGCCCCACGAAAATCCCGGCGCGGTGCACATTGCCCGCAGCCGTTTCACGCACGAACAGGTCCGGGCCGATCATCAGTTGCTGGCTGGGCGCCTCAAGCTGCTCCGGGGGTTGCGCGCCGTTGCGCGAGGTGGTCGGGAAAAACTGCGCCCACTGTCTGGCAACCAGGTCCGGTGCCGCCTGCCCGTGGCGTTCGCTCATCTTCTGTGAAAAGGCATTCAGCGTGCCGATGCTCAGGCCACTGGCGCTGACCGGGTCTAGCGAGAGCTGCGGCAGCGCAGACTGCTGCAAGAAGCCGGGCGAGGTGGGGTCACCTTGCAGCTCGTACGCGAACGTTTCCACCGGGGTTGCCAGAAGCATCGACGTGGAAACCGCGTAGAAAATGCTGTCGAAGCGCAAGGGGGTCGCGGTGCATTTCATGGCGGATCTCCTTTGTTTTTTGTGGGTTACAGCCCGAGGACCTGGCCTGTTGTCACGAGCTGTACGGCAAAACAGAGGGCGACCCAAACCAGCACGCCAGCCTGTGCAAGCGCGCACAAAGGCGCGAGCTAGAGGCCCGGCGCGAGAAATTTACGACTAGGTAAGGTTTCAGCTAAGGAGAGGACGCCGCTTGCGTCAAGAAAATGTGAAGAATCTGTTCACGCTTCGTGGTTTGGTTCAACCCCTTGATTAATCGAATAAACAGGTAAGGCATAGCCGGGTTCGCTATTTGCCGCGCCCCGGCTATGAAGAATGATTGCTAGAGGCTCACCGCATTGCCACTGGCAAGGGATTCAGTCTTCCTCGTGCTGCAACACCATCAGCAGCATCGACCGCCCTTTGACCTCGAACGTGCTGTCGAACTGCAGATGTTGCCCCTTGCGCAGCTCCGGCCGGTCGGTATCGACCAGACAGCTCCAGTACTCGCCCTCGGGCACGGCCGGCAACTTGAACGGCACGATGTCGTGGTGAGCATTGACGATCAGCAATACCGTGGCCTCGGCACCCGGCCGGGCAATACCGCTGACCTGCGCACGGCCGTCGATCAGCATGCCCAGGCAACGCCCGTGCGGGTCTTCCCACTGCTCGACGCTCATTTCGCTGCCATCGGGCGCCAGCCAGGTCACGTCCTTGACCCCGATGGCCTCATTGTAGTCCCCCACCAGAAAGCGCGAACGGCGCAGCACCGGGTAGGCCAGGCGCAGGCGGGTGAGGCGTTTGACGAAGGCCAGCAGCTCCTCGCCGTCCTGGTCCAGGTCCCAGTTCACCCAACCGATCTCGCTGTCCTGGCAGTAGGCGTTGTTATTGCCGTGCTGGGTACGGCTGAACTCGTCGCCGGCAACGATCATCGGCGTGCCTTGGGCCAGCAGCAAGGTGGCGAAGTAGTTGCGCATCTGGCGCATGCGCAAGGCATTGATGCCCGGGTCGTCGGTCGGCCCTTCCACGCCGCAGTTCCACGACAAGTTGTTGTCGGTGCCGTCCTGGTTGTTCTCGTCGTTGTCTTCGTTGTGCTTGTGGTTGTACGACACCAGGTCGCGCAGGGTGAAGCCATCGTGGGCGGTGACGAAGTTGACCGAGGCATACGGGCGCCGGCCACGGTTGTTGAACATATCGCCCGAGGCGGTCATGCGCGAGGCAAAGTCGGCCAGCTGGCCTTCGTCGCCTTTCCAGAACGCCCGCACGGTGTCGCGGAAGCGGTCGTTCCATTCGGCCCAGCCCGGGGCGAAATTGCCCACCTGATAGCCGCCGGGGCCGCAGTCCCAGGGTTCGGCAATCAGCTTGACCTGGCTCAGCATCGGGTCCTGTCGGCAGGCAACGAGAAAACCATGGCGCTCGCTGTAGCCTTCGCGGTAACGGCCCAGGATGGTTGCCAGGTCGAAGCGGAAGCCATCCACATGCATTTCGCCGGCCCAGTAGCGCAGCGAGTCGGTGACCAGTTGCAGCACGCAGGGGTGGCTCAGGTCCAGGGTGTTGCCGGTGCCGGAATCGTTGATGTAGTAGCGCTTGTCGTCCGGCATCAGGCGGTAGTACGAAGCGTTGTCGATGCCGCGCATCGACAGGGTGGGGCCACGCTCGTTGCCTTCGGCGGTGTGGTTGTAGACCACGTCCAGAATCACCTCCAGCCCGGCGTCGTGCAGGTGCGCGACCATTTCCTTGAATTCCGCGATCTTGCCGCTGGCCAGGTAGCGCGGGTGGGGGGCGAAGAAGGCGATGCTGTTATAGCCCCAGTAGTTGTTCAGCCCCTTGTCCAGCAAGTGCTGGTCGTTGACGAAGGCGTGGATGGGCAGCAACTCGATGCTGGAAACGCCCAGCTCCTTGATGTGCTTGAGCAACTCGTCATTGGCCAGGCCAGCAAAGGTGCCACGTAGTTCCTCCGGTACGGCCGGGTGGCGCATGCTGATGCCGCGGGTGTGCGCTTCGTAGATGATGGTGCGTTCCCAGGGGATGAGCACGCGCTGGTCGCGGCCCCAGGTGAACGCCGGATCGATCACCTTGCACTTGGGCACGAAAGGCGCGCTGTCGCGTTCGTCGAACGACAAGTCGCCGTCGGGGTGGCCGATGGTGTAGCCGAACAGCGCCTCGGACCATTTCAGGCTGCCGACCAGCTGTTTGGCGTAGGGGTCGATCAGCAGTTTGTTGGGGTTGAAGCGGTGGCCGTTCTCTGGCTCGTAAGGGCCGTACACCCGGTAGCCATAGACCAGGCCGGGGTGCGCGTCGGGCAGGTAGCCGTGGTAGATCTCGTCGGTGTATTCGGGCAGCTCGATGCGTTCGATTTCCTGCTCGCCGGTGGAGTCGAACAGGCACAGCTCGACCTTGGTGGCGTTGGCCGAGAACAGGGCGAAGTTGACCCCAAGGCCATCCCAGGTGGCGCCAAGGGGAAAGGGCAGGCCTTCGCGGATGCGCGATGGGGCAACTGAGCGGGTTTTCTTTGGGGTGCGGGGGCTCATGGCAATCCTCAGGGGGCCTTGGTTGAAGGGGAACTGTTTAGTCCTGCACCGGCCCCTTCGCGGGCTTGCCCGCTCCCACAAGGTCTCCACAGGGCTGGAGGTTGATGCTGTACCTGTGGGAGCGGGCGAGCCCGCGAAGAGGCCGGTGCAGGCTTAACCGGCAGCCGGTTTTTTCGCCGTCCGGGGCTTTTTCGCCGCAGCAGGTTTCACACCCGGCAGTGCAGCAACCTTGGGTTCTGCTGGTGCTTTGGGCTCAGCCGCTACCTTGGCCTTGGCCGGCGCCTTCTTGCGCGGTGCCGCCTTGGGTGCCAGGGCTTCAGCTTCGGCCAGCTTGCGGGCCATGTCCCAGTGGCGATCTTCCTCGCCTACAGGCTTACCCTCGGACTCCCAGATCTGGTAAGCGAATTCGCGAATACGTTTTTCATCGACACTCATCATGACGCTCCTGATGCTCAAGATTGTTGTATCAACAGGTTGACCGGAAACTCCGCCAGCACGGCGCTCAACATCAGCTCCCTTGAAGGGCTGACCGCCGCGTAAGGGAAAAGTCCCGTCGAGTTGGCAGGCGACAAGGCAAACGGTAGTACCAGCCGGGTGTCGTCCCAGTTCTGTGCCGGGATCAACGGGGTTGCGGCGCCGCCCAGCAGGCCACTGGCCAGGCGTGGGGCGACGACGATGGCGCGTTCGCCTTCACCCAGGCGGGCAAAGGCGATCACATGGTCTGCATGTCGGCCTTGTACCGTCAGCGGCAGGTAGGCGCCGCGGCGGAACAGGTCGGTATGGGCCTGGCGGCAGTCCAGCAGCCGGGCGATCAAGGCCTGCTTGATGCGGCCGTCGCGCCAGTGGGCCAGCAGCTCGGTGGCGGGCGTGGCATCGCCCAGGGTGGCCCGCCTGCAAGCGTAGTCCACGGCGCGACGGTTGTCCGGGTCGACCAGGCTGAAGTCCCAATACTCGTTGCCCTGGTACAGGTCGGGTACACCGGGCGTGGTCATGCGTAGCAAGGCCTGCACCAGGCCATTGAGGGCGCCGGGGCAGGCCAGCAGTTGCGCGGCATCGGCCACCGATTTGCGCAGCTGCTGGTTCTCGTTGTCCAGCAGCAGGCGGTCGATGTAACGAGCACAGGCGTTTTCGTAGGCGTCGTTCGGGGCGCTCCAGCTGCTGCGCAGCTTGGCTTCGCGCAAGGCCTTCTGCTGCCACTGGCGGATGCGGTCGGCGTACTGGCGCAGGGCGTTGCCGTCGTGCAGGTCGAGGTCCAGCGGCCAGCTGCCGAGCAGGGTTTGCAACAGCATCAGCTCGTCGCCGGGGCTGGGTGCAAGGCCATCGTCCAGCTGCATACGCAGGGGCTCGGCCAGTTCGCGCCAATGTTCTACCCGGCTGGCCAGCCAAGGGCCGCGCTCGCTGAGCACAGCCAGGCGTGCGCGGGTGTCTTCGCCGCGCTTGTGGTCGTGCGTGGCGGTGGCCAGCAGGTTGTCGGGGAAGTCGCGCAGGCGCCGCTGGGCTTCGTTGTGGAAGTGCATGGGCGAGGCGCTGAAACGTTCGGCCTCGAAGCCTACGTCGTTGCGCGACAGCAGCCGGGCACTGCGGTAGAAGGCGGTGTCTTCCACGGCCTTGGCGGCACTGGGCGCGGTCAGCTGCTGGAAACGCACGCAAGCATGGCGCAACTGCTTGCGGGCGCGGCCCGGTGGCAGGTGCCGCCAGCCTTGCCCGCCGAGCCATTGCTCAAGGTGCTCCAGCAGCGGCCAGTCGGCTTCGCCGAGGTCTTGCCGGGCATTGGCCAACGCTTGCTGGAAAAAACCTTCGTCTTCAGCCGGCCGCCCGCAGGCGTTGAAGTAGGTGCGGTACACCGGGTAATGCGCCACCAGGGCCTGCAAGGCCCGGCGAATGGCGCCCAGGGTCAGGTCGCGGGTCATCAGGTCGTTGCGCGCCACCTGCAACAGGGCCTGGGCTACCGATTCGCAGTCTCCAGCCAGGCTGGCGTTGAGCACCAGGTGGCGCGCCTGACGCACTTCTTCAGGGAAGTCCGGGCGCTCGGTGACGTTGGCCCACAGTTCCGTCAGCGGCGCTTCGCCAGCCGGGTCGTGCTGCAACAGCGAGATTTGGTTCATGAACTCGTAGCCGGTGGTGCCGTCGGTTAGCCAGTCTCGGTGCAGGTGCTCGTTGGCGCCGAGGATCTTCTCCACGTAGATCGGGAAGTGTTCCAGGGCAGCCTGCAAAGGCCGGCGTGCCAACAGGCCATCGACGCGCCGGCGCAGCTTGCGACAGTAGCCACGCGGGTCGGCAAGGCCGTCGATATGGTCGATGCGCAGGCCGTCCACCAGGCCGCGTTCGATCAGTTCGAACAGCTTGGCGTGGGTGGCCTCGAACACCGCCGTGCGTTCCACCCGCAGCCCGCCGAGTTCGTTGATGTCGAAAAAGCGGCGCCAGTTGATGTCGTCGGCGGCGGTGCGCCAGCTGGCCAGGCGGTAGGTCTGGCGCTCCAGCAGCAGGTGCAGGCGCTTGAAGCCGGCCTCGCTGCGGCTGTCGAACGCCAGCAGGGCCGAGTCGAGGTCGGCGCCCTCGCGGGTCAGGCGGGCCAGCTCGGCCTGCAGCGGGAGCGCATCGGCCAGCGGCGTGGCCGAGTCGTTCAAGGCGGTGAAGTGCTCGGCCAGGGCCTTCAGGGCCGGCTCCGGGCTGAGCGCCAGGATCCAGCCATAGTCGATCGGGCAGATCGGGAAGCGGTGCTCGTAATGCGCCACCTGCAGCAAGCCGTGATGCGGGTCGAATTCCAGCGGTATCTCGCCATCCTTCAATGCCACGCCATAGTCGCTGCCCAGGAATGGCAGCAGCAGTTGCCCGGCCAGCAGCGGGTCGCTGGAATGCCACTGGATGTCGAAGAATTCTGCATACGGGCTGCGCCGGCCCCAGGCCAGCACGCTTTGCCACCAGGGGTTGTCGGCGCCGCCCACGGCCATGTGGTTCGACACCGTGTCGAGGATCAGCCCCATGCCATGCTGGCGCAACGCGGCGACCAACCGCTCCAGCGCGGCCTCGCCGCCCAGCTCGGGGTTGACGCAGGTCGGGTCGACCACGTCGTAGCCATGGCGCGAGCCAGCACGGGCTTTGAGGATGGGCGATGCATACAGGTGGCTGATGCCCAGCTGGGCGAAGTACGGCACCAGCGGCACGGCATTGTCGAGGGTGAAGTCGCTGTGAAATTGCAGGCGCAGGGTCGCGGTGAGGGGCTTCATCGGTCACGCTCCCAGGCCTGTTCGCGGGCCTGGGCCAGCAGTTCCAGGCGCCGTGCGGCATCTTCGTCATCCAGCAGATCGCGCACTGGCAAGGCGAACCGCCGGCGCCAGTTGGGGTGCCCGGCGGTGGTGCCCGGCAGGTTGGGCTGCTCGTCACAACCGAGGAGGTCTTCCAAAGGCACCAGCACCAACGGCGCGCGGGTATGGCCGACGTAGCGGATGGCGGCATCGATCAGCGCGTCGTTGTCCTTCAACGCACCGTAGTTGGCTTCCAGGGTGCGGCGCAGGCCGTCGTGCTCTTTCTGGCGGTCATGGCGCCAGTGCAATTCGGTGGCGGCATCGATCAGCTGCAAGCGATGGCTCCAGTCGATGTCGCGGTTTTCCAGCCAGCCGGCCAAGGGCGCCAGGTCGTGGGTGCCGGTGGTGGCCAGCGCGTTGTCCGGCCAGTCGAGAATCGGCTTGAACTGGCCGGGCTGGGCTTGCTCGAAGGGCAGCACGCGCATGCCCAGCACGGCTTTTTCTGCCAGGGTTTCGCGCAGGCCATCGGGCACGGTGCCCAGGTCTTCGCCCAGGATGATCGCCTGATGGCGCACCGACTCCAGCGCCAGCAGGCGCAGCAGGTCGTCCAGTGGGTAATTGAGGTAGGCACCTTCACTGGGCTTGGCGCCCTGTGGGATCAGCCACAGCCGGCGCAGGCCCATTACGTGGTCGATGCGCAGCCCGCCCGCGTGGGCGAGGTTGGCCCGCAGCATTTCGATGAAGGCGCGGTAGCCATTGCGCTTGAGGCCTTCGGGCGAGAACGCGCAGATGCCCCAGTCCTGCCCGGCGCGGTTGAGGATGTCGGGCGGCGCACCCACCTTGAGGCCCGCCAGCAGTTCGTCCTGGCGGCTCCAGGCCTGGCTGCCGGCACCGTCGGCACCCACGGCCAGGTCGGCGATCAGGCCAATGCTCATGCCGTTGCTGCGGGCGGCGTCCTGCGCACGCTGCAGGCCCCGCTCGGTCAGCCATTGGCAAAAGGCATGGAACTCGATCTTGGCCGGGTAGGCGTTGGCAAAAGCTTCAACTTCCGGGTGGTAAGGGTCGTGCCAGGCCTTGGGCCAGTTGCGCCAGTCGGCGCCCAGGCCATGCTCTACCGCCTGTGCTTGCAGTACCTCGAAGCGGCAGTGGTGCTCAAGCGCCTGGCCGCCGGCTTCGCGGAAGCTGTCGAAATCCGTGCGCAGTGGATGGTTGCCCTGGCTAAAGCCCTGGTACAGCGCTTCGAGCAGGCGCAGTCGGGCGCTGGCGGCGCGTGGCCAATCGACCAGTGAACGTTGTTCCAGGTCTTCCAGTTGCTGCTCCAGGCCGCAGGCTTCGATGGCCTTGCGCACCTCCCGTTCACCCAGCAGCGCAGCGGGGCTGGCGTACAGGGTGTTGAGCAACAGGCGGCTGGAGGGTGAATAGGGGCTGTAGTGTTCCTGGTCGATGGCCGACAGGGCGTGGATCGGGCTGATGGCCAAGGCATCGGCGCCGCGTTCGGCAGCGGAGCGGGCCAGTTGCTCCAGCGCCAGGCAATCACCGTAGCCGCCGTCGCCAGGGCGGCGCAGGCTGTACAGCTGCACGGCCAAGCCCCAGCAGCGCGGCGGGGGGTGCGGCACCTTGTCTTCCAGGCTGTGACAGCGCGGCGGTGCCACGGCCACGGTGAAGCGGCGGCTGTCGATTTCAACGTGGTGGTAGCCTATGGGTAGCTCGCCGGGCAGGCGCGCCTGATCGTCGAGGCTGAGGGTAAGCGAGGTGTGGTCTTCCAGGGTGCAGTGCGCGACGCTGGCCGCGCTGAAGTAGCGTGCCAGCGCCAGCGGCTGGCCAAGGTCGGCGGTCAGCAGAGGTGGCAGGTGCTCGCTGTCTTCTGTGGCCTCCACAGCGCGCAGGCTGGTGGCAATGGCGGTGTCATCGGCGGCCGGGTGGCCCAGGCCTTCCAGGATACTGCGCAGCACCTCATCACTGACGCGCTGGGGCCGGGCGTTGGCGTCGACCCAGTCGCGGCTCAGCCCGACGCGGTTTGCCAAGCGGTGCAGGGCGGTTTCGCTCATGGACGCTCCAGATCAGGGGGAAGCAGGCTGACCACGCAGCTGTAGGCAGCCAGTTGGCTATCGGGGTGTCGGGTGTCGCTGCTGTCGAACAGCCAAGTGGAGGCTGCGGGTAATTCGATGGACTGCGGTGTGTCGCCCAGGTTCAGGTCGATACGCAGGGTGTTGCCATCGCCCAGGCGCCAGCGTGCGGTCAGCGCCTTTTCGCCGTGCACCTCGGTGCCCAGTGAACGGCTACCGGGCAGGTGCGGGATGACATGACGGCGACGCAGGCCGAGCAGTTGCTGGTACAGGCCGTGCCAGCCGGCGATCACTTCCTTGTTTTGCGGGCGTGACGCTTCGAAGGTCTGTTCGGCGTTGGGGTCGGGAATACGCGCGCGTTGCTCGGGGTCGGCGAACGCGTTGAAGTGGGCGAATTCGCCGCGCCGGCCTTCGCGCACGGCATCGGCCAGCTGGTCATGAAAGTCGGTGAAAAACAGGAACGGCTGGCAGCTGCCATCGTCGTCGCCCATGAACAGCAGCGGGATCATCGGTGCCAACAGCAGCAGGCCAGTGGCCGCCCGCAAGGCCGGCGGCGGGCACAGGCGGGTCAGGCGTTCGCCCAGGGCGCGGTTGCCGACCTGGTCGTGGTTTTGCAGGAACAATACAAAAGAACTGGGCGCCAAATGACCACTGGGTTCACCGCGTGGTGTGCCATGGCGGTTGGCCTGGCCCTGGAACACGAAGCCTTCGGCCAGGCAGCGCGCCAGTTGCTCGATGGGGCGTTGCTGGTAATCGGCATAGTAGCCTTCGGTTTCACCGGTCAGCAGCACGTGCAGGGCATTGTGGCCGTCGTCGTTCCACTGGGCGTCGAAGCCTTGCTCCAGCAGGCCGGCCTGGTTGTGCTCGTTTTCCAGCACCAGCCACACCTGGCGGCCGGGTTCCACGGCGGCGCGCACGCGTTGCGCCAGTTCGATCAGGAAGTCGGGCTGGTCGATGGCATGCACGGCATCCAGGCGCAGGCCGTCGCAGCGGTAGTCGCACAGCCACATCAGGGCGTTCTGGATGAAGTACTCGCGCACCTGCGGGCGGCGGAAGTCGATGGCGGCGCCCCAGGGCGTCTGCCGGTCTTCGCGGAAGAACGGGCTGGCGTATTGGTGCAGGTAATTGCCGTCGGGGCCGAAGTGGTTGTACACCACGTCCACCAGCACCATCAGCCCCAGGCCGTGGGCCTGGTCGACCAGTGCACACAGCTGCTCGGGGGGGCCGTAGGTGTTTTGTGGCGCGAACGGCAGCACGCCGTCGTAGCCCCAGTTGCGCTCGCCGGGGAACTGCCCCAGCGGCATCAGCTCAATGGCACTGATGCCCAGCTCGGCGAGGCGCGGCAAATGCCGGGCGACGCCGTCGTAGCCATCGAGCAAGCCGACATGCAGCTCTTGGATCACCGCTTCGTGCCAGGGCCGACCTTGCCACGTGTGTTGCCAAGGGTAACCGGCCACATCCACCACTTGGCTCGGCCCCTGTACCCCTTCAGGCTGGTAGCGCGAGGCCGGGTCGGCAACCCGCAGTTCGCCGTCAACGCGGTAGTGGTAACGGTCACCGGCCTGGCACGGGGCCACGCCGGTGTACCAGCCCTCTTCATCCGGCAGCAGCGCGATGGCCGGCTGCTGCTCCAGTTCCACGCTCACGCTGCGCGCATCGGGTGCCCAGAGGGCGAAGCGCGCCGACGTGGCGTCCAGCAAGTGTGCGCCATGCCTGTGCATCTTCTGACCCTCGCTCAGTAATGGCCCAGCTGTGCCTGCTTGACCAGGTTCTCGTAGAGACGGGCATAGGGTTCCACCGCCTGGCACCAGTTGAACGGCTGAGTCATCGACAGGCAGCGCATGGCGTTCAGCAGGTCCTTCTTGCCGTACACATAGAAGGCGCGGCTGAGTGCCTGGCGGTAGCTCTCGACGGTGGATTCGTTGAACAGGAAGCCTGTAACGCCGCACTCGATGGTGTCGGCCAGGCCGCCAGTATTGCGCGCCACCGGCAGCGAGCCGAAGCGCTGTGCGTACATCTGGCTGAGGCCGCACGGCTCGTAGCGTGACGGCATCAGCAAGAAGTCGCTGCCGGCGAACATGCGCCGTGCGTCGGTTTCGTTGAAGCCGATGCGCACACCGATGCGGCCTGGGTGGCGCAGCGCCAGTTCACGCATGGCCTGTTCTTCTTCCGGCTCGCCACGGCCGATGATCGCAATCTGCCCGCCTTGCTCGACGATGTAGTCGGCCACGCCCAGGGTCAGGTCCAGCCCCTTTTGATAGACCAGCCGCGAAACGACGGCGAACAGCGGGCCTTCCGAGGCTTCCAGGCCGAACAGATCACGCACTTCCTGGGTGTTGCGTGCCTTGCCTTCCCAGTCATTGATGCTGAAGTTGTGCTGCAGGTGCTTGTCGGTGGCCGAATCCCAGCTTTCGTCGATGCCGTTGGGGATACCACCGAGCAGGCCTTGCTGGGCCTTGCTGGCCAGGAAACCGTCCAGGCCGCAGCCAAATTCGGGGGTGGTGATTTCCCGGGCATAGGTGGCGCTGACCGTGGTGATGTGGCTGGAGTAGGCCAGGCCCGCCTTGAGGAACGACAGCTTGCCGTAGAACTCCATGCCTTCCTGCTGCATGGCGTGGTCGGGAATGGCCAGCTCCGGGCTGCAACCCCGGCTGTACACACCTTGGTAAGCCAGGTTGTGAATGGTGAACAGGGTAGGCGTGCTTAGCCCGCGCCAGTGCATGTAGGCCGGGGCCAGGCCGGCGGGCCAGTCATGGGCGTGCACCACTTCGGGTGTCCAGTGGATCTTGCCTTCGCCAGCCGCAATTTCGGCGGCGGCCAGGCCCAGGCGGGCGAAGCGGATGTGGTTGTCGGGCCAGTCGCGGCCATTGTTGGCACCATAGGGCGTGCCGTCGCGCTGGTACAGTTCGGGGCAGATCAGCACATAGATCACCAGGCCGTCGGCCATGTCCATGCGCCCGATCTTGCACGGCGGCAGTGCCGCGTGGCCGCCCAGTTCACCGACGATGTGGATGGGGTTGTCGCTTTCCATCACCTGGCGGTAGCCGGGGATCAGCACCCGCACATCGTGCAGATGCGCCAAGGCGCGGGGCAGGGCGGCAGATACGTCGCCCAGGCCACCGGTTTTCACCAGATCGGCGATTTCCGAGGTTACGAACAGGATCTTGCGCTTGTTGGGGTTGTGCTGGCGCTGGGCGCCGGGTGCCGTGCCTGTCTTGGCGAAGTCCGGTGTGAGCGGCTCGCGGTTGTCCGGGTTGAATGAATCTACGTGAGGCTCGACAGCGGCACTGATCATACTTCTCTCCGTCCCTATGCTTGGCCGGGTGCTGGCACCCGTGGCGATATATCGTGTTGGTTCTCTCTGGTTCGAATCTGCGTAGTGCGTTCCATGCCCCTGAGTCGTGCGCGCAGGCACAGCGCTGTCGGCATTCCGGCCGCAGGCGAGTGGACTGGTTGGGGTGGGTGGGCCGTGGCTGGGAGTGCCCCATGCGTTTGGCCTACTTAATTCATGACCTACCGGCTTTCCTTAAAGTTCGACTTTTTTACGTCACTCTTCCCTTGAGCAAATGGCGGGCCGAAAACCGAGTGTAGGAGAGAACGCGATAAAAAGGTGACCCACTGGTCATTAATGTGAGGTGCGAAATAGACGCAAACGTTGGCGTATGTGACTGGATGTGAAAAGGTTTGCCGGAGCCGTTTTGCGGGTGCGCCAAATTGTGGCCGGAGTGGGCGGTTGCACCATAGTGGGGCATTGGATGGGCGTTTGCTTCTTCGCGGGTGAACCCGCGAAGGGGACTGACCTGGAAAAGTAGAGTCAACAGGTGGGAGCCCTACAGCCCCCACTGAGAGGAAGGAAAGATCAGAGGCTGACGGCCTTGCCGTCGGTACGCGCTTGCGCCAGCAGCAGGTTCAGTTGGGCGACCTGCTGGCGCAGCTGGTCACGCTCGTCTTTCAGTTTACGCAGCTCATCACGGCGCACGGAGACATAAAGTGTCTGGGTTGGGGTTGCTGGCATTAAGGTACCCATGAGCACACCTCGCGGTTCTGGCTGGTGACAATTAAAGCGTAGACGCTTCACGTGGGGCGCATTCTGAATTCTTTCGCAGGGCTTGGGAACTTTTTTGTTTATCGTGGTCTCGCCGTTCGTCGCTGAACCCTCCTGCGGTACGCTGGACTAATCTGAAAAGCTGGACTGTGTCGTCAACCATTTCGAAAGGGGAGCATCGGCTCATGCAACTGGGAATCGTCGGGCTGGGCCGCATGGGCGGCAATATCGCAAGGCGCCTGATGCGCGCCGGCCACCGCACCGTGGTACACGACCGCAACCGTGAGGCCATCACCGGGCTGGAAGGCGAGGGTGCTCAAGGCGCACACGACCTCGGTGCACTGGTACAAAAACTGAAAGCGCCGCGCGCAGTGTGGGTCATGCTGCCGGCCGGTGAACCGACCGAGCAGACCATCGCCCAACTGGCCGAACTGCTGGAGCCGGGCGATGCGATCATCGACGGTGGCAATACCTTCTACAAGGACGACATGCGCCGCGCCGCTGAACTGGCCAAACGCGGCCTGCATTACCTGGACGTGGGCACCTCCGGCGGTGTGTGGGGCCTGGACCGTGGCTACTGCATGATGATCGGTGGCGAAAAGGACGTGTTCGAGCGCCTGGAACCGCTGTTCAAGGCGCTGGCGCCGGGCGTGGGCGACATCCCGCGTACTCATGGCCGTAGCGGCGAGCACCAGCGTGCCGAACATGGCTACATTCACGCCGGCCCACCCGGTGCAGGGCACTACGTGAAAATGGTGCATAACGGCATCGAATACGGCCTGATGCAGGCCTATGCCGAAGGCTTCGACCTGCTGCGCAGCAAGGGCGGCAACGAGCTGCCCGAAGACCAGCGCTTCGACCTGAACGTGGCCGAGATCGCTGAAGTGTGGCGGCGCGGCAGCGTGGTCACTTCGTGGTTGCTCGACCTCACCGCCGATGCCTTGGTGGCCGACCCGCAGCTGTCGCAGTTCAGCGGCTCGGTGTCCGACAGTGGCGAGGGCCGTTGGACCATCGACGCCGCCGTGGAACAGGCAGTGCCGGTGCCGGTGCTGTCCAGCGCGCTGTTCGCCCGCTTCCGCTCGCGTCAGCAGCAGGGCACTTACGGTGACAAGATCCTCTCGGCCATGCGCCTGGGCTTTGGTGGCCATGTCGAGAAGAAAGCCGAATGACCAAACAGACCATTCCTGCTGCACCGCCTTGCACCCTGTTCCTGTTCGGCGCCAATGGCGACCTGGTCAAGCGCCTGCTGATGCCGGCGCTGTACAACCTCAGCCGCGATGGATTGCTGGACCGCAACCTGCGCATTGTCGGCGTCGACCACAACCCGGCCAGCGCCGAGGATTTTGCCGGGCGCCTGCATGCGTTCATGGTCGAGCGGGACAAGGGCACGGCCAAATGCCTGGACGAAAAGCGGTGGGCACGCCTGGCCAAACGCCTGGATTACCAGACCGGTGATTTTCTTGACCCGGCGACCTATCAGGCTATCGCCAAGCGCATCGACAAGACCAGCCATGGTAATGCGATCTTCTACCTGGCAACCTCGCCACGCTTCTTCCCCGAAGTGGCCCAGCGCCTGGGGCAGGCCGGCTTGCTCGACGAGTCCGCCGGGGGCTTTCGCCGGGTGGTGGTCGAGAAGCCGTTCGGCACCGATCTGGCCAGCGCCGAGGCGCTTAACGCCTGCCTGCTGAAGGTGATGGGCGAGCGGCAGATCTACCGCATCGACCATTACCTGGGCAAAGAAACGGTGCAGAACATTCTGGTCAGCCGTTTTTCCAACGGCCTGTTCGAATCGTTCTGGAACAACCACTACATCGACCATGTGCAGATCACCGCTGCGGAAACGGTTGGCGTCGAAACCCGTGGCGCGTTCTACGACAGCACCGGCGCCCTGCGCGACATGGTGCCCAACCACCTGTTCCAGCTGCTGGCGATGGTGGCGATGGAGCCCCCCGCAGCGTTCGGCGCTGACGCCGTGCGCAGTGAAAAGGCCAAGGTGGTCGGCGCCATCCGCCCGTGGTCGGCGAAAATGGCCCTGAAAAACTCCGTGCGTGGCCAGTACGTTGCCGGCAAGCAGGGGCGCAAGCCGTTGCCCGGCTACCGGCAGGAGGCCAATGTCGCTGCCGACAGCCAGACCGAAACCTTCGTGGCACTGAAGGTCATGATCGACAACTGGCGCTGGGCTGGCGTGCCGTTCTACCTGCGCACCGGCAAGCGCATGAGCGTACGCGATACCGAAATCGCCATCTGCTTCAAGCCCGCGCCCTATGCGCAGTTTCGCGAGTCGGAGCTGGAGCGGCCCAAGCCCAATTACCTGAAAATCCAGATTCAGCCCAACGAAGGCATGTGGTTCGACCTGCAGGCCAAGCGGCCTGGGCCGGAACTGGTGATGGAGAATGTCGAGCTGGGCTTTGCCTACAAAGACTTCTTCAAGATGACCCCGGCGACCGGCTACGAGACCTTGATCTACGACTGCCTGACCGGTGATCAGACCCTGTTTCAGCGTGCCGACAACATCGAGAACGGTTGGCGTGCAGTGCAGCCGTTTCTCGATGCCTGGGCGCAGGATGGCGAAGTGCATGAGTACCCGGCGGGTGACGATGGGCCTGAGGCAGGCAACGAACTGCTGGCGCGGGACAAGCGCGAGTGGCACCGGTTGGGGTGAGAGGTTTGTGACCCTGTACCGGCCCTCTCGCGGGCACTGGCGATCACATCAAGGAGACCAAATGCCCACCCACATCGAAGACTACGCCCTGCTGGGCAACTGCCGAAGCGCCGCCCTGGTCAGCCGCGACGGCTCACTCGACTGGCTGTGCCTGCCACGCTTCGACGCCCCAGCCGTATTCGCCGCACTGCTGGGCAACGAAGAAAACGGCCGCTGGCGCCTGGTCCCCTGCGACCCGGTCGAGCACAGCAGTCGCCAATACCTGGACGACTCCCTGGTGCTGGAAACCACCTGGGTTACCGCCACTGGCCGTGCCCGCGTGCTCGACTTCATGCCCTTGGGCGAGGTCAATTCGGTGGTGCGAATCGTCGAGGGCATCTCTGGTGAAACCAACTTCGAAATGGACTTGGTCATGCGCTTCGACTACGGGCGCAGCGTGCCCTGGGTGGAACGGCTCGACCCACTCACCCTCAGCGCCGTCGCGGGCCCTGACCGACTGATCCTGTGCAGCACCGTGCCGCCCCATGCCCGCGACCACCATACCGTCGCCCGTTTTCGCGTTGGCACAGGTGAGCGGCACATCTTCAGCCTGCGCCATCAGCCTTCGCACCTGCCCGTGCAACCCGACTGCGACACTGACCTGGCCCTGGCCCACACCATCGATCAATGGCAGGCCTTTGCCGCCCGCTGCCCGCACGTAGGTCCCTACACGGCTTTGGTGCGCCGCTCGTTGCTCACCCTCAAGGCGATGACCTACGCCCCCACGGGAGGCATCGTCGCCGCCGTCACCACCTCGCTGCCCGAGCGCGTGGGTGGGGAACGTAACTGGGACTACCGCTTCTGCTGGTTGCGCGACGCCACCATGACCCTGCTGGCGTTCATGAACCTTGGCTATTTCGACGAAGCCCAGGCCTGGCGTGAATGGCTGCTGCGTTCGGTGGCCGGCAACCCCGAACAGATGCAGATCATGTACGGCCTGGCTGGTGAACGGGATTTGCAGGAATACACCTTGCCGTGGCTGGCCGGTTACGAGCATTCGCAACCCGTGCGGGTGGGCAACGCCGCCTCGCAGCAGATGCAGCTGGACATCTACGGCGAACTGGCCGATGCCATGACCCAGGCGATCAAGGGCGGTTTGCCGCGCCACCCGCGCAGCGCTGCTATATCCCGCTTGATCTTGCCCTACGTCGAGGGCATCTGGCGCGAGCCGGACGAAGGCATCTGGGAAGTGCGTGGCGGCCGGCAGCAGTTCGTGCACTCCAAGGTGATGGCCTGGGTGACCTTCGACCGCGCTGCGGGGCTGGCTGACACCACGGAGGAAGGCCGTGAGCGTGGGCGGCATTACCGACAGGTAGCCGATGAGATCCACCGTGAAGTCTGCGAGCGTGGCCTTGATGCCAGCGGTCGGTATTTCGTCCAGGCCTACGGTTCTACAGAAATGGACGCCAGCCTGTTGCAGGTTGCCCTGACCGGATTTCTGCCGGCAGATGATCCACGCTTTTTACGCACGCTTGAACAGATCGAACAGCGCTTGCTGAAGAACGGCCTGCTGTTGCGTTACGACAGCGACAGTTGCAGTGATGGCCTGACGCCCGGGGAGGGTACTTTCCTGGTGTGCTCGTTCTGGCTGGCTGACGTGTATGTCTTGCTCGGGCGCCAGGCAGAGGCGCAGGCGCTGTATGAACGCCTGACCGGCCTGTGCAACGACCTTGGCCTGCTGGCCGAGCAATATGACCCGGCCGGCCAGCGCATGCTTGGCAACTACCCTCAAGCGTTCAGTCATATCGGCATCATCAACACTGCGCTCAATTTGTATCGGGCACAGTGCCCCGTGCGTGACCGGGCGAGTTGCAGATAGGTGCGACGTGCACCAAGGAATTGCACCACGTTGGAGCAAGCGGAGTAGACTAGGCCAAACCCCTTAGGCACGGAGCACCCATGGGCATTCGCGGTACTGATCGGCAGATCGACAACATCGAGTTCAATGTCAGCGACATCGCACGGAGCAAGGCCTTCTATGGCAGCGTGTTCGGCTGGGTGTTCACCGACTACGGGCCTACGTACACCGAGTTCAGCGATGGCCGGTTGACTGGCGGCTTTACCACTGGCGAGCCGGTGACTCCGGGTGGGCCGCTGATCATCCTGTATGCCGACGACCTGGAGGCCACGCAGCAGCGGGTCGAGGCGGCGGGTGCGAAAATCAGCCGGGCAACGTTTGCCTTCCCCGGCGGGCGACGTTTCCACTTCATCGACCCGGACGGTTATGAACTGGCGGTGTGGACGGCCCAGGGCTGATGGCCAACCACAAGATCGAAATCCGCCGGCGCAATATCGAGAAGATTCTGCAGGCGGCGGAAAAGGTGTTCGCCGAAAAAGGCTATGGCGCCACCTCCATGGGCGACATTGCCGAACAGGCCGAGTTGCCGCGCTCCAACCTGCACTATTACTTCAGCACCAAGGACGACCTGTTCCGCGCGGTACTGCAAGACTTGCTGGACGTGTGGAAGCAGGACGCGCTGTGCTTCGAGAACTTCGACGACCCACGTGTGGTGTTGACCAGTTACATCCGCGCCAAGATGGGCCATTCGCGTTCGCGGCCGCTGGGTTCGAAGATCTGGGCCGAAGAAATGCTGCACGGGGCGCCGGTGCTGGGGGTGAACCTGGAGGAAAGCCTGGTGCCCTGGGCCAAGTTGAAAGAGGCCAAGATCCGCCGTTGGGTAGAGGAGGGGCGCATTCTGCCAGTGGAGCCGTCGGCGTTGCTGTACATGATCTGGGCTTCGACCCAGCACTATGCTGACTTTGGCTACCAGGTTGAACTGCTCAATGGCGGGGAGATGTTGTCGGACATGGCGTTCGAGAGTGCGGTGCAGACGGTGACCAGCGTGATCTTGCGAGGGATTGGGTTAGAGCCTTGATACAGCAAGTGGGGCCGCTGTGCGGCCCTTCGCGGGCAAGCCCGCTCCCACAGGAATTGCGCGGTCTTCACAAGCGGCGCGGTCCTTGTGGGAGTGGGCTTGCCCGCGAAGGGCTGCGCAGCAGCCCCTATCTGCCTCAGCTCGCCTCGCGATAGGGATTACGCGGATCCTGCGTCCAGTTCAGGTACGGTTTGCCGGTATCCTGCGCCTCCATCTCGATGCAGCTTTCCACAGGGCAGGTGATCTGGCACAGGTTGCAGCCCACGCATTCCTCCTCGATCACACTGTAGGCATGCGTGCCGTCAGCCTTCAGCGTGCTGGCAATGGCCTGGTGAGACGTATCCTCACAGGCTATATGGCAACGCCCACAGCCAATGCAGGCCTCCTGGTCGATATGGGCCACCGATTTGTAGTTGATGTCCAGGTACTTCCAGTCGGTGGTATGCCCCACCGCCTGCCCGCGAAATGCTTCGATGGTGGCATGCCCATGCTGGTCCATCCAGCGCGCCAGGCCATCCTTCATGTCCTCGACAATGCGGAACCCGTGCAGCATCGCCGCCGTGCACACCTGCACGGCGCCGCTGCCCAAGGCCATGAACTCTGCCGCATCACGCCAGTTGCCGATGCCGCCAATGCCGCAGATCGGCAAGCCACGCGTTTCCGGGTCGCGGGCGATTTCCGCCACCATGTTCAGTGCAATCGGCTTGACCGCCGAGCCGCAGTAACCGCCGTGGGTGCTCTGGTCCCCCACGATGGGGTGGGCGACCATGCGGTCGAGGTCGACACTGGTGATGGAGTTGATGGTGTTGATCAACGACACCGCATCGGCCCCGCCCCGGTGCGCGGCACGGGCCGATTGGCGGATGTCGGTGATGTTCGGCGTAAGCTTCACGATCACCGGCAGCGAGCAGTGCGTCTTGCACCAGCGGGTGACCATTTCCACGTACTCCGGCACCTGGCCGACCGCCGCGCCCATACCCCGTTCAGGCATGCCGTGCGGGCAGCCGAAGTTAAGCTCGATGCCGTCGGCCCCGGTGGCCTCCACCAGTGGCAGGATGAACTTCCACGATTCTTCCACGCACGGCACCATCAGTGACACGATCAATGCGCGATCGGGCCAGTCTTTCTTCACTTGGGTGATTTCGCGCAGGTTGATGTCCAGCGAACGGTCGGTGATCAACTCGATGTTGTTGATGCCCTGCACTTGGCGGTTGGCGCCGTAGTGTGCTGAGTAACGCGACGACACATTGACCGCCGCCGGGTCCTCGCCCAGGGTTTTCCACACCACGCCGCCCCAGCCGGCCTCGAAGGCGCGGACCACGTTGTAGGCTTTGTCGGTGGGCGGCGCGGAAGCCAGCCAGAACGGGTTGGGTGCCTTGATGCCGGCAAACACGATAGACAAGTCGGCCATTTACGCTGCCTCCACGTTGAGCATGAGTCGGGCATGGATGGCTTCGGCGGCCAGCTTGCCGTGCTGTACGGCCTGGACGGTAAGGTCCTGGCCGAGGGCAGTGCAGTCACCGCCGGCATACACGCCCGGCAGGCTGGTTTGCAGGGTTTCGTCGACACGGATGCGCTCACCCTCGCGGGCCAGCTGTGCAGCCACCGGGTCGCCGAGACTGGCATCGTCGAAGCGTTGGCCGATGGCCTTGAAGATGGCATCGGCGGCCAGCTCGAAGGTTTCGCCAGTGTCGCGCAGGCGGCCGTCGGCCAGCTCGGTGCGGGCGAAGCGCATGCCGCGCACCTTGCCAGCGTCATCCAGCAGTACGGCATCGGGGCGGGCCCAGGTGTGCAGGCGCACCTGGTTGGCCTTGGCAATGTCTTGCTCGTGGCCGGTGGCGCCCATGTCGGCATTGCCACGGCGGTACACGAGGTTGACGTCGCGGGCGCCCAGGCGGCTCATCTGCACGGCCATGTCGATGGCGGTGTTGCCGGCACCGATCACCAGGCAGCGGTCGGCCAAGGGCAATTGGCTCAGGTCATCGGCCTGGCGCAGTTCGCGGATGTATGCGGTGGCGGCGAGCAGGCCGGGGGCTTCTTCATCCGGCAGGCCCAACTGGCGCACGGCATTCAGGCCGAGGCCAAGGAATACCGCGTCGTACTGGTCGCGCAACTCGCCCAGGCTGAGGTTGTCGCCCAGGCGCTGGCCATGGCGAATTTCGATGCCACCGATGCCCAGCAGGAATTCCACTTCACGTTGCGCATAGTCGTCGACCAGTTTGTAGCGGGCGATGCCGTACTCGTTGAGGCCGCCAGCCTTGTCACAGGCCTCGAACACCACCACGTCATGCCCGTGCATGGCCAGGCGATGGGCACAGGACAGCCCTGCAGGCCCGGCACCGACCACGGCGATACGCTTGCCGGTAGCCGGTGAACGCTTGAACGGGTGTTCGGTGAAGTGGGCGTTGTCCAGGGCATAGCGCTGAAGCTGGCCGATCAGTACCGGCGCACACTCCTGCGCGTTGTTGCGCACGCAGGCTTGCTGGCAGAGGATTTCGGTGGGGCATACACGGGCGCAGCTGCCGCCGAGGATGTTGGCGGAGAGGATGCGTTCGGCGGCGCCTTGCAGGTTTTCGTCACTGATGCGGTGGATGAACGAGGGGATGTCGATGTCACTGGGGCACGCGTTGACGCAGGGCGCGTCGTAGCAGTACAGGCAGCGTGCGCTTTCGACGGCGGCCTGGCGAGCGGTGAGGGGTAGGGCCAGGTCGCCGAAGCGCTCGGCCAACTGGTCGGCACCGGCCCGGGGGCGCGGCAAGTGGTTCAGGGCGTCGATCACGGTTGTAGCCTCTCTATTTTTGTGGGGGCAGGCGACAAGCAAGCTTGGCGGTGTTATCTGGCGGCGCTGCGCGCCCCAATCGCCTTAACGCTGCACGGGCGTCGGGCGCTGATGCTCGGCCCTGCGCTCCAGCACCTCATACACCGACGGATACGCCGGCCGTTCCACATACCGCCCCGCGCCTGCTTCGGCACGCAGGTCGCCATCGGCCCACAGCACCTTGCCCTGGCTGATGGTGTGGCTGGGGATGCCACGCACGGTGCGGCCTTCGAAGATGTTGAAGTCCACCCGCTGGTGGTGGGTCTGGGCCGAGATGGTGCGGGTGCCCTGCGGGTCCCACAGCACCAGGTCGGCATCGGCGCCAACACGGATGGCACCTTTGCGCGGGAACAGGTTGAAGATCTTCGCCGTGTTGGTGGAGGTGAGCGCAACGAACTCATGCATCGACAAACGCCCGCTGTTCACCCCGGCATCCCACAGCACTGCCATGCGGTCCTCGATGCCGGCGGTGCCGTTGGGAATACGGCTGAAGTCGTCGCGGCCCATGGCTTTCTGCTCGGCGCAGAAGCAGCAGTGGTCGGTGGCGGTGGTGTGCAGGTTGCCCGACTGCAAGCCGCGCCACAGGGCTTGCTGGTGTTCACGCGGGCGGAACGGCGGGCTCATCACGTAGCCGGCCGCAGTGGCCCAGTCCGGGTCACGGTAGACGCTGTCGTCCAGCAGCAGGTGGCCGGGCAGCACCTCGCCATACACCGGCTGGCCCTTGCCCCGGGCGTAGGCAATTTCATCCAGTGCCTCGCGGCTGGACACGTGCACCAGGTACAGCGGCGTGCCGAGGGTTTCGGCAATGCGGATGGCGCGGCTGGCCGCCTCGCCCTCGACCTGGGACGGGCGCGACAGTGGGTGGGCTTCCGGCCCGGTCAGGCCTTGGGCCAGCAGTTTTTTCTGCAGGTGGTACACCAGTTCGCCGTTTTCGGCATGCACGGTCGGCACGGCACCCAGCTGCAGGCAGCGCTCGAAGCTGGCCACCAGGGTGTCGTCGGCGGCCATGATGGCGTTCTTGTAGGCCATGAAGTGCTTGAAACTGTTCACCCCGTGCTTGGCCACCAGCTCGCCCATCTCTTCAGCCACCTGCTCGCTCCACCAGGTGATGGCGACATGGAAGCCATAGTCGCTGGCGCTTTTCTGTGCCCAGCCGCGCCAGGTGTGGAAGGCCTCCAGCAACGACTGCTGCGGGTTGGGGATGACGAAGTCGATGATCGAGGTCGTGCCGCCGGCCAGGCCCGCAGCGGTGCCGCTGAAGAAGTCCTCGCTGGCCACGGTGCCCATGAACGGCAACTGCATGTGGGTATGCGGGTCGATGCCACCGGGCATCAGGTACTGGCCACTGCCGTCGAGGATCTCGCAGTCGGTCGGGGGTTCGAGGTTTTGCCCGATGGCGCGGATCAGGCCATCGGCACACAGGACATCGGCGGGGTAACTTTCTTCGTGGGTAACCACGGTGGCGCCACGGATCAACAGGGACATGCCGTTTTCCTCGCAGGCTGACCGGTCTGGGGCGGTTCTTGGAATTGTCACGGGTGCAGGGCGGGCAGGTCGGTTAATCCTGTCAGGCCTGACAAGATTCGAGGCTAGATGCTGATTGGGGATTCATCAAGAAAATTTTCCTATTATTTTTGTGGTTTTTAACTACCTGATATTTAACGATTAATAATTCAGTTAGCGCTGGTTGCGGGGGTTTCGAAGGTTTTTGACTCACTTGACAAGATGAAATTCTGGTCAAGATTTTTAAGCACGATTACGCGTGCGTACTCCGGCCATCGAATTAGCCCGATGAGCAAACAATTAAAAGAAAATCTGGAGAAGGGCCCATGCAACAGAGCAGATCGGAAGTGGTCGAGCAAGATGGCCTGTTCGAGCTGTCCGAGGGCAGTGATGTCCTCGACAGCCCGCGCTACAACCACGACATCGCGCCCACCAAAGTGCACCAGCGCACCTGGAACAAATGGCACATCACTGCCCTGTGGGTAGGCATGTCCATCTGCGTACCCACCTACACCTTGGGCGGCGTGCTCACCGCTTACTTCGGCCTCAGCGTGGGCGAGGCGTTGCTGGCTATCCTGCTGGCCAACGTGATCGTGCTGATTCCGCTTACCCTCAACGCGTTTCCCGGCACCAAGTACGGCATCCCGTTTCCGGTGCTGTTGCGCTCGTCCTTCGGCATCCTCGGTTCCAACGTACCGTGCCTGATCCGCGCGGTGGTCGCGTGCGGCTGGTTCGGTATCCAGACGATGTTTGGCGGGCTGGCCATTCACCTGTTTCTCGGGTCGGTGTTCGATGACTGGAAAGCACTGGGCGGCACCGGCGAGGTGATCGGCTTCATGATCTTCTGGTGCCTGAACCTGTGGGTGGTGCTGCGCGGCGCCGAGTCGATCAAGTTGCTGGAAACACTGTCGGCACCGCTGCTGGTGGCGGTGGGCGTCGGGCTGCTGTTCTGGGCGTTGCCGCACATGTCAATGACCGAACTGCTGGCCCAGCCACCTAAGCGCCCGGAAGGGGCGAGCGTGGTCAGTTACTTCTGCGCCGGGCTTACCGCCATGGTCGGTTTCTGGGCCACGTTGTCGCTGAACATTCCCGATTTCAGCCGTTACGCCCGCAGCCAGAAAGACCAGATTCTGGGGCAGATCTTCGGCCTGCCGCTGACCATGTTCCTGTTCGCTTCGCTGGGCGTGGTGCTGACCGCTGCCTCGGCGTCGCTGGTGGGCGAAACCGTGTCCGACCCGGTCAGCCTGATCGGCAAGATCCACAGCCCGTTCTGGGTGGCCCTGGCCATGGCGCTGATCGTGATCGCCACGCTGTCGACCAACACCGCCGCCAACATCGTGTCACCGACCAACGACTTCCAGAACATTGCCCCTCGCCTGATCGGGCGCAGCCGTGCGGTATGGCTGACCGGCTTCATCGGTTTGGCGCTGATGGGGCATGAGCTGCTGAAGAAGCTGGGCTGGATCGTGTCCGACCTGAGCCTGGAGAGCGTGTATTCCAACTGGTTGCTTGGCTATTCCAGCCTGCTCGGGCCGATTGCCGGGATCATGGTGGTGGACTACTTCCTGATCCGTCGGCAGCAGCTGGACCTGGCCGGGCTGTACCGGGATGACGTGTATCCGGCGTGGAACTGGGCCGGGTTTGCCGCCTTTGCCTTGCCGGTGGCGCTGACCGTGATGGCCATTGGCAACAGCAGTTTCAGCTGGTTTTACGACTACGGCTGGTTCACCGGCTCGTTGCTGGGTGGGGGTCTGTATTACGTCTTCGCCAGCGTGGCGGCTCGCAATCCTGCGCGGCTGGCCAAGCCATTGCCTTGAGACCGCGCTGGCCTCTTCGCGGGCAAGCCCGCTCCCACAGGTTCACCACAGCTTTCGAATAGTGTGCAGTACCTGTGGGAGCTGGCTTGCCGGCGATAGGGCCCTGACAGACAACAAAAAAGCCTGAAGGAGAAACCTGTGAGTCCAGTCCAAGACATCCTCAAAACCAATGCTCACCATGTCGACAGCAATCGTCTGTGGCAATCGTTGATGGACCTGGCCCGCCTCGGTGCCACCGTGAAAGGGGGCGTTTGCCGCCTGGCCCTGACCGACCTCGACCGCCAGGCCCGCGACCTGTTCGTGCAGTGGTGCGAGGCCGCCGGTTGCACGGTCAGCATCGACGCCATCGGCAACATCTTTGCCCGCCGTCCCGGGCGTAACCCCAAGCTCCCCCCGGTGATGACCGGCAGCCATATCGACACCCAGCCTACGGGCGGCAAGTTCGATGGCTGCTTCGGGGTGATGGCCGGGCTGGAGGTGATCCGCACCCTCAACGACCTGGGGTTGGAAACCGAAGCACCGTTGGAAGTCGTGGTGTGGACCAACGAAGAAGGTTCGCGTTTTGCGCCTTGCATGATGGGCTCGGGGGTGTTTGCCGGCAAGTTCACCCTGGAAGAAACCCTGGCCAAGCGCGATGCCCAGGGTGTGAGCGTTGGCGAGGCCTTGAATGCCATCGGTTATGCGGGCCCTCGTGCAGTGCTGGGCCACCCGGTGGGGGCGTACTTCGAAGCGCATATCGAGCAGGGGCCCATCCTCGAAGATCAGGCCAAGACCATCGGCGTGGTGCTGGGTGCCCTGGGCCAGAAGTGGTTCGACCTGACACTGCGTGGTGTCGAGGCCCATGCCGGGCCGACGCCCATGCACCTGCGCAAGGATGCATTGGTCGGTGCCGCTGCGGTAGTGGAAGCAGTCAACCGCACCGCCCTCGGCCATCAGCCCCATGCCTGCGGCACCGTGGGATGCCTGCAGGCGTACCCCGGGTCGCGTAACGTGATCCCGGGTGAGGTGCGCATGACCTTGGATTTCCGGCACCTGGAGGGCGAGCAGCTGAATGCGATGATTGCCGAGGTGCGCGGGGTGATCGAGGCCACCTGTGCCAAGCATGGCCTGAGCCATGAACTGGTACCTACGGCGGACTTCCCGGCGCTGTACTTCGACAAGGGCTGTGTCGATGCGGTGCGCGAGTCGGCCAAGGCATTGGGCCTGCCGCACATGGACATCGTCAGCGGCGCGGGGCATGACGCGATCTTCCTGGCCGAACTGGGGCCGGCGGGGATGATATTCGTGCCATGCGAGAACGGCATCAGCCACAACGAGATCGAGAACGCCACGCCGGATGACCTGGCGGCAGGGTGTGCGGTGTTGCTGCGGGCGATGCTGGCGGCGTCGGAGGCCATTGCCAGCGGGAGGTTGGCGGCCTAGCATGGCGTGGGTTATGTGGCGACTTTGAGATCGAGCGCCGCCCGCGCGGCGCATCGCGAGCTGTGCTCGCTCCTACGTTTGTTTCCGGCCAAATATGCCTGTGAGATTTGCGCGCGGACGCTGTTGGCGCATGGCGCGATATCGCGTCGTACACACCAGGTTGTCGCGCGCGCCTGCCACAGGCGTTACTGGCCCGAAACAAACGTAGGAGCGAGCACAGCTCGCGATGCGCCGCGCGGGCGGCGCTCGGTTTACGCGCCACCTCAAAATTCAAGACAGGCACCTGTCAGTACCACGCCTATCTCCTGGCATATATCAGCCAACAGCCTCAAGACAGCCATTGCGGTTAATGTGATAACGCTGCAGGTCCTGCGCCAGGGTCAGTTGCCCGTGGTAGTGGGCGAGGGCTTCGTCACGCACGTTATCGATATTCGGGCTGCGCTTGGGATCGCTTTGGTAGCGGGCGCTAAAGTGCGTCAGCACCAGGTTGCGCACGCCTGCCGCTTCGGCAAAGCGCGCTACCGCTGCTGCGGTGCTGTGGCCGAAGGTGATCCCGGTGCGCTCGACCACGGCCTGGGTGAACGTGGCTTCGTGCACCAGCACATCAGCGCCTTTGGCGACATCGGCCAGCAATTCGGGGTTGTCGTTGTCCCCGCACACGATCACCCGGCGCGGCGGGCGCGAAGGGCGCAAGTAGTCGCTACCGTCCAGCCACTGCCCGCCATGCCGCGTCTTCAAGCCTTTGGCCAGCTCGCCCCACAGTGGCCCGCGTGGAATGCCTTCGGCTTCCAGGCGCTGGATGTCCAGGCGCGGTTCCGGGTTGAGTTCGGTGAAAACGAAAGCGACGCTCGGTACCCGGTGTGACAACTGCACGGTGGTCACTTGCAGGGTCTCGCTGCGCCATTCGGCGACGTCCTCCACGGGCAGCAGGCGCAGTTCGAAGGGCAGGAAGGTGTCGCTGGCCAGCATGCCCTGACGTACCCAGTCATGCAGTGCGGCGGGTAAAATCAGCTCCAGCGGCTGGGTGCGCCCGCTCATCCCGGCACTGGCCAGCAGGCCTGGCAGGCCAAAGCAATGGTCGCCGTGCACATGGGTGATGAAAATGGCACGCAAGTCACGGATCGACAGCGGCGTGTGCAGCAACTGATGCTGGGTGCCTTCGCCGCAGTCGACCAGGTACCAGTGGCTGCCACTGGCTTCGATCACCGCAGTGGCGCTGACGTTGCGCGCCTTGGTCGGCACCCCGGCAGAGGTGCCCAGGAACAGCAGGTCCATGCTCAGGGCTCCTGATTCAGTCCAGCAGCGACAGGTTGCGCAGCATCACCTGCAGCCCCTGTGGCACCAGTGGGCCGATGCGAGCGAAGTCGGCGCTGTTGCACCAGCGGGCGCGGAACGGGCTGTTGTCGGACTCGTGGCCGTCCAGCCAGTCTTGCTCGTACAGGCTGGCGTCATCGAAGCGCGCATCGTACACCTGCACAATCTCATGCCCCGGCTTGCCGGCATAGGTGAACAAGCTTTCGAGGGTGCCGAGCAGTCTTGCATCGCTGATCGGCTGGCCCAGCTCTTCATGGATTTCCCGGGCAATGGCATCCTGAGCCAACTCACCGAACTCGACGCCGCCTCCCAAGGGGCGGCACAGCGTCTGGCCGGTGGCCGGGTCGTCAAACACGTTGACCAGGATCTTGCCCTGGTGATGGAACACGCACAGGGCAAGAAAACGGATACGGGGTGCTTGCAGCGGTTGAGTGCTCAACGGGCTCGTTCCTTCGAGTCGATAAAGGGCGCACACCTTAGCCGGATTACCGCATGCCGTCGATGGTGAGCTATTCTGCCTGACGCCAGATGAGCTTGCTGGTGTCATAGCCTTGCTCCCGCGCGATGCTCAGCAGTTGCTCGCGTTGCTGGTCGGGGACCGCCGGCGTGCGCGACAGCAGCCACAGGTACTCACGGTTGGGGTGGCCGACCAACGCCACGCGGTAGTCCTTGTCGTGGTACAGCACCCAGTATTCGCCCTTGGTCAGGCCGGGGGCCAGGCGGCTGAACCAGTTGTCGAAGCGTACCCACAGCTTGTCGGTGCTGCCCGGTTGCTGGGCTTCGGCGACACCTTTGGCTTCATTCCACTGGCCGTCCTTCTCCTGGCAACGGTTGGTCACGTCGATGCGGCCATCGGTACGCAGGCCATAGTGCGCCTCGGACTGCACGCAGTTGCGCTGGAAGAACATCGGCAGCCGCGCCAGTTCGTACCAGGTGCCTTGATAGCGTTGCAGATCGACCTGCTGGGTATGCGGCGGCGCCGGGTGATCGTTGCCGGCGCAACCGAGCAGGGCCAGGGTGATGCAGGACAGCAGCAACGGGGTGCGTAGTGCCATGGCGAACCTCCTTGGAACGGATGGGGAGTTACCTGTGTTTCGATGCGGGCGCGGGGCAAAAGTTGTATTGGATATGGGAGGCATGCACGCGCGCGCTACGATAACCTCGACCTCACAACCAGTATGTCACCGCCCACCACCCCAGCCCACCCATCACCACGGTATAAGGCAAGGCCATCCACACCATCCGCCCATACGACAGCCGGATCAACGGCGCAATTGCCGAGGTCAGCAGGAACAGAAACGCGGCCTGGCCATTCGGTGTCGCCACGCTGGGCAGGTTGGTACCGGTATTGATCGCCACCGCCAGTGTCTCGAAATGCTCGCGGCTCATGCCGCCATTGAGAAACGCCTGCTTCACTTCGGTGATGTAGATGGTGGCAACGAACACGTTGTCGCTGATCGCCGACAGCAGGCCGTTGGCCAGGTACAGCATGCCCGGCTGTTGCTCGGCAGGCAGCGTCAGCACCCAGCTGATCAAGGGGCTGAACAGTTGCTGCTGATGAATCACTGCCACCACGGCGAAGAACACCACCAGCAAGGACGTGAACGGCATGGCGTCCTGGAAGGCACGGCCCAGGCGGTGCTCATCGGTGATGCCGGTAAAGGCCGTGATCAGCACAATCACCATCAGGCCGATCAGGCCAACCTCGGCCACGTGCAGCCCCAGGCATACGATCAGGATCAGCGCAGCCAAACCTTGCACCCACAGCGCCAGGCGCTGGGCCTGGGTGCGGGCCGCGTCGTCTTCGGCCGCATAGGTGGCCAGTACCTGACGCACGGGTTCAGGCATCAGCGTGCCGTAGCCGAACAGGCGAAGCTTCTCCAGCAGCACGCAAGTGAGCAGGCCGGCACCCAGCACCGGCAGCGACACGGGCGCCACCTTGAAGAAGAAGTCGGAAAAGTGCCAGCCCATTTCATGGCCGATCAGCAGGTTTTGCGGCTCGCCCACCAGCGTGCAAACACCGCCCAGGGCAGTACCCACCGCGCCGTGCATCAGCAGGCTGCGCAGGAAGGCGCGGAACTTGTCGAGGTCTTCGCGGTGCAATTGTGCCACTTGTTGATCGCTATCGAGCGCGCTGTCTTCGCGCGGGTTGGCCCCGGAGGCGACACGGTGGTAAACGGCGTAAAAGCCAACCGCAGCGCTGATGATCACCGCCGTTACGGTCAGCGCATCGAGAAACGCCGAGAGGAATGCCGACAGCACGCAGAACAGCAACGACAGGAGCGCCTTCGAGCGAACGCCCAGCAGGATGCGTGAGAACAGGAACAGCAGCAGCTCCTTCATGAAGTGGATACCGGCAACCATGAACATCAGCAGCAGAATCACCGGGAAGTTGTGCTGCAGTTCCTCGTACAGCGCCTGTGGCGTGGTCATCTGCAACAGCAGGGCTTCGATCAGCAGCAGGCCGCCCGGCATCAGCGGGTAGCATTTCAGCGCCATGCCCAGGGTGAAAATGAACTCGAGTACCAGCGCCCAGCCAGCTGCAACCGGACCAAGGGTTACCAGCAGCAGCGGGTTGAGCACCAGGAACAGGCAGATGACCGCCTTGTACCAAAGCGGCGACTGGCCCAGAAAACTGTGGGCGAGGGCGCCGGTCGGGGAGCGTGACATGTATTTGTATCCTTATAATTCGGCGATGGCGCACGGTGCCGGATCGGCGCGTCTTAGGCAAGGCGTGCAGTCCCGTTTTTGGCACAAGTGCGGTCATCGGGCTGGGTTACCATCCGAGCCATGAACCCTTCACCCGCAGGAGTGCCGCCCGTGACCGAGTACAGCGCATTCAAGGTCGAACTGACCGACAACATCGCCCACGTTCAGATCAACCGCCCGGAAAAGGTCAACGCGATGAACGCCGCCTTCTGGGAGGAGATCATCGACATCTTCCAGTGGATCGACGACACCGATGCGGTGCGCGCGGTGGTGATCAGCGGCGCCGGCAAGCATTTCTCCGCCGGTATCGACCTGATGATGCTGGCGTCGCTGGCCGGGCAGATGGGCAAGGATGTGGGCCGCAATGCGCGCTTCCTGCGCAAGACCATCCAGCGCCTGCAGGCTTCGTTCACTGCCGTGGACAATTGCCGCAAGCCGGTGCTGGCTGCCGTGCAAGGCTACTGCATCGGTGGTGCCATCGACCTCATCTCGGCCTGCGACATGCGCTACTGCAGCAACGATGCCCAGTTCTCGATCAAGGAAATCGACATGGGCATGGCCGCCGATGTCGGCACACTGCAACGTTTGCCACGTATCATCGGTGACGGCATGATGCGTGAGCTGGCCTTCACCGGGCGCAACGTTGCGGCGGACGAAGCCCTGCGCATCGGCTTGGTCAACCGGGTCTATGATGATCAGGCCGCGCTACTCGACGGTGTCTTTGCCATCGCCCGCGAGATTGCCGCAAAATCGCCGATCGCCGTGGCCGGCACCAAGGAAATGCTCAGCTACATGCGCGACCATCGCATCGACGATGGCCTGGACTACATCGCCACCTGGAACGCCGCGATGCTGCAGTCCGAAGACTTGCGCGTGGCTGTGGCGGCGCACATGAGCAAACAGAAACCGACGTTCGCCGACTGATCGGGCCGGGGGACGCGCAGTAAAGGAACCCCCGACATGTCAGCACGCTGGACTACCGCAGTACTCGACCCGCAGATCACCGGGGGGCTGGCCGTGGCCCGCAGCCCGGAAGGGTTTTTGGTGGACGACAACGGCGCGCTGTTCCCCCGCCACTGGCTCAAGCGCCAGGACCTCGACGTGCTGTGCGAGCACGGCATCGGTCATTTCGACGGCCAGCCCGTGTTCCTGCTGGAACTGCGCAGTGCGACGGACGTGCCAGGCTGCAACTGGCGCGGTCTGCGCGCGTTCATGCTTGAAGGCGACTTCGACACCTACAAGGTGCTGGGTTATGCCGCGCAGATTGGTACCTGGGCCAGAGAGCACCGTTTCTGCGGCAGCTGCGGCCAGGCCATGACGCAAATTCGCTGGGAGCGGGCGATGTATTGCCAGCCGTGCGACCTGCGCAGCTACCCGCGTATTTCACCCAGCATGATCGTGCTGGTAACCCGTGGCGATGAAATCCTGCTGGCGCGCTCGCCACGCTTCGTCACCGGGGTGTACAGCACCTTGGCCGGTTTTGCAGAGCCGGGTGAGTCGGCCGAAGACTGCCTGGTGCGCGAAGTGCGTGAAGAAGTGGCGGTGGAGGTACAGAACATTCAGTACGTCGGCAGCCAGTGCTGGCCGTTCCCGCATTCTATGATGCTCGGCTTCCATGCCGAATTTGCCGGGGGCGAGATTGTGATGCAGCCGGACGAGATCGAGGATGCCAAGTGGTTCAGCGTCCACGACCTGCCGCCGCTGCCGGCCGGGCGCTCCATTGCCCGGTATCTGATCGATTTGTACGTTGCGCGTCGCTTAGGATTGGCCGAACCAGTGCTGCCACGCTAGGCGCACGGTCAACGCCAGCACCACGGTGATGAACACCGGGCGGATGAACTTGCTGCCGCCGCTGATTGCCGTGCGTGCGCCGAAGAAGGCACCGACCATCACCGACAGGCCCATGCACAGGCCGACGATGTAGTCCACTTGCCCGGAAATGATGAACACCGTCAGCGCCGCGATGTTGCTGACGAAGTTCATGCTGCGCGCCACGCCGCTGGCGCGGACCAGGTCGATGGGGTAGAGCAGCAGGGTACTGACGGTCCAGAAGGCCCCGGTACCCGGCCCGGCCACACCATCGTAGAAGCCCAAGGTGAAGCCTTGTGGCATCTGCCATTTCTTCTTGATCGGTGCATCGGCATCCAGCGGCGCTTTTGGCGTGCCGCCAAACAACAAGTAGATGCCGCAGGCGAAGACGATGACCGGCAGCATCTTGTTAAGCCATTCGGCCGGCATGTAGTGGGCAACCACTGCGCCAATCGATGCCCCGACCAGGGTGGCGAACAGCGCCGGGCGCCATTGTGCCGGGTGGAACAGCTTGCGTTTGTAGTAGGTGAAGCCGGCAGTGGCCGAGCCGAAGGTGGAGCTGAGCTTGTTGGTGCCCAGTACCAGGTGTGGCGGCATGCCAGCGGTGAGCAGGGCCGGGGTGGTCAGCAGGCCGCCGCCACCGGCGATGGCATCGATGAAGCCAGCGACGAAGGCGACCAGGGCCAGGATCAGCAGGGTTAGGGGTTCTACGGTAAGTTCGAAGGGCATGGGGTTTTGGCAGGCAGGGAGGCAGCAAAGGGCTGCACTAGAAGCGGGGTATGGTAATCCTGGGATGGATGTGTTGC
>NZ_JBICKA010000074.1:0-121781 GCF_043103635.1 Pseudomonas sp. yb_9 | reverse complement strand
TTTTGTCTTTGTGGCCCGAAAAAGCCAAGTTCTCACGCAAGTCTCGGCCTTGCCCAGATCCCTGTAGGAGCGGCTTTAGCCGCGAACACCGGCAACGCCGGTGCCATCCACCGCGCCACCTGCTTCAAATAACCCAAGCAATCATGAAATGTGCGTCATCTATGCCTGACGAATCGCGGAGCAATGCTACGCTCGCGGAAATACTCAGCACGGATACCCACCATGGAAATGAACTGGCACCAGGCTTTGCAAGAGAGCCTGAGCTGGCTGGCAATCGCCTCGTTCATCACCTTAGTCTGCTTCGCAGCAGCTGCCACACTGGCTGTGCGCTGCACGCGTTGGGGCAGCCAGTTCTGGCAGCTTGCCGGGCCCTATTTCAGTTTCAGGCGCAGTTGGCGGCCGCTGTTGGTGTTTGCGTTGCTGCTGGTGTTGACACTGTTCTCTGTACGGCTGAACGTGCTGTTCTCGTTCTGGTACAACGGCTTCTACAGCGCTTTGCAGGGCCTTGATCAAACCGCGTTCTGGTACTTGCTTGGCGTCTTTGCCGTACTGGCTACCATTCATGTGTTGCGCTCGCTGTTCACGTTCTATGTAACCCAGGCATTTAGCATTCATTGGCGGGTCTGGCTCACCGAGCGCCTGACCCACGACTGGATGAAAGGCGATGCCTACTACCGCGGCCAGTTCCTCGCCGAGCCGGTGGACAACCCCGACCAACGTATCGAGCTGGATATCAACGCCTTCGTCACCAACTCGGTGAGCCTGGCGTTGGGCGCGGTCAGTGCGCTGGTTTCGCTGGTGGCATTCACCGGCATTCTCTGGGGGCTGTCGGCACCGCTGACGGTGGCCGGGGTGGAGATCCCCCGGGCGATGGTGTTTGCCGTGTACCTGTATGTCATCGTCGCCACCTGGGTCGCCTTCCGCCTCGGGCGCCCATTGATCCGCCTGAATTTCCTCAACGAAAAACTCACTGCGAACTTCCGCTATGCGCTGATGCGCTTGCGTGAGAACGCCGAGAACATCGCCTTCTACCAAGGTGCTCAGGTGGAGCGGGGCACCTTGCTGGGCCGCTTCGCTGCCCTGATTGTGAATGCCTGGGCGCTGGTGTTCCGAAACCTCAAGTTCAGTGGCTTCAACCTGGGCGTCAGCCAGGTTGCCGTGGTGTTCCCGTTCATTCTGCAGGCGCCGCGTTTCTTCAGCGGAGCGATCAAGCTGGGCGACGTCATGCAAACGTCCCAGGCATTTGGCCAGGTGCAGGATTCGTTATCGTTCTTCCGTGAGTCATATGATGCGTTTGCCCAGTACCGGGCGACCCTCGACCGTCTGACCGGGTTTCTCGATGCCAATGAGCAGGCGAGCGCATTGCCACGCGTCCTGACCGAAGACCAGGCGCATGCGCTGCAGATCACCCGCCTGCAGGTGCTGCGTCCAGACGGGCACGCCCTTATTGCCGACCTGGACCTGAGCCTGCACGCGGGTCAGGCGCTTTTGATCAAAGGGCCATCGGGCAGTGGTAAAACCACGCTGCTGCGCGCCCTGGCGGGCCTTTGGCCGTATGCCGAAGGTGAGGTCAGGCGGCCAATGGGCCATCAGGCACTGTTCCTGTCGCAGCGCCCGTACCTGCCTCTGGGTGACTTGCGTACTGTCATTGCCTACCCGGCAGCCAGCAAGCCTGAGGATGAGGTGCGGATGCAGCAGGCGTTGCGCCAGGTGAACCTGGCTCACCTGGCCGAGCGCCTGGACGTCAGTTGCGACTGGTCACACATTCTTTCAGTGGGTGAGCAGCAGCGTCTGGCATTCGCCCGGGTACTGTTCAACCGGCCGCAGGTGGTGTTCCTCGACGAGTCCACCTCGGCGATGGACGAGGGCCTCGAACATGCCTTGTATGCGTTGTTGCGCTCGGAAATGCCGGGTGCACTGCTGGTCAGTGTCGGCCACCGCAGCACGCTGGCAGCGTTCCATACCCATCGGCTGGATGTGGATGGGCATGGCGGTTGGTCGTTGCTGGAGCAGGAGGCTGCGCTGGCCTAGTTTGCGTCCGGGTGCTGATCACCGTCCAGCACGGCGATCAGCCGGGCGCTTTCCAGGCTTAGCGCAGCAGTATCAACCCCGCCAAGGTGGCGCCAGCGAACCCCGCGCCCACCAGAAACGTTGCCTGAAATCCTGCGCCATCCCACAGCAACCCGGCTACCACGCTGGCGGCCAGCAGTGCCACGCCGGTCAGCAGGTTGAACAGGCCGAAGGCGGTACCACGCAGGTGGGCCGGGGCACTGTCGGCGATCATGGCCGCGAAGACACCTTGGCTGAAGCCCAGGTGCAGGCCCCAGGCCGCCACCCCCAGGGCCAGCCCGCCCCAGCCCGGTAGCAGGGCCAGCAGCAGGTCGGCAGCGATCAGCAAACCCAACCCGGCCATCAGCACGCCTCGGCGCCCCACCCGGTCCGACAGCACCCCGGCAGGGTAGGCCGACAGTGAGTAGGCCAGCGCCATCAAGACCAGCACCGCCGGCGCCCACAGCGGTGCCAGGCCCATGTCCTGGGCACGCAGCAGCAGGAACGCTTCGCTGAAACGAGCAAGGGTGAACACCGTTGCCAGGCCGATCAGTCGCCAATACGCCGACCCGAGTTGCACGAACTCGTGCAGTGCCAACGGTGTGCGCACCGGCCGTGCGGCAGGCGGCGTTTCAGGTTCGCGAACGAAGGCGATGAGAATGTACACCGCTACAAATGCCGGGATCACCGCTACCCAGAACACGGTTTGGAAATGGCTCGCGGTCAGCCACATCAGCACGATTGCCAACAACGGCCCGAGGAAGGCGCCCACGGTATCGAGCGCCTGGCGCAGGCCGAACGCCGCGCCTCGCAGCTCGGCGGGGGTGACATCGGCCACCAGCGCATCGCGCGGCGCCCCGCGAATGCCTTTACCGACCCGGTCCACGAAACGTGCTGCGGTCAGCCACTCCAGCCCGGAGGCAATGGGGAACACCGGCTTGGTCAGCGCAGCCAGGCCATAACCGAGCACCGTCAGCAGCTTGCGCTTGCCCAGCCGGTCGCTGAGGGCGCCGGAAAACACCTTGGTGATCGATCCGGTCGCTTCGGCAATGCCTTCGATAACGCCCACAGCGACTACCGACGTGCCGAGCACGGTAACCATGTACAGCGGCAGTAGCGCATGGATCATCTCCGAGGAGATATCCATGAACATCGACACGAAGCCCAGCGCCCAGACGCTACGAGGGATCTTCGGCAGGCTTCTGGAGGTATGTGCAGAGCGGCTGTCTTCATTGCTGCGCATCTGGGCTCCCGACAGAGTTGCTACGTTCGAAACTGTAAGAGCCTCCTTGCAGGATGCAAATCGGATGAGTGGGTAGCGGCAATGGCCAGTGTGCTCACCACCCAGGTCGCTGGGTGGTGGCGTGTAGCCTGAGCGCCGTGACACGCGCCGGTTGCCGAGGCTACTGCGCGGCCCGCCGCAGGCACGCTCGTTCAGGGGAGCCGTTACAGGCCCTGAAGCACTTCACGAAAAACGTCCGGGCGAGAAGCTGCAATGTGGAGTAGGGACCGAGCGGCACCTGATGGCGCGCGCCTACCTTGCTCCCACTCCTGAAGCGTGCGTACTGAAACGCCCAGCAACTCGGCAAACTTGAGCTGGGAGAGCCCCGTTTTGCTCCGTGCCTCGGCGGCCTTGGTCACCTCTATCTGATGTACTGCTCCATAGCGGCCAGCTTTCACGTTGCGTATGGATTCCAGCAACTCCTCACCGATGTTACGGCTGGCATCGCGCAGCATCAGCTCTTTTTCAGTCAGGGGCATGGTTGAGCTCCTTGGCAATCTTGCGCAACACATGCGCGGGTATGTTTTCAGTAGCGCTCTTGCAGTAAATAAGCAATGCGACCAAGGCGCCATTGGCGAGTTGGGCCGTGTAGATCACACGTGCTGCTCCTCGCTTGCCCTTGCCGTCCAGGCTCCAGCGCACCTTGCGGCATCCGCCTGAGCCGGGAATCACAGAGCCGGCATCGGGATCATTCGCAAGGTAGGACATGAAGGCTCCGTGCTCTTCTTCAGTCCAGTATTCAGGCCATTGCCTTGAGAAAAGTGGCGCTTCAATGATTGTCAGCATACTGCATCCCTACGTCTTTGACGTAGTTATTTTGCTATGTTCGGCTGAGCTCAAGAAGCGCAGGGATGTATCGACGGGTTTCTGATGAGCGTTGGCGCTGAAGTCGCCGGGGCCGCTGCGCGGCCTTCCGCAAGCAAGCCAACGCCTACAAGGCTGCGCAAGACTTCGTGCGTTGCGAACAGCAACTGCTCTACCTCGGGTTTCAGCAAAGTTCCGTTACAAACATGTAAATTTCGTAAATAAGATTTACTCGCATTTGCGTCTCTCTATATTTACCTCCCCTGTTGGCCACCAAACTGTGTTTGTGGGGCCGGTGGGCGAGGGCTCCCGGTTTCCAACAGGGATGTGCCTTTTCGCTCATGAATCGCAGGAGATGTACCCATGCAGTGCAGAACTTCACCCAATAGCCTGGCCCTGGCGTTCGTCGCGCTGGCGTCGCCGGCCATGATGGCCACCGCGGCTGAAGCCGAGGAGCAGCGTACGGGTGAGGTGCTGGAAGTGCCGGTCGCCGACAACGCGCTGGTGATCCAGGACACCCTGATCACCGCCGAGCGCGAGGCGCACCAGGCCTTGGGCTCGTCGATCATCACCGCCGAAGACATCAAGCGCCACCCGCCGACCAATGACCTGTCCGACATCATCCGCCGTGAGCCCGGCGTCAACCTGACCGGCAACAGCGCCAGCGGCGCACGGGGCAACAACCGTCAGATCGACCTGCGCGGCATGGGCCCGGAGAACACCTTGATTCTCATCGACGGCAAACCGTCCAGCGCCCGCAACGCCGTGCGTTATGGCTGGAACGGCGACCGCGATACCCGAGGTGAAACCAACTGGGTGCCGGCCGAAGCGGTCGAGCGCATCGAGATCCTGCGCGGCCCGGCTGCCGCACGCTACGGTTCCGGCGCCATGGGCGGGGTGGTCAACATCATCACCAAGCGCCCCACCGACGAACTCAAGGGCAGTGTCAGCCTGTATACCCAACTGCCGGAAGACAGCGCCGAAGGCGCCAGCCGCCGCGCCAACTTCAACCTGGGTGGCGGCCTTACCGACAACCTCGGGTTCCGTCTGTATGGCGGCTTGGCCAAGACCGACGCCGACGACCTCGACATCAACGCCAACCACGCCAACAGCGCACTGGTTGCCGGACGCGAAGGTGTGCGTAACAAAGACATCAATGGCTTGCTGAGCTGGAAGCTCAACGACGAGCACCGCCTTGAAGCCAGTGCAGGCTACAGCCGTCAGGGCAACATCTACGCGGGCGACACGATGAACAGCAACGGCGGCAGCGATGTCGCGTTGATTTCCAGCCTGTATGGCCACGAAACCAACATCATGCAGCGCAGCACGTACGACCTGACCCACTTGGGCGACTTTACCTGGGGTACCAGCAAGACCACCCTGGCTTACGAGTACGTGCGTAACTGGCGCCTCAACGAGGGCCTGGCCGGTGGCCCGGAAGGGGCGATCAACGACAGCGGCGCGGCGATGTCGCGGCTGCGCAACACCCGTTTGAGCAGTGAGGTCAACCTGCCGTTCAGCATGGGCAGCACTGAACATGTGCTGACCTTGGGCGGTGAATACCTGTACGAGTCTCTCAATGACCAGGGCTCGTTCCGCCCGCAAAGCTTCGACCCGAGCGGTTCGGGCAATGATGCGATCAGCGGCTTCGATCGCAGCGATACGAAGATGACGGCCAGAAGCTATGCGTTGTTCGTCGAGGACAATATCGTCCTGGGTGATACGACCGTGACGCCCGGCCTGCGCTTCGACCATCACGAGATGTTTGGCGACAACTTCAGCCCAAGCCTGAACCTGTCGCACAAACTGACCGAGGCACTGTCGGTCAAGGGCGGCATTGCTCGTGCCTACAAGGTACCGAACCTGTACCAGTCCAACCCCAATTACCTGCTCTACAGCCGTGGCCAGGGCTGCAGTGTGCAGCAGACCAACTCCGGCGGCTGCTACCTGCAAGGTAATGCCGACCTCAAGCCAGAGATCAGCGTCAACAAGGAAATCGGCCTGCTGTACGACCGTGGCACCTGGCGTACCAGCGCGACCTATTTCCGCAACGACTACAAGAACAAGATCATCGGCGGGACCGATGTGCTCTACGCCATTAACAGCGGTCGCCGCGTGACCCAGTGGGAGAACGCGGGCGAAGCGCGGGTGGAAGGTATCGAAGGCAACTTCTTCATCGAACTGACGCCGACCCTGGACTGGAACACCAACCTGACCTGGATGCTCGACAACGACAACCGCGAAACCGGCGAGCCGCTGTCGGTGATCCCGGTGTACACCGTCAACACCACCCTCGACTGGCGGGCCACCGAGCAGCTGTCGTTCCAGGTAGCGGGCACCTACTTTGGCAAGCAGAAGTCACCGACCTACAACTACCGTACCCAGCAAGACTACGACAAGACCGCGCAGCAGGACGTCGAGGCGTATGGCCTGGTGGACGTGAGTGCCGGGTACAAGTTCAACGCCAACTACGACGTGCGGGTAGGCGTGAACAACGTGTTCGACAAGCAGATCCTGCGTGGCGGCAACGCCAGCAGCTCGGGGGCCAACACCTATAACCAGCCGGGCAGGGCGGTGTTTGCTGCGCTGAATATCAACTTCTGACAGCGGGGGCCGTTTTGCGGTCCGATCGCGACACAAGGCCGCTCCTACAGGCGATTCGCATTCCCTGTAGGAGCGGCCTTGTGTCGCGATCGGGCTGCAAAGCAGCCCCAGATGCCCTACCTGTCCATGCCACGGAGCCCCGATGATGAAAGCCCCCGCCTGGCTACAAATACTCTCCCGCAGCACCGCCGCACTGCTCGGCGGCTATGCCCTCAGCTACGCCGCCACTGCCTGCCTGGCCCGCATCCTGCCGCTGTCTGCCACCGACGCGGTCATCGTCGCGACCCTGCCCGCGTTCATTTTCTACACCGCCACCATCCTCTGGGCCTTCGCCAGCCATGATGCCTTGCGTGCCTGGGCGCCGCTGGTATTGGCCGTGCCCCTGGCCCTGGTCGGTTTCTGGCCGCAAATACTGGAGCGCCTGGCATGAAAAACACCTTCACCCAGTCGATGGCGTGGCTGCACACCTGGGCCGGCTTGATCTTTGGCTGGCTGCTGTTCGCCATTTTCGTTACCGGGACGCTGGCAGTGTTCGACAAGGAGCTCAACCACTGGATGCAGCCGGAGATCCCGGCTACTCAGGTGTCCCAGGCCGCCGCCGCGCAGCGTGCCATCGCCTACCTGCAGGCCCATGAGCCGAAGGCCGGCAACTGGGGCATCAGTCTGCCGAGCGAGCGCTCGCCAGGCCTGCGCGTGTCCACCGGCGAGCGGCGCTACGGTGGCGGCGTACAGCTCGACCCGCGCACCGGCGAAGCCATCGAGGTGCGTGACAGCGTCGGCGGCAACTTTTTCTTTCGCTTCCACTTCACCCTCGACCTGCCACGCAACTGGGGCATCTTCGTGGTCGGCGCGCTGGCACTGGTGATGCTGGCCGCATTGGTGACCGGCATCGTCATCCACAAGAAGATCTTCAAGGAGTTCTTCACCTTCCGGCCAAACAAGGGCCAGCGCTCGTGGCTGGATTTTCACAACGCCAGTGCGGTGCTGCTGCTGCCGTTCCACCTGATGATCACCTATACCGGCCTGGTGATCTTCATGCTCATTTATATCCCTGCCGGGGTGGATGCACGCTTTGCCGGTGACACCCGCGCCTACTTCCAGGCACAGGGTAATGCCCGCCTGGAGCAACCCCGTGGCCTGGCCAGGCAGCCGGCCACCCTGGTCGATGTGGCGCCGTTGCTGGCCCAGGCCGAGGCGCGTCTGGGGCCTATTGGCGGCTTGAACATTCGCAACCCCAACACTGCAGCGGCGCGTATCGAAATCCGCCCCGAACTGGGCAACCGCATCGCCCTCGCCAAGGGGCAGGCCATGGTTTTCGACGGCGTCAGCGGGGCGTTACTCAGCGATGTGCCTGAATGGCGTGCGGCACCGCTGACCCAACGGGTCATGGTCGGCCTGCACTTCGCCCAGTTCGGCGGTTACCCGATGCGCTGGCTGTACTTCATGTGCGGGTTGGTCAGTTGCCTGATGATCGCCAGCGGGCTGGTGTTGTTCTGCGTGAAGCGTGGGCGTAAATACGCCAGCGCCACCGCCGAAACATCGGCACGGCGTTGGCACCGGGTGGCCGAAGTGTGCAACGTGGGCTTTATCAGCGGCCTGCTGCTGGCATGCGTGGGGCTGCTGTGGGCCAGCCGTTTGCTACCGGTGGATTTGATGCAGCGGGAAAGCTGGGAAGTGCGCGCGTTCTTCGGCGTATGGCTGCTGGCGCTGTTGCATGCCGGCGTCAGGCCGGCGCGGTGCGCCTGGGTCGAACAACTGCTGCTGGCGGCATTGCTGTGCATCGGTCTGGGTGCATTTGGCGGCCTCGAAGACACGATGCGTATGGGCGTAGCGGGCTGTGCGCTGGTGCTGGGAGTGTTGCTTGGTCTGGTGGCCTGGCGGGTGTGGCAAGCACAGCCAGCGCAACAGAAGACCAGGGTGGGCCGGCAACAGAAGGAGGCCAAGGCATGATGATGTGGATCATAGGTGGCGTGGTGTTTGCCTACGCCGGCATGCTTGGGCTGTGCCAAGGGCTGGAGCGGCATTACAAGCAAGTGTGGAGCCGGGCGTGCCCACCCGCGCTGCGTGTCGGCCTGCGCAGTGCAGGTTGGTTGGCGTTGCTGGCCAGCCTGATGATGTGTGCCCAGGCCTGGGGCTGGGCCATGGGGCCGGTGGCCTGGTTCGGCGCGCTGTCGCTGGCGGGGTTGCTGCTGGTGATGCTGCTGCCGTACTGGCCGCGGATGGCGGTCGGGTTGGTGGCCGCGGTGCCGGTGTGGGGCCTGGTGTCACTGATAGCTTGACCGGGCCTCATCGCGGTAAAGGCTGGTACGACATAGTTGCAGCCAAAAGCTTCGCAGCGTGTTAAACCATGGGCCCCAGCCTGCTGCGAGAGAGCCCCGGTGAAAACCGTCCGCCTGACCCTGATCTGCCACGCCCTGACCCAGGCCCAGAAGGTCGGGCGCCTGCACCGGACAGATGACGGCATCTTGCCGTTAACGCAACAGCCCGACGCCATGCTGCCCGGCATGCAGCTGCTGGCTGCGCCAGAGCGGCGAGCCTGCGAGACGGCTACATGGCTGGCGGGGCAGGTGCAGGTCGAACCGGGCTTGGCCGATTGCGACCTGGGTCACTGGCAGGGGCTGGCGTTGAAGCAATTGCAGGCTGAGCAGCCTGGAGCATTGGCGCAATGGTTACAGGACCCGGCCAGTGCGCCGCACGGGGGGGAGTCGTTCGCCGCCCTGTGCCAGCGCCTGGCCGCCTGGCTGGCAGCCTTCGACAGGCCGGGCGATTGGCTGGCGGTGACCCACCCCATGGTCATGCGCGCTGTGTTGGTAGAGGTGTTGGGGTGCCCGATGAAGGCCAGCCAGCGTATCGACGTGCTTCCCCTGTCACGCCTGGATCTGAGTTTTACCGGGCAGTGGCGCCTGCGCCTGGAATGAGGCTCAGAACGCCAGCTTGTAGCCGATCAGCAGCAGCATCGCCGCCAGGCACGGGCGCAGTACGCGGTCGGAGATCCGCCCGGTGAGGTGGCTGCCCAGGTAGATGCCCGGCAGCGAGCCCAGCAGCAGGTAACCCAGCAGCGACCAGTCCATGTTGCCCATGCCCGCGTGGCCCAGCCCTGCTACCAGGGTAAGGGGCACGGCGTGGGCGATTTCGGTACCGACCAGGCGGCGGGTGACCAGGAACGGGTACAGCAGGAACAACGCCACAGTGCCCAGGGCGCCAGCACCGATGGAGGTGAGTGTGACCATTACCCCCAGCACAACGCCGGTGAGTACGGTGAGGATGTTCAGGCTGCGATCGCTGAGGTGGTAGTGGTCACCGGCATGACGGCTGGCAAAGGCCTGCAGGCGCGATTTGAACAGGATGGCCAGCGCGGTCAGGATCAGCACCACCGCCAGGCCTTGCTTGATGATGGCATTGAGCGCCGAGGTGTCGGTGTGCAGGGTGCTGAGGAACCACAGGGTCAGCGCAGCGGCGGGTACGCTGCCCAGGCTGAGCAGGCCGGTGATTTTCCAGTCGATGTTCTTCTGACGCGCATGCACCCAGACGCCACTGGCCTTTGTGATGGCGGCATAGAGCAGGTCGGTACCGACGGCCGTAGCCGGGTTGATGCCAAACCACAACAGGATCGGGGTCATCAGCGAGCCGCCACCGACGCCGGTCATGCCGACGATGAAACCCACGACCAGGCCAGCAATGGTGAAACCAAAAGAACCTACATCCATACGCTACTCGACTGCCCAACGTTGCCCGTTATCGGATGCAGCCAGCATATAGATTTTTTTATAGCCAAATAGACTTGTTCGTTATTAGGTTATAACCGAGGCGGCTTAACGATCCGTCATCACCACCATCACATGCGCATCGCCGCCGTCCTCGCTCTCGGACAGATAGATATGCCCCACCTGGCTGTCGAAATACGCCGTTTCCTGTGGCCCGATGCTCACCGCTTCGCCGGTTTCGAACTCGATGCGCACGCGCCCGCTCAGCACCAGGGCGAACTCTTGCCCGGGGTGGCGGATAAAGTCGTCGAACTGGCCGCGTTCACGGGCGATGATGCGGGCATAAGCCGGCGTCATACGCCGCTCGGGGAAGTCGCCGGCGATCGGGTGGTAGTCATAGGTGCCGGTCGAGTAGCCCGCTGCCGCCGGCAATGAATCGACCACCACGGTCACGGGCACCGGGGCGTTGACCGTGGCACCGGAGCGGAACAACTGGGCAATGTCGACATTCAGCGCCCGCGCAGCGGCGGCGAGCTTTTCATAGCTGACCGACACCTGTGCCAGCTCCATCTTCGACAAGGTGGACAGCGGTACGCCACTGGCTTCGGACAATTGCTTGAGGGTCATCTGGCGCGCCTTGCGCACCTGGCGCAGGCGCTGGCCGACTACGGCGCGGTCAAGCAGGGGTAGGGCAGCGGGCATTCAGCGTTCTCGGCATACGGCGTTGGTCGGGCATCTTACCTTGGACACTTGCGCATTTCTAAATTCTCATATATTAGAATTCTCATAAATGATAATTTGCTTGGCAGGAGCGTGCATGACCCCGATCTACGACACCCTGATCATCGGCGCCGGCATTGCCGGTGCCTCGCTGGGCTATCGCCTGGCTGACCAGCAGCGGGTGCTGCTGATCGAGCGCGAAGCACAGCCTGGCTACCATTCCACCGGGCGTTCGGCGGCCATGTTCATGGAGGCCTACGGCACTGCGCAGATCCAGGCGCTGACCCGCGCCAGCCGGGCCTTTTATGAAGCCCCGCCAGAGGGCTTCTGCGAGCACCCGCTGCTGGAGCCGCGCGGCTGCCTGTATGTGGCCAGCGTGGAGCAGCGCGAGCTGCTTGAGCAGGCCCACGCGCAGAACTTGGCCAATGGCACCGAGGTCAGCCTGCTTGACCGTGATGCCGCGCTGGCACTGGTCCCCAGCCTGCGCAGCGAAACCCTGGCGGGCGCAGTGCTGGAGCCGGGCGCGATGGACCTTGATGTGCATGCCTTGCACCAGGGCTTCTTGCGCGGTTATCGCGCTGCCGGTGGTGAGCTGCGCTGCAACGCCGAGCTGGTCCAGGCCGGGTATCTGGACAACCTGTGGCAGGTGGAATTGGCTGATGGCAGCCGTCTTCAGGCACGTCAGCTGGTCAATGCCGCGGGTGCCTGGGCGGACCGGGTGGCCGAGCAATGCGGTGTGGGGCGCATCGGCCTGCAACCGTGCCGGCGCAGTGCTTTCACCTTTCCTGGCCCTGCCGACCAGGACTTCGCCCGCTGGCCGGCGGTGATTGGTGTCGACGAAAGCTTCTACTTCAAACCCGACGCCGGGCAGTTGCTCGGTTCGCCTGCCAACGCCGACCCGGTAGAGCCGCAGGATGCTGCGCCGGAAGAGCTCGATGTGGCGTTGGGCATCTACAACATCGAAAACATGACCACCTTGACGATCCGCCGCCCCAGTCACACCTGGGCCGGGCTGCGATCGTTCGTTGCGGACGGCGACCTGGTGGTGGGTTTCGATGCACACGCCCCCGCGTTCTTCTGGCTGGCGGCGCAAGGTGGTTATGGCATCCAGTCGGCAGCGGGGGCTTCGCGCCTGGCCGCCGACCTGCTGCTTGGCCAGCCCCTGTGCTCCAGCCTTGTCAGCCAGGGCGTGGCGCCCGAGCGCCTGTCCCCAGCCCGTTTACAGCAACCTTGAAAGGAGCATCCCATGAGCAATGACATCCAGCGTTTCCCCAGCAGCCTGCCGTTCCCGTTTTCCCGTGCAGTGAAGGCCGGTGGTTTTCTGTTTCTCTCTGGCCAGGTGCCGATGAGCGCCAGCGGTGAAGTGGTGCGTGGCGACATCCAGGCCCAGACCCGCGCCGCCTGCGAGCGCATTGCCGAAAGCCTGGCGGCTTGCGGCGCGCGTTTCGACCAAGTGATAAAGGCCACGGTATGGCTGTCGGACATGAGCCACTTCGCCGGTTTCAACGAGGTGTACAAGGAGTTCTTCGGTGCCGCGTTGCCGGTGCGCTCGACAGTGGCCTCGGCGTTGGCGCTGGGGGTGGATGTGGAGATTGAAGTGCAGGCGTTTGTCGGCGATCTGTAACTGAGCGGAGGCCGCTCCCGCAAAAGCGATGCGGTGGCAGCAGGACAACAACAATAAATCCAGAGGTTCACATGCAAGAGCAGCTGAAGATTGCCGGCGCATTTGTCGGCGTGATCGTGGGGGCGGGCTTCGCTTCGGGGCGGGAACTGTTGTTGTTCTTTGTCGATTTTGGTGTGTGGGGGTTGGTGGGGGCACTGGTCAGTGCAGCCCTGTTTACCTTCCTTGGCATGGCCCTGGCCGGGTTGGGCAACCGCCAGCAGGCCACCTCGCACAAGGACGTGATACAGGCCATCTGCGGCCGCCACCTGGGCCTGTTCGTCGACTGGCTGATCACCTTTTTCATGTTCGCCGTCACGGTGGTCATGCTGGCCGGTGGTGGCGCGTTGCTGGAGCAGCAGTTCGGCATTCCGGCACTGACCGGCAGTGTGCTGGTGACGCTGGTGGTGGTGGCGATTGTGTGCCTGGACGTGCGCAAGGTGATCCTGGCCATCGGTGCCATCACACCGCTGTTGATCCTGGTGGCTTCGGCGATTGCACTGTACGCCGTGTTTACCCGTGCACAGAGCTTCGCCGCGCTCGACCAACTGGCCAGCCAGCAGCAGGCCGGTACCCGGCACTGGCTGTTGGGCGCGTTCCTGTATGTGTCGTACAACATCGTTGCCGGTGCGCCGATCCTGGCCATTCTGGGTGGTTCGGCCAAGGTCGAGAAAACCGCAGTGTGGGGTGGCCTGCTGGGTGGGGCGGCGCTGGGCGGCCTGATGCTGGTGATGAGTGCCGGGCTATTGTCGCGCCTGGACAGCGTGGCCGACTTGCCCATGCCGATGCTGTCGATTGCCAACGAAGTGTCACCGCTGCTGGGGGTGGTAATGTGCCTGATCATCTTCGGCATGATCGTCAACACGGCGGTGGGTACGATGTTTTCGTTCCTTTCGCGGCTGCTGCCGGCGGGCACGGCAACGTTCCGCTGGGGTTCGGTGATAACCGGGGTGGTGGCGTTTGGCTGCAGCCTGGTGGGGTTCATCAGTCTGGTGGGGGAGGTGTACCCGTTGTTTGGCTACCTGGGTTTCGTGCTGATGGCGGCGGTGTTGCTGGCCTGGGTGCGGCGGGGCAGGGCCACGAAAGCGGCTGTGGCATAAAAATGGGGCGCAGAGCGCCCCTCTTCGGGCCCATCAGATTCTGAAGCTGCCCACCAGCTGCTTCAAGCGCCCGGCCTGCTGGGCCAGCTGGTCGCAATGACGCAGGGTTTCGTTCAGGTTTTCCACGCCCTGCTGGTTCAGGGCGTTGATCTGGGTGATGTCCAGGTTGAGGCTCTCGACCACGGCGGTCTGCTCTTCGGTCGCGGTCGCCACAGACTGGTTCATGCCATCGATTTCGCCAATGCGCTGGGTCACGCTGGCCAGGCGTTCACCGGCCTGGTTGGCTACCTGCACGGTCTGCTCGCTGGACACCTGGCTGGTGTTCATGGTTTGCACCGCTTCGCGCGAGCCTACCTGCAGGCTGGTGATCATGCGGTGGATCTCTTCCGCCGACTCCTGGGTACGGTGTGCCAGGTTGCGCACTTCGTCGGCCACCACGGCAAAGCCACGGCCGGCTTCACCGGCACGGGCCGCCTCGATCGCGGCGTTCAGTGCCAGCAGGTTGGTCTGCTGCGAAATACCCTTGATCACGTCGAGAATCTTGCCGATTTCGTCGGTGCTGGCGTTGAGCGTTTCGATCTGCGCGCACGACTCGCTGATGCGCTGTGACAAGGCGGTCATGGCACTGATCGCCTCTTCCACCACTTCACGGCCGCCGTGTGCCTGCTCGCTGGCGCCGCTGGCATGCTGCGAAGCATCGGCGGCGTTGCGGGCGATTTCCTGGGTGGCGGCGCCCAGCTCGTTGATGGCTGCCGCGACACTGTTGGTGCGCATGCTTTGTTCTTCCGAGCCGGTGATCGACGCGTTGGATGCGCTGACCACCTTTTCCGACAGGTCGTGCACCAGGCGGGTGGCCGAGGACACTTCGCTGATCGAGGCATGGATGCGCTCGACGAAGCGGTTGAACGAGGTGGCCAGTTCGCCGAACTCGTCCTTGTTCTGCACGGTCAGGCGGCGGGTAAGGTCGCCTTCACCCTCGGCGATGTCGCGCATGGCTCGGCCCATGGCGGTCAGCGGGCTCATCAGCACCGGGATCAGCAGGCCGAGCAGGCCGGCGATGGCAGCCACGGCAATCAGCATGGCGATGATAGCCGAGGTACGGAACTGGCTGAGTGCGGCGTAAGCCTTGTCCTTGTCGATCGACAGGCCGATGTACCACTGCGCCGACGGCAGGCCGGCTACCGGGGCGAAGGAAATGATGCGGTCCTGGCCGTTGAGGGTGACATCCTGCAGGCCGGCGGCAATCCGCAGGTTGCTGCCAGGGTAGATGTCTTTGAGGTTCTTCATCACCTGCTCTTTGTCGGGGCTGACAATCACCTGGCCATTGGCGTCTGCCAGGAAGGCGTGGCCGATGCCGCCGAAGTCGACCGAGTTGATGATCTCGACCAGGGTGTCGAGGGTCACGTCACCGCCGACCACACCGATCAGCTCGCCGTTGCTTTTGCTCTTCACCGGGGTGGCGATGGTGACCATCAGGCCGCCGACCGCGCCTTGGTAGGGGGCGGTCAGCACGGTCTGCCCGGCGCTGGCGGCGGCGCCATACCAAGGGCGCTGGCGCGGGTCGTAACCGGCAGGCATCTGGGCGTCCGGGCGCTGGGTGAACGCACCGTTGGCCTGGCCCAGGTAAGTGAACAGGAAATTACGCGTGTAGGACGGCTGCTCGATCAGCCCGGTCAGGGTCTCGCCGGCACCTTGCTGGCCGATGTCCTGGGCCAGGTTTTCCAGCACCAGGATGCGCCCGCTCATCCAGTTCTGCACGCTGCTGGCGGTCAGTGCACCGGATTGCTGCACCGACGCTTCGATGTTCTGGCGGATGGTGTTGCGTTGCAGGTAGTCGTTGTAGAGCGTGAACAGGGCAAATGCCAGGACCACGACGCCGCAGGCGCTGAGCAGGATCTTGTGGCGAAATTTCAGGTTCATGTTTCGAGACCTTGAGCCAATGAGGGGAGGGCGCAGCGCGCTCATGACGCACTGCGGGGCCTGTCGACCGGGATATCGGCTAAAGGGCTAAAAGATTGAAGTACTTACAGGAAATTCTTATGGCCGTTTCGACAGACGGTAATCAACGGTTACTCAACTGCTGGATCAACAGCCGTGCGGCTTGCTGCAGCGGTTGTTGCTTGCGCCACAAGATGTGTACCGGCAACTGCAACTCGTTGCGTGTATTGCGAAAACCCAGGCGCACCAGGCGTCCGCTGGCGAGCAGCGGCGCAACCCGCGACAACGGCAGGTCGCCCCAGCCCAGGCCTGCTTCCACCATTTGCAACGCCAGGTCGAAGCTGTCGGTTGACCAGTGCGCTGCGCCGATCAGCGGGCGCGGGTCGGCCATTGGCAGGTCGCGGCTGCGCACCAGAATCTGACGCACCTGGGTCAGGTCTTCGAGGTAATGGATGCGCCCCTCGCGCAAGGCCGGGTGGGCCGGCGACAGGGTGGCCACCAGCGACTCCATGCCGATGTGCTGGAAGCCTCGGCGGGCGTCGACCTGCAGGCCTGCAAAAGCCACGCAGAGGTCGGCGCGGCCACTGTCCAGCAGGTTCAGGGCTTCTTCCTGCGGGGCGCTGAGCAGGGCGATATCCAGCAGCGGATGGCGTTCGCCAAGGCGTGCGATGGCCGCCAGCAGTGGCCGGTGGTCGATGTCTGGTACCACGGCCAGGGTCAGGCTGCTTTCCAACCCTTTTGACAGCTCCAGTGCGTGTACCTGCAGCAAACCCAATTGTTCGCCAATCAGTCTGGCGTGTGGTTCCAGGGCCAGGGCTTGGGCAGTTGGGCGAACCTCACGCGAACCACGTTCGAACAAGCTGTAGCCCAGTTCCGCTTCAAGGTTGCCGATAGCCATGCTCACGGCTGAAGGCACGCGCTTGAGGGCGCGTGCGGCAGCAGAAAACGAACCGCAGTCGAGCACGGCTAGAAAAAGCTGGATGTTGTCGCTGGAAAAGTTCATGGCAGCCTCCTGTCAGTAGATCTGACAGCTGCTAACTTTTGCTGTCAAGCATGGTGAAGCATGATCGCGCCCCATCGTTTTTGTCATTGGAGGTAACCCCGAGTGCAGGGATTGAAACGCAAGCTGGTCTACGTAACTTTTTATGAACTGATCGGGTTGTGCATGTCGACCCTCGGGCTGGCTTACCTGTCGGACACCCAGGCGTCGCATACTGGGCCGCTGGCGGTGATGATCACCACCATCGCCATGTTCTGGAACCTGGTTTACAACACCTTGTTCGAAGGATGGGAGAGGCGCCAGGCCAAGCGTGGGCGCAGTGTGGCGCGGCGGGTGGCGCATGCCATCGGCTTTCAGCTGACGCTGGTGGTGTACCTGATTCCGCTGATTGCCTGGTGGCTCGACATGACACTGGTGGAGGCGTTGCTGGTGGACATGGCGTTCATCGTGCTGGTGCCTTGCTACACCTTTGCCTACAACTGGGCGTTTGATCGGGTGTTCGGGCTGCCAAGTTCCGCGATGGCCGCTGCCTGATGTTTCTCCTGTGCCGCCCCTAAGGCGGCAGGCGAATGATCAAAGGTGCTTGCTGCTGCTTCACTTGCTGTTCTACCGGTTGCTCGACGGGCCGCGGCACACTGGCCAGCAAGCTGTCCTCAACCTGCCCCGACAGGTAGTACACCCCCGCCATGGCCCCGCTCTGGCGGTTTTCCATCAACTCCTGCCATTCCTGGTTCAGCGCCACGTTGAGGATCACCCGCAACTGTTCGACCATCTGCGGGTGATCGCGGTCATGGGTCATCATGCCGTAGCCGGCCGCCGCAATCGAAATCATCGCCCCCGCCACCTTGCCCACCGCCGACGCCACGGCACTGGCGATGCCGCGCGGGGCCAGGGTAGCGCCGAGCTTTTCGCTGGCCTGGGTGGCCACCGAGTTCAGCCCGACATCGGTTCTTCCGGGGCCTTTGCTGGCCTGCTCATGCAAGTGCTGGCGCATGGCTTGCCAGGCCGGTTGCTGGTCCAGCGACTTGGCCCGAAGCAGTTGATACAGGCTGGCATTACGCGCATCCGGCGGCCCCAGGTGGATGGCGGGGATGCGGTTGAGGCGCTGGCTGACCTGCTCGGGCGGCGCGTTGTAGCGGCTGATGATGGCGGGTAGCTGCTGGCCGAGCAGCTGCAGGTACAGCTCGCAGGCGCGGTCGCGGATGCCCTCGGGGTTGATCTGCTCGGCCACCGGTTCGATCACCCGCTCGTGGTATTGCTCCTGCAGGTACAGGGCCAGGCGCTTTTGCGCAGGTTCACGGCCTTCACCGCTGTCGAGCTTGTACCAGGCCACTTTGAGGGTGAGCCACTGCTGGGTCCAGTAACCGGTGAACCAAGGGATGAAGTCGCTTTCGGTGCGCTGTTGTACCTGCTCCTTCCATACCCGCATGGAGCGCCGGGCATAGTCGTTGGCCGAGCCGGCGGCGCCGACCGAAGCGTCGATCAGTTCCTGGTCGATGCGTTGCCAGGCGGCGGGCGTGAGCGCTGCGGGCGGTGGCGGGGCAGGCGGGCGCTTGCTCGCGCAGCCGGTCAGGGCCAACAGCAGGCACAGCAACAGAAGGACTCGAGCACTCACGCAACCGCCTCCCTGATAGAGGCTGGGGTGGTTCTCGTAGTATAGGGTGGGGTTGTTGGGGCTGCTGCGCTGGCCATCGCTCGCTCAGCACAGACATAAGTTTCTGTCGGGACGCAGTCTCTGTGGGAGCGGGCTTGCCCGCGAACACGGGCGAAGCCCGTGCCATCGACCGCGTCAGCTTCTTCGCGGGCAAGCCCGCTCCCACAGCGGAACGCTGATTCATTCCAGGTCGAGCTTTTCTTCCAGGCGGTCCAGGTGCTTGTGCATCAAATCCAGCGCGGCCTCGGCATCGCCTTGCTCCACGGCATCAATGATGGCCGCATGCTCTTCCCATGCACAGTGGTCGCAGCACGGTGATTCGTAGCGGGCGATGATCAGCGAGGTCATCGGCACCAGCCCATTGAGGAACCGTGCCAGCGGCGCATTGGCCGCCACCTGCGCCAGTTTCAGGTGAAACTCACCGCCCAGGCGGATCGCCGCGCAGCGTTCACCGCTTTCGTGGTGCTGGCGCTCGCGCTCTACCAGTTGCCGCAGCTGGCGCACCTGCGCCGGACGGGCGCGCTGGGTGGCCAGGGTAATCAGCGTGGTTTCGGCCAGGCGCCGGGCACTGAGCACCTGACGTGCCTGATCCGGGTCGGGCGCGGCCAGGTGCGCGGTGTGGCTGGGGCGCTGCACCACCACCTGCTGGTCGGACAGCCGCCCAAGCACACGACGAATCACGGTGCGACTGACACCAAAGGCATGGCCCAGCGCCTGCTCGGGCAGCAGCGCGCCCGGAGGCAGGCGCTGTTCGAGAATGGCGTCGAACAGCCGGGGGTAGATCTGCTCGGCCGACAGGCGGGTTTCGCCGGCCGCAAGCAGGGCGGGCAGGTGAGGGGCGGCGTTCATGGTCGCTCTCCTGGGGTCATGGATGCGGGTGTTCGTCCGGGATGTTCAGCGAAATGCCCATGCGCTGGCCTTCGGCGAGGATGTGCTGGCGCATCTGGGCACTGGCCTGGGCGCTGTTGCGTTCACGTATGGCACGTACCACTGCTTCGTTCTCCTTCAGCCGAGCCGCCAGGTGCTCGGGCGAGTTGCGCAGCATGTCGGCGCTCTGTTTCAGGGCATTGCCGGTCTGCTGCACAACGCTCTGGAAGATCGGGTTGGTGGTGAGCGCGAACAGCGCTTCATGGAAGGCGATGTAGGCCTTCACGCCGGCTTCGCTGTCATCGGCCTCCAGCGCTTCGCGCATGTCCATCAGGGTCAGGCGTAACTGGCCGATGTCCTGGCTGTTGGCCGATTGCGCCACCAGGCCAACGATGAAGGGCTCAAGGGTGTAGCGCAGTTCCAGTACGTCGGCCAGGCTGGCCGCAGCGCTGGTGTCGATGCCGGGTTCCTCGAGGGTGGCATCGGCGTCCAGTACCAGTACGCCCTTGCCTGGCAACGAGCGGACCAGGCCCAGGGTCTCCAGCACGGTCACCGCTTCGCGCAGGCTAGGGCGGCTGATGCCCAGTTGTTCGGCCAGCTCGCGCTGGCCCGGCAACATGTCGCCGCTGCGCCATTGGCCCCGGGCCAAGGCCTGGCGCAGTTTTTCCACCACTGAGTTGACGACGGTCGATGAGCTGATCACGGTTCGCTCCTGCAAGGGCCGGCATGATCGCCGGCCGCTCTGGTTCAGAATTCCTGTTGATGGTGCGTGTTGGGCTGTTTGCGCGGCGTGGGGGCAAAGCCGGGTTTGCCGTCGAGCACGTTCTGCGCGCGCTCCAGGTCAATGTCCTTTTCCCAGCGGGCGATGGCCACGGTGGCCACGCAGTTGCCAATCAGGTTGGTCAATGCCCGGCCGATGCCCATGAACCAGTCCACTGCCAGCACCAGCACCAGGCCAACCACCGGAATCGCGGGTACGGCGGTCAAGGTGGCGGCCAGGATGACCAGCGCCGAGCCTGGGATGCCGTGAGCGCCCTTGGAAGTCACCAGGGACACCAGCAGAATGGTCAGCAGGTCGGTCATTTCCAGCGGCGTGCCGGTGGCGTTGGCGATGAACACGATGGCCAGGGTCAGGTAGATGGAGAAGCCGTCGAGGTTGAACGAGTAACCCGTCGGGATCACCAGGCCGACGGTGGAGCTGCCAATGCCCAGGTGCTCCAGCTTGCGCATGATCTGCGGCAGCACGGCGTCGGAAGAGGCGGTGCCCAGCACGATGGTCAGCTCTTCACGCAGGTACTTGATGAGCGGCAACAGCTTCAGGCCCGACAGGCGCATGACCGTCCCCAGCACGATCAGCACGAAGCCGGCACAGGTCAGGTAGAACAGTGCGACCAGCCCGCCCAGGTGCTGCAGCGATTCCAGGCCGTATTTGCTGGTGGTGAAGGCGATGGCGCCGAACACGCCGATCGGCGCCAGGCGCACGATCATGCCCATGATGCGGAAGATCACATGGCTCAGCTCGTTGATCAGCCGCGAAATGCCGGCGGCCGAGTCACCCACCAGGTTCAGCGCACTGCCGAACAGGACCGAGAACAACAGCACCTGAAGAATGTTGTTGTCAGCGAAGGCACCGATCACCGAGGTGGGGATCAGGTCCATGAAGAACGCCGTGGCGCCGTGAATGTGCTGGCCGCGCTCGGCCAGGCCGTTGGCATCGGCGGTGGACAGCTGGTCCAGGTGAATGTTGGCACCGCTACCAATGCCACTGCTGAAGGCGAACACCAGGCCGATCACCAGCGCCAGGGTGGTCAGCACTTCGAAGTAGATCACTGACTTCAGGCCGATGCGCCCGACCTTTTTCAGGTCGCCCGCGCCGGAGATACCGCTGACCACCACGCAAAATACGATCAGGCCGATGAGCATCTTGATCAGCTTGATGAAGCCGTCGCCAAGGGGTTTGAGTTGCAGGGAAAGGTCGGGAAAGCTGAGACCGCAGGCGATGCCGAGGGCAAGGCCGAGCACGACTTGCAGGAAGATCGAACGCGAGCACCATTTGAGCATGGAATTGATCTCTGATCGGTGTCCTTGCTTCGGTAGCCGCACGGGGCGAAAGAGCGCAGGACTTAATTATTGTGGTCTTACCGGTTTGTTCAGCGCGAGGCCATAAAAGCGCGAAAAATCCGACTTTGCAAGGGTTTTCGGCCTTACCGGTCTGACCAGTTATGGGGCAATCTGGCCTGCCAGGCTCTACTTCAGTGCATGCCGTGAAGTGGGTAGGCGCGAATCAGTTCAGGGCTTGGCCAGTGCCTGCTCCACTGCTGCAATCAGCTTGCCAAGATCCTTGGGCGGGGCGTTGTGAATGACGCCGAACAGGTAGGCGCGCTGCTCCTCTTCGTCGTCCGGCTCGGCGAAGAAGTCCTTGGGTTTGACGCCCAGCACCTGAGCAAACGCCATGAGTGCATCGATGCTGGGGGTATAGGTACTGGTTTCGAAGCGGCTGATGGTCTTGGGATCGAAGCCGGTCCGTTCGGCCAGTTGTGCCTGGGTCAGGCCCGCCAGCTTGCGGTAGCGGCGCAGGGCGGTACCCAAAGCTGATCTCGTCATCACTTAATTCCCATTTAGAATCAAGAACTTAACGATATCTATCAGCATGGCGCAACGCCATGATTGATCACCTTTGTTTTATTTATGTGATGAATTTCGTAGAATTCAGTGCTTGACCGGTCAGTCATCGTCAACTTCCCTGTGTGGTTCGGCCTCGTGCCCCAACGGCGGGAAGCACATGTGCCATTTGGAGCGGATCGCTACGGATCGGTTCCGGTGGCTGTCGATGGGCTGGGTACCGGCACGTCAGTGAATGGAGTCTCATCGTGCGTCTCAACTTGCCGGTTACCCCGGTCGAGCAACGTTTTCCCCCTGATCAGCGGCTGATTTCTGCTACCGATACCGCCAGCCTGATCACCTACTGCAACCCCGAATTCGCCGCTATCAGCGGCTACAGCGAGGCCGAGCTGATCGGTAGCCCGCACAACCTGGTGCGCCACCCGGACATGCCGCCGGCGGTGTACGCGTTGATGTGGCGCTACCTGAAAGCTGGCAAGAGCTGGATGGGCATCGTCAAGAACCGTTGCCGTAACGGCGACTACTACTGGGTCAACGCTTACGTCACGCCGATCCTCGAAGGCGGGCGTGTGGTCGGCTACGAGTCGGTTCGGGTGTGCCCCACGCGTGAGCAGGTGGCCCGTGCCGAAGCCCTGTATGCGCGGCTGCGTAATGGCCAGGCGGCATTGTCGGTGCCGCGTCGGCTGAGCTTGCTGGCGCAGGCGCTGGCCTTGCCACTGGCGGGCGGGCTGCTGGCACTGGGTGTCAACCAGTTGTGGCCTGGCCTGGTGGGGCAGGGGCTGACCCTGGGGCTGTTCCTGGCCTACGGCCTGTGGGCACGCGATGCCCTTGGCCGGCAGTTGCAGCAGGTTGTGCAAGGCGCCGACGGTGCCTTCGCCGACCCGGTTGCAGCCTTGACCTACAGCGACTTGCCGGGTGCCGCCGGGCAACTGCAACTGATGCTGATCAGCGAAGAGGCACGCCTGAAAACCGCATTGACGCGGTTAAGCGACCTGGCCGGGCAAATGGCCGTGGCCGCCCACGATGCCGGGCAGCTGTCGCGCGGCACCGAGGCCGCGCTGCTGGAGCAACGCGCCGAAACCGACCTGAGCGCCACGGCGATGAACCAGATGGCCGCCTCCATCGGTGAAGTGGCCAACCATGTCCAGTTGACCGCCGCCGAGGCACACACCGCGCACCTGCTGGCCGAGCAGGGCAGCCAGGTGGCAGATGCCAGCGGTGCAGCCATTCGTACCTTGGCCAGCACCGTGACGCAGATCAACCAGGCGGTCAGCCAGCTGGCCGGTCAGACCGGTGCCATCGCGGAGGCTGCCGGAATGATCCGCGGCATTGCCGAGCAAACCAACCTGCTCGCCCTCAACGCAGCCATCGAGGCAGCGCGTGCGGGCGAGCAAGGGCGCGGCTTTGCCGTGGTTGCCGATGAAGTGCGGGCGCTGGCCGACAAGACCCGCCAGTCGACCCTGCATATCCAGGCCATCATCGATGCGCTGCGCAGTGGCGCCGAAGAAGCCGTGGCGATCGCCAGCCAGGGCATCGAAGGTGCCGAGCTGGGTGTTGCCCAGGTGCAGGAAGCGCGACAGGCGCTGCATGGCATTCGCGATGCGGTGCAGCGCATCAGTGACATGAGCCAGCAGATGGCGACCGCTTCGCAGCAGCAGTCGGCAGTGGCCGAAGACGTTTCGCGGCAGATCAACGGCGTAGCCGGTATTGCCCAGCACAGCGCCCACAGCGCCAACGTCGCCGCCTCGCGCGGCGCCGAACTGGAACAGGTGTGCGCCGGATTGCGCGCCCTGGTGGAGCGCTTCAACCGCTAAGGCAGGATGCTTTATGGATGATATCTATCGCGCGGCCGTGGACGCGGCCGCGATCTTTTCGGAAACCGACCTGCGTGGGAACATCACCTACGTCAACCAGCAGTTCTGCAGCATCTCGGGCTATAGCCGCGAGGAGCTGCTGGGTGCCAACCACCGCATCCTCAACTCCGGCCTGCACGAGCCGGCGTTCTTCGTTGGCATGTGGCGGGCCCTGGCCGCCGGGCGGGTGTGGAAGGGCGAGATCTGCAACCGGTCCAAGGACGGTTCGCTGTACTGGGTCGACAGCACCATGGTGCCCTTGGTCGACCCGCTGACCGGCCTGGTGCGCAAGTACGTGTCGATCCGCTTTGACGTCACCGAGAAGCGCCAACTGCTGCACACCTTGCAATGGCGGGTGGGGCACGATGTGCTCACGGGCCTGCCCAATCGCGCCTACCTGTCCGACCTATTGAATCAGGCCCTGGCCTACTCGCGGCGTGAAGACATCCCGCTGGCGGTGTGCATGCTCGACCTGGATGGCTTCAAGGCGGTCAACGACGGTTACGGGCACGCGGTGGGCGACCTGCTGCTGGTGGAAGTGGCCCAGCGCCTGAAGCGCATCCTGCGCGGGGGTGACGCCGTGGCCCGGTTGTCGGGCGACGAGTTCGTGCTGATCCTGCGCGACGTCGATGATGAGCGAAAGCTGCATACAGCCCTGCGGCGGGTTTTGCGGGCATTGGCGGTGCCCTGTGTGGTTCGGGGGCACACGCTGTCGCTCAGCGCCAGTATCGGCGTGACCCTGTACCCGCTGGATGACGAAGATGCCGATACCCTGGTGCGTCATGCCGACCAGGCCATGTATGTGGCCAAGCAGCGCGGGCGCAACCGGTATCACGTGTTCGACGTGTCGCAGGAGCAGGAGCTCAAGGCCACTCACCAGACAGTGGCGCGGGTGCGACGGGCCCTTAACAACCAAGAGCTTTGCCTTTACTACCAGCCCAAGGTCAACCTGCGCAGCGGCCAGGTGCTGGGCTTCGAGGGCTTGCTGCGCTGGCAGCGGCCAGGCCGTGGCGTGGTGCCGCCCGGCGATTTCCTGCCTTGGGTAGAGCAGACCGACCTGATCGTTGAGATCGGCGAGTGGGTGCTCGATCAGGCCTTGACCCAGTTGCAGGCCTGGCAGCAGCAAGGGCAGCCCTGGTCACTGAGTGTGAACATCGCCGCGCGGCATTTGCAGCGCAGTGACTTTGCCGAGCGCCTGCAGCAGCTGCTGGCAGCGTACCCGGCGGTGGACCCGGCCAGGCTGGACCTGGAAATTGTCGAATCCGTGGCCATCGACAACCTGCAGCACGTCAGCCGTTGTCTGGACGCCTGCCGCGCACTGGGCGTGCGCTTCTCGCTGGACGATTTCGGCACCGGCTATTCGTCGTTGAGTTACCTGAAACGCTTGCCGACCCAGACGATCAAGATCGATCAGTCGTTCGTGCGTGACATCCTCCATGATCAGGACGACCTGGCGCTGACAGCGGCGGTGATCGGCCTGGCCCGGGCCTTTGGCCGGGAGGTGATCGCCGAGGGGCTGGAGAGCGTCGAGCACGGCCGGGTGCTGATGGGGCTGGGCTGCGAGCTGGCGCAGGGGTACTGCATTGCCCGGCCGATGCCGGCCGGTGAAGTGCAAGTCTGGGCACAGGCTTACCGGCAACCGGTGCAGTGGCGTAATCCGTGAGTGGCCGTGCAGGTCAATAGATTCATCGCTCACGCAGCCGCTTGTAGAGGGTGGTCCGGCTGATCCCCAGGCCGCGCGCCACTGCTGACAGGTTGCCATTGGCGTGTTCAACCAGCGTCTGCAGGTCTACCGCATCGGTCGCCACCCGCACAGGCACTTGCAACTCGGCCAGAAACCCTGCAGGCAGGTGCTCGACGCCGACTGGCCCGTTGCCCGCCAAGGCCAGTGCCACCTGCAGCACACTGACCAGTTCGCGCAAATTGCCAGGCCAGGGGTGCTGATCGAGCAACTCGATAATGGCCGGGGGCAGCCGCGCCGGTTGCCCAGGCTCGCGGTAGCGGGCATGCACCTGGTCGATCAACTGCCGCCGGTCTGCACGCTCGCGCAGCGGCGGCAGCACCACTGTCAGCCCGGCAATGCGGTAGTACAAATCCTGACGAAAGCGCCCGGCACGCACCTCTTCGGCCAGGTCGCGGTTGCTTGCCGACACCACGCGGATATCCACCGCCACCGGTTCGCCGCTGCCCAGCGGCTGGATGCTGCGCGATTGCAACACGCGCAGCAGGCGGGCCTGGGTAGGCAGCGGCATGTCGCCGATTTCGTCGAGAAACAGGATGCCGTGGTCGGCCTTGCGGATCAGCCCCGGGTTGCCTTTGTGGTGGGCACCGGTGAACGCGCCTTTGTCGTAGCCGAACAGCTCCGACTCCACCAGTTCGGCCGGGATTGCCGCGCAGTTTACGGCGACCAAGGGCTTGTCGGCGCGGCTGCTGGCACGGTGCAGGGTTTCCACGAACACTTCCTTGCCCACACCGGTTTCACCCTGCACCAACACTGGAATGTCCTTTTCCAGCAGCAGGCCGGCCTGCACTCGCGCTTTTTCCAGGCGCGGCTCGCCGTTGTCAGGTTCAGGGCGGCGGGGCGTTTCGCGTGGCGGTTGCCACTGACAATGAAAGCGGTTGCGCCCGGTGGCCTGGAGGGCGAAGGGCTGTTGTCGGGGATGGCTGAGCAACTGCTGCAGGGGCAACTGGAACAGCTGCTCGATGTTCTGCTGCAGCGGGTTGCCGCCGAGCAGGCTGTCGGCCCGGTGGTTGGCGGCCAGCACCTGCCCATGCTCATCGAACACCAGCAGGCCGGCCCAAGGGCTGTCGAGGTTGTCGGAGGCGCTGTTGAAGATCAGTTGTGCATGCTGGTCGGCATGCGCGGCGAGGATCAGGCGGTTTTCCAGGCTCTGGCCCATCATGCGGACCAGGCCCAGTGTCTGGCTGGTCGGCAGATAGCCGTCGCTGGCCACGTCGAACACCCCGACCAGTTGCCGTGCAGCGTCGAACAGGGGGGCGGCGGCGCTGGACATGTAGCGGTTCTGGCGCAGGAAGTGCTCGTCCTGGCCGACGTGAATGGCCTGGGCACAAATCAGCGCGGTGCCCAAGGCATTGGTGCCAACGCCGCGCTCGTGCCAGTGGGCGCCGGCGCTGAAGCCATGCTGCTGGCGCGGCTCGATGAAACGCCGCGAACCCCAGCTGTCGAGCAGGCAGCCGCTGGCATCGGCCAGCATCACCAGGTAGCTGGCGTTGCCCAGCAGGTGTGCATATTGCGGCAGCACTTCCTCGCGGGTCAGGCGCAGCAGGGCCTGGCGTTTTTCCAGCAGTTCGCTGAGTTCGGCGCGGGTCAGGCAGTCGAAGTCCGGTGCGTGCTGCGGTTGCAAACCGTGATCGCGGCAGCGGGCCCAGGATGCCTGGATGAGCTGGGCGTGGGTCGAAGCGGATGCGGCCATGGGCCTGTCCTGTGTGGTTGTTGTTATGGGCGGACCGCTGTTCAGTGTTGTTCACGGGTGTTCATTGTCAAACCGGCAGGTGTTCAGTTGTTCAGTGATTGTGTTCACTTGTGAACCTCCGATTTGCGTGGCATGCCGCCCAGGCCCCGAGCCAGAGCATCGGGGAGCAACTGGCACGGAACTGGCTGTGCCTGGCAGACAACAACGACAAGAAGGCCATGCCATGTCCCTGGTGCTGGAGCAGGTCAGCCGCAGCGTCGACAACCAACCGTGGATCGTCGAGGCCTCGCTGCGTTTCGAACCTGGTTCGTTCAACGTGCTGCTGGGCCGCACCCTGGCTGGCAAGACCAGCCTGATGCGCCTGATGGCCGGGCTCGATTGCCCGGACCGGGGCCGGGTGCTGATGGATGGCCAGGACGTGACGGGTGTGCCGGTGCGCCAGCGCAACGTGTCGATGGTGTACCAGCAGTTCATCAATTACCCGACCTTGAGCGTGTACGAAAACATCGCCTCGCCACTGCGCCAGGCGCGCATGGCCGAGGCGGACATCCGCAGGCGTGTGCAGGAAACCGCCGAGATGTTGCGCATCGAAACCTACCTGCAGCGCCTGCCGCTGGAGCTGTCCGGCGGCCAGCAGCAACGCACGGCGATGGCCCGGGCGTTGGTCAAGGATGCCTCGCTGATCCTCTTTGACGAGCCGTTGGTCAACCTCGACTACAAGTTGCGCGAAGGCCTGCGCCAGGAGCTTCGCGAGCTGTTCGCGGTGCGCCACTGGATTGCTGTTTACGCCACCACCGAGCCCAACGAGGCGCTGGCGCTGGGCGGCACCACCACCCTTGTGCATGAGGGCCGTATCGTGCAAAGCGGTCCCTCCGCCGAGGTGTATCAGCGCCCGGGCAGTGTGCTGGCGGCCGAGCTGTTCTCCGAGCCGCCGATCAACCTGGTGCCTGGCCGTATCAGTGGCAACGAGGTGAGCCTGGCCCAGGCCGTGCATTTTGCCCGCAATGCCGACTTGCAGGCGCTTGCCGAAGGCGACTACCGCTTTGGCGTGCGCCCCAGCCATATCACCCTGGTGCCGGCCCACGACGATGACCTGGAACTGGCGGTGCTGGTGGAGCTGGCCGAGATCAGCGGTTCCGAAACCTTTCTGCATGTGCGCAACGAGCATTGGCGCATGATCCTGCACCTGCCCGGGGTGCACGAATACCAGGTGGACACGCCGATCCGCGTGTTCATCCCCACCCACAAGCTGTTCGTCTTCGACAGCGCCGGGGCCTTGGTGCAGGCCCCGGGGCTGCGCCAGGCAAGGAGAGGGTGATGGCTGAAATCCGCCTGCGCCAACTGGCGCACAGTTACAGTCGCCAGCCCGCCAGCGAGGCGGACTATGCCCTGCACGCGCTGGAGCATGTATGGGAGCAGGGCGGCGCCTACGCGTTGCTTGGGCCGTCGGGCTGCGGCAAGTCGACTTTGCTCAACATCATTTCCGGGCTGCTGACGCCGTCCCATGGCGAGGTGCTGTTCGACGGCAAACCGGTCAACCAGCTGTCACCGCAAGCGCGCAACATTGCCCAGGTGTTCCAGTTCCCGGTGGTGTACGACACCATGACGGTGTTCGACAACCTGGCCTTCCCCTTGCGCAACCAGGGGCTGGATGAAGCCCGGGTGCGTGCCCGGGTGGAAGAAATTGCCGAGGTGCTCGATCTGTCTGCCGTGTTGCGCAGGAAGGCGCGCAACCTCAGCGCGGACGAAAAGCAGAAAGTCTCCATGGGCCGCGGCCTGGTGCGCGATGACGTGTCGGCGATCCTGTTCGACGAGCCGCTGACGGTGATCGACCCGCACCTGAAGTGGAAGCTGCGGCGCAAGCTGAAGCAGATTCACGAGCAGTTCAATATCACCATGATCTACGTCACCCACGACCAGCTGGAGGCATCGACCTTCGCTGACAAGATCGCAGTGATGCACGGTGGCCGCATCGTTCAGTTCGGCACCCCGCGTGAGCTGTTCGAGCGGCCTCGGCATACCTTTGTCGGCTACTTCATCGGCAGCCCGGGCATGAACCTGATCGAGGTGCGCGCCGAAGCCGATGGGGTGGCGTTTGGTGATGTCCACCTGGCTTTGCCCGATGGCCTGCGCGAACGGCTGGCGGCAACGACAGGCGGGCGCTTGCAAGTGGGCATCCGGCCAGAATTCGTGCAGCTGTGGGACAGCCCGTTCGATGACGCCATCCCCGCACGCGTCCTGGATATCGAAGACCTGGGCACCTACCGCATCGTCACCATCGAAGCAGGCGGTGTCGCGCTGAAGGTGCGCCTGGGCGAGGACCGCCCGTTGCCTGTGGATCAGGCCTGGGTCAGCTTCCCGGCGCAGTGGTTGATGCTGTACGTCGACGATGTGCTGCTGGAGGCCGGGCCATGAACAAAGTGCCGAACAACAAGGCCTGGTGGCTGGTGCTGCCGGTGTTCCTGCTGGTGGCGTTCAGCGCGGTGGTACCGATGATGACCGTGGTCAACTACTCGGTGCAGGATATTTTCGACCAGTCCAACCGCTACTTCGTCGGTGCCGACTGGTACCGCCAGGTGCTGCGCGACCCGGCGTTGCATGACGCGCTGCTGCGCCAGTTCATTTATTCCGCCTGCGTGCTGCTGATCGAGATCCCGCTGGGCATCGGCATTGCCCTGACCATGCCGACCAAGGGGCGCATGGCGTCGGTGTGCCTGATCGTCATGGCCATCCCGCTGCTGATCCCGTGGAACGTGGTGGGCACCATCTGGCAGATCTTCGGCCGTGCCGACATCGGCCTGCTTGGCGCTACCCTGGCCAAGCTCGGGGTCAGCTACAATTACGCCGGCGACCCGTTCGACGCCTGGCTTACGGTGCTGGTGATGGACGTATGGCATTGGACGTCACTGGTGGCACTGCTGTGCTATTCGGGCCTGCGCGCCATCCCTGACGTGTACTACCAGGCCGCGCGTATCGACCGTGCTTCGGGCTGGGCGGTGTTCCGCCATATCCAGCTGCCCAAGCTGAAGAACGTGCTGCTCATCGCGGTGATGCTGCGCTTCATGGACAGCTTCATGATCTACACAGAGCCGTTCGTGCTGACCGGTGGCGGGCCGGGTAACGCCACCACTTTCCTCAGCCAGACCCTCACGCGCATGGCCGTGGGGCAGTTCGACCTGGGCCCGGCGGCGGCGTTCTCGCTGGTGTACTTCCTGATCATCCTGCTGGTGTCGTGGCTGTTCTACACAGCCATGACCCATGCCGACAAGGACTAGCCCATGAGCACGCGCAAAACGCTGGCCTTGCTGCTTTATTTCTTTTTCCTGCTGGTGCCGATCTACTGGCTGCTGAACATGTCGTTCAAGAGCAACACCGAAATCCTGGGCGGCCTGACCCTGTGGCCGCAGGCATTCACCCTCGACAACTACCGGGTGATTTTCACCGATGCCAGCTGGTACAGCGGTTACATCAACTCGCTGTACTACGTGTGCCTGAACACGCTGATTTCGTTGCTGGTGGCGCTGCCGGCGGCCTATGCCTTCTCGCGCTACCGCTTCCTAGGCGACCGGCACCTGTTCTTCTGGCTGCTGAACAACCGCATGGCGCCCCCGGCGGTGTTCCTGCTGCCGTTCTTCCAGTTGTACTCGTCGATCGGCCTGTTCGACACCCATATTGCTGTTGCCCTGGCCCATTGCCTGTTCAACGTGCCGTTGGCAGTGTGGATCCTGGAGGGTTTCATGTCGGGCGTGCCAAAGGAAATCGACGAAACGGCCTACATCGACGGCTACAGCTTTCCGCGCTTCTTCATGAAGATCTTCATTCCGCTGATTGGCTCCGGTATCGGCGTGACGGCGTTTTTCTGCTTCATGTTTTCCTGGGTCGAGCTGCTGCTGGCGCGCACCCTGACCTCGGTGAATGCCAAGCCGATTGCTGCCGTGATGACCCGCACCGTGTCGGCCTCGGGTATCGACTGGGGGGTGCTGGCGGCGGCGGGGGTGCTGACCATTTTGCCGGGCATGCTGGTGATCTGGTTCGTGCGCAACCATGTGGCCAAGGGCTTTGCCCTGGGCCGGGTGTGAGGAGGGCAACGCATGGAATGGATGGCCTGGACCTTGCCGACGGCGCTGTTCTTCGCCGCCGTTGGCGTGCTGCTGCTGGGCATGACCCTGCTTGAGCTGCGCCGCCCTTGCGTGGCGCGGCGGGGCTTCTTGCCGCTGGTCACCAGCCGGGGTGACCGCTTGTTCATCGGCCTGCTGGCCAGCGCCTACCTGCATTTGCTGGTGGTTGGCGTCAGCGAGTGGCCGTTGTGGGTGGCCTCGCTGCTGTCGCTGGCGTGGCTGGTGGTGGTGCTGCGCTGGGGCTGAGCGAGCGGCCCTGTGGAATAACAGAAACGGGAGATCACAATGTTCGATAACAAGCACAAGACGCGACATTTGACCCTGGCCGCGTTGCTGGTGCTGACCAGCGTGCATGGCACAGCCTGGGCTGACCAATACGAGGATGCAGCGAAGAAGTGGCTTGGCAGCGAGTTCAAGCCTTCGACGCTGACCCCGGAACAGCAGATGGCCGAGATGAAGTGGTTCATCAAGGCCGCAGAGCCGTTCCGTGGCATGAAGATCAACGTGGTGTCGGAAACCATCACCACCCATGAATACGAGTCCAAGGTGCTGGCCAAGGCCTTCAGCGAAATCACCGGCATCCAGCTGACCCACGACCTGCTCCAGGAAGGCGACGTGGTGGAGAAACTGCAGACACAGATGCAGTCGGACAAGAACATCTACGACGGCTGGGTCAACGACTCCGACCTGATCGGTACGCACTTTCGCTACGGCAAGGTGGAATCGATCACCGACCTGATGGCCAACGAAGGCAAGGACTACACCTCGCCGACCCTCGACCTGAAGGACTTTATCGGCATTTCCTTCACCACTGCACCGGATGGCAAGGTCTACCAGTTGCCCGACCAGCAGTTCGCCAACCTGTACTGGTTCCGCGCCGACTGGTTCGAGCGGCCGGAGCTTAAAACCAAATTCAAGGAAAAGTACGGCTACGAGCTGGGTGTGCCGGTGAACTGGTCGGCCTATGAAGACATTGCCAAGTTCTTTACCGAAGACGTCAAGGAAATCGACGGCAAGCGCGTCTATGGCCATATGGACTACGGCAAGAAAGACCCGTCGCTGGGCTGGCGCTTCACGGATGCCTGGTTCTCCATGGCCGGCGGTGGCGACAAAGGGCTGCCCAACGGCCTGCCGGTGGATGAATGGGGCATTCGCGTGGAGGACTGCCACCCGGTGGGCTCCAGTGTCACCCGTGGCGGCGACACCAACGGCCCGGCCGCTGTATATGCCACCCAGAAGTACGTGGACTGGATGCGTGCCTATGCGCCCAAGGAAGCGCAGGGCATGACCTTCTCCGAGGCGGGGCCGGTGCCGGCGCAGGGCAACATCGCCCAGCAGATCTTCTGGTACACCGCGTTTACCGCCGACATGACCAAGCCCGGATTGCCGGTGGTGAATGCCGATGGCACACCGAAGTGGCGCATGGCGCCCTCGCCGAAGGGGCCTTATTGGGAGGAGGGGATGAAGCTGGGCTATCAGGACACGGGTTCGTGGACGTTCTTCAAGTCCACCCCCGAGAAGCAACGCCTGGCAGCGTGGCTGTATGCCCAGTTCGTCACCTCCAAGACGGTGTCGCTGAAGAAGACCATCGTCGGCCTGACGCCGATTCGTGAGTCGGACATCAACTCCCAGGCCATGACCGACCTCGCGCCCAAGCTCGGTGGGCTGGTCGAGTTCTACCGCAGCCCGGCACGGGTGCAGTGGACGCCCACTGGCACCAACGTGCCGGATTATCCGCGCTTAGCGCAGCTGTGGTGGAGCCACATTGCCGAAGTGGCCAGTGGCGAGAAGACCCCGCAGGAAGCGCTGGATGGCCTGGCGCGGGACCAGGACCGCATGATGGAACGTTTGCAGCGGTCCAATGCCCAGGCCACCTGTGCGCCCAAGCTGAACCCGGAGAAGGATGCCCAGTACTGGTTCGACCAGCCCGGTGCACCGAAACCGAAGTTGGCCAACGAGAAGCCCAAGGGCGAGACAGTCAGCTACAACGAGCTGTTGAAGTCGTGGGAGGCGGCCAGGAAGTAATTGGCTGAGTACCACGTTGGCTTCTTCGCGGGCTCGCCCGCACACAGGTACTGCATCGCTCTCAAGGGGAGTGGGGTTCCTGTGGGGGCGGGCAAGCCCGCGAAGAGGCCAGCAAGGCCAATGCATGAACCACAGGCAAAAAAAACGGCACCTGCCAGAGGTGCCGTTTTCATTTCACGCCGACTTACTTGTGCAGCTCTTCCGCCGCATACAGCGTGTTTTCCAGCAGGCAGGCACGGGTCATCGGCCCGACGCCACCCGGCACCGGCGTGATCCAGCCGGCACGTGGCAGGGCGGTCTCGTAGACCACGTCGCCGACCAGCTTGCCGTCTTCCTGGCGGTTGATACCCACGTCGATGACGATAGCGCCTTCCTTGACCCACTCACCCTTGACCAGGCCCGGCTTGCCGGCAGCCACGACCACCAGGTCGGCGCGCCCGACATGGCCAGCCAGGTCCTTGGTGAAGCGGTGGCAGACGGTGACGGTGCAGCCGGCCAGCAGCAGTTCCATGGCCATCGGGCGACCCACGATGTTGGACGCGCCGACGATCACTGCGTTCATGCCGTACAGGTCCTGACCGGTGCTTTCCAGCAGGGTCATGATGCCTTTCGGCGTGCACGGGCGCAGCAGCGGGATGCGCTGGGCCAGGCGGCCGATGTTGTATGGGTGGAAACCGTCCACATCCTTGTCCGGGCGAATGCGCTCGAGCAGCAGCGAGGCGTCCAGGTGCGCCGGCAGCGGCAACTGCAGCAGGATGCCGTCGACAGCCGGGTCGTCATTGAGGCGGTCGATCAGCTCGGTCAGGGCCTGCTGCGAGGTTTCGCTGGGCAGGTCGAACGCCTGCGAAATGAAGCCGACCTCTTCGCAGTCCTTGCGCTTGTGCGAGACATAGACTTGGGAGGCGGGGTCGGTGCCGACCAGGATCACTGCCAGGCCCGGCGTACGCAGGCCTTGCTGGCGACGCTCCACGACACGTTGAGCGATCTGCTTGCGCAGGTTGGCGGCGATCGCCTTGCCATCGATTAGGTGTGCAGTCATAGACGCGTGATTAACCATCGAGAAGGAAACAATAAAGAGCGCGCATTCTCGCACGACACGGCCCACGGGCAAAGGCGGGTGGTCGGGCAAATCCCCTAACCCCTTAAATAATTTAAATTTTTTTTAAAAAGGTGTTGACGAGTTACAGGGTCGACTATAAGATTCGCCGCACTTGTCGGGCACAGCCTAGCACTGGTTGGCTAAGTCGGGCAGAATGAGTGGTTTAGCAGTTATCTGTTAAGGTCTCGTTCGGTTAGGCTTCAAGCTTAAGCGCCCGTAGCTCAGCTGGATAGAGCATCCGCCTTCTAAGCGGATGGTCGCAGGTTCGAGTCCTGCCGGGTGCGCCATTAGGCAGCTTTGGCACGCAAGTAGCTGTAATGCAATATGGTGGGCGTAGCTCAGTTGGTAGAGCGCTGGATTGTGATTCCAGTTGTCGTGGGTTCGATTCCCATCGTCCACCCCATATTCTTCAAGGGCGCCTCGATAGCATCTGGCGCCTTTGTTTTAAGCGTTACGCGGACGTGGTGAAATTGGTAGACACACTGGATTTAGGTTCCAGCGGCGCAAGCTGTAAGAGTTCGAGTCTCTTCGTCCGCACCATGCTTCTGTAAGGTTGTACCGCAACATCGCAAGACTGCAATATGGTGGGCGTAGCTCAGTTGGTAGAGCGCTGGATTGTGATTCCAGTTGTCGTGGGTTCGATTCCCATCGTCCACCCCATATTCTTGAAAAGGCGCCTTGATCGTGAGATCGGGCGCCTTTTTGTTTTGGGGTTGTGGTGGTGTGGATGCCTTGGGTGCCCTGGCGCTCGATCTCGCAGGCGCTGAAAATGTCATGGCGAACCACCTTCCGGCCAAATCGCATCCCCGCCCCTTGTAATCCTCTAGTGACACCCCAATAAAAGCTGTTAGATTTCAGCCGGTTGAAACACCGGCCTGTTTGACAGGCAGAGGAATAGCCCGATGATTGCAAAAGAAGCCCGTCAGGCCCTGGCGCTGCAGCGCTTTGCCGAAGCCAACCCGCAGCTGCTCGAGGAGATCCGCGAGCTGGATGCGCGCGAACAGGCCCAGCAGATCGAGTGGGCGTTCGAAGATGCCGCCGACGAGCAGGGCATTCAGCCTTGGGAGCTTGCGCTGCAACTGATCGCCGAAACCCCGGAGCAGCTGCAGGCCATGCGCCTGGAAACGCACCGTGACGTGGCCGAGGCGCTGGGGATGGAATGGGAAGAGTACTGCCAGTTCAACGAAATCGACCCTGAATAAAGGAAGCGAAATCGTTGTTGGCAGTTGTTTGACAAGGTATTTCGGCTGTAGGGCGCCCCGGGTGTCGTGCGGCCCTTATTGAAACAGGCCTGGCGGTGCGCCGTGCGGGCCTTGAAAGTTAATCGACCGGCGTGGTTTCCCGTCGTCCCGAGTGGGGTGACTTCTGCTGCGCGACTCACTAGAATGCTTGCCCTTGATTCTGGAGTCGGGCTAACGCCGGCTAACGTCTGTGCAACGAGGAATATCCATGCAAGTTTCTGTTGAAAACACTTCCGCTCTCGAGCGCCGCATGACCATCGCCGTTCCGGCCGAGCGCGTCGAGAACGAAGTCAACAAGCGTCTGCAACAGACTGCCAAGCGCGCCAAAGTTGCCGGCTTCCGCCCAGGCAAGGTGCCAATGAGCGTGATCCGTCAGCGCTTCGAGGCCGATGCCCGTCAAGAGGCTTTCGGTGACCTGGTCCAGGCTTCCTTCTACGAAGCCATCGTCGAGCAGAAGCTGAACCCGGCTGGCGCTCCGGCTGTAGAGCCCAAGTCCTTCGAAAAGGGCAAGGACCTGGAATTCGTCGCCATCTTCGAAGTGTTCCCTGAGTTCACCGTTGCCGGCCTGGAGTCGATCAACGTCGAGCGCCTGAGCGCCGAAGTGGCTGACGCCGACCTGGACAACATGCTGGAAGTGCTGCGCAAGCAGAACACCCGCTTTGAAGCCGTTGAGCGCGCCGCGCAGAACGACGACCAGGTCAACATCGACTTCGTTGGCAAGGTTGACGGTGAAGTGTTCGCCGGTGGTTCGGCCAAGGGCACCCAGCTGGTACTGGGCTCCGGCCGCATGATCCCGGGCTTCGAAGACGGCCTGGTTGGCGCCAAGGCTGGCGAAGAGCGCGTTGTCAACGTGACCTTCCCAGAGGACTACCAGAACCTGGACCTGGCTGGCAAAGCCGCCGAGTTCACCATCACCGTCAACAGCGTTGCCGCCCCTGTGCTGCCAGAGCTGAACGAAGAATTCTTCGCCCAGTTCGGCATCAAGGAATCGACCCTGGAAGGCTTCCGCGCCGAAGTTCGCAAGAACATGGAGCGTGAACTGCGTCAGGCGATCAAGACCAAGGTCAAGAACCAGGTCATGGACGGTCTGCTGGCCGCCAACCCGATCGAAGTGCCAAAAGCCCTGCTGGAAAACGAAGTCAACCGTCTGCGCGTGCAGGCTGTTCAGCAGTTCGGTGGCAACATCAAGCCAGAGCAACTGCCAGCCGAGCTGTTCGAAGAGCAAGCCAAGCGCCGTGTTGTGTTGGGCCTGATCGTTGCTGAAGTGGTCAAGCAGTTCGAACTGAAGCCGGACGACGCCAAGGTTCGCGAAATGATCGAAGAAATGGCTTCGGCTTACCAAGAGCCTGAGCAGGTCATCGCCTGGTACTACAAGAACGACCAGCAACTGAACGAAGTGCGTTCGGTTGTGCTGGAAGAACAAGTTGTAGATACTGTTCTGCAGAAAGCGACTGTGACCGACAAGTCGGTCTCGTACGAAGATGCCGTTAAACCAGCACAGGCTCCTGCCGAAGCTGAGTAATACGGTTCTCTCGTAGGAAACCCCCACAAGCCAGCCTTCGAGCTGGCTTGTGCGTATTCAAGCCATGACTATTTGGGAGTGAGCGCAGGACATGTCCCGCAATTCTTATATTCAGCAGAGCTCTGACATCCAGGCCGCAGGCGGCCTGGTCCCGATGGTTATCGAGCAGTCCGCCCGTGGCGAACGCGCTTACGACATCTACTCGCGCCTGTTGAAGGAGCGTGTAATTTTCCTGGTCGGCCCGGTAGAGGACTACATGGCCAACCTCGTCGTTGCGCAACTGCTGTTCCTTGAGGCTGAAAACCCGGACAAGGATATCCATCTGTACATCAACTCGCCGGGTGGCTCCGTCACCGCCGGCATGTCGATTTACGACACCATGCAGTTCATCAAGCCGGACGTTTCGACCATCTGCATCGGCCAGGCCTGCAGCATGGGCGCCTTCCTGCTGGCTGCCGGTGCCAAAGGCAAGCGTCACTGCTTGCCGAACTCGCGCGTGATGATTCACCAGCCGTTGGGCGGCTTCCAGGGGCAGGCGACCGATATCGAGATCCATGCCCAGGAAATCCTCAATATCAAGGCCCGTCTGAATGAGCTGCTGGCCTACCACACCGGCCAGGACCTCGAGACTATCAAGCGCGACACCGAGCGTGACAACTTCATGAGCGCCTCGCGCGCGGCCGAGTACGGCCTGATCGACTCGGTCTACGACAAGCGGCAACTGGCCTCCTGAACCGGGGTGCCAGAGCAGGTAGGTGCGCAAAGCGCCTACCTGCGGACTTGAAAAAGCCCGCAATTGCCTTCATCTTGTGTTGCAAGCCTACCGGATTGGATCGATCGAATGACTGACACCCGTAACGGCGAGGACAGCGGCAAATTGCTTTATTGCTCCTTCTGCGGCAAAAGCCAGCACGAAGTGCGCAAACTGATTGCCGGGCCCTCGGTATTTATCTGCGACGAGTGCGTCGACCTGTGCAATGACATCATCCGTGAGGAGGTGCAGGAAGCCCAGGCCGAGAGCAGCGCGCACAAATTGCCTTCGCCGAAAGAAATCAGCGGCATCCTGGACCAGTACGTCATTGGTCAGGAGCGCGCGAAGAAGGTGCTGGCCGTAGCGGTGTACAACCACTACAAGCGCCTGAACCAGCGTGACAAGAAGGGTGACGAAGTCGAACTGGGCAAGAGCAATATCCTGCTCATCGGGCCGACCGGCTCGGGCAAGACCCTGCTCGCCGAAACCCTGGCACGCCTGTTGAACGTACCGTTCACCATTGCCGACGCGACCACCCTGACCGAAGCCGGTTATGTGGGTGAGGACGTCGAGAACATCATCCAGAAGCTGTTGCAGAAGTGCGACTACGACGTGGAAAAGGCCCAGATGGGCATTGTCTACATCGACGAGATCGACAAGATCTCGCGCAAGTCGGACAACCCGTCCATCACCCGTGACGTTTCGGGCGAGGGCGTGCAGCAGGCGTTGTTGAAACTGATCGAAGGCACCGTGGCTTCGGTTCCGCCGCAAGGTGGCCGTAAACACCCGCAACAGGAATTCCTGCAGGTTGATACCCGCAACATCCTGTTCATCTGTGGTGGTGCGTTCTCGGGCCTGGAAAAGGTTATCCAGAACCGCTCCACCAAAGGTGGTATCGGTTTTGGCGCCGAAGTGCGCAGCAAGGAAGAGGGCAAGAAGGTTGGCGAGTCCCTGCGTGAGGTCGAGCCGGACGATCTGGTCAAGTTTGGCCTGATACCGGAATTCGTCGGCCGTCTGCCGGTGCTGGCGACCCTCGACGAGCTGGACGAGGCTGCGCTGATGCAGATTCTCACCGAGCCGAAGAATGCCCTGACCAAGCAGTACGCCAAGCTGTTCGAGATGGAAAGCGTCGACCTCGAGTTCCGCAGTGACGCACTCAAGGCCGTTGCCCGCAAGGCCCTGGAGCGCAAGACTGGCGCCCGTGGCCTGCGTTCGATCCTCGAAGGCGTGCTGCTCGACACCATGTACGAGATCCCTTCGAAGAAGGATGTCAGCAAGGTGGTGATCGATGAGAGCGTCATCGAGGGTACCTCGCAGCCGCTGATGATCTACGAGAACAGCGAGCCGCAAGCCAAGGCCGCGCCAGACGCCTGATTCAGGCAAAGGCCGGTTCACGGTTGCAAGCAAGGAGGGGGCCTACGGGCCCCTTTCTGCTTTTCCTGCGCTAGCGCTTGTAATTTCCCAAGCGTGCCCCCACATTAGGTCCAAGCATCATTTCCACCGGTTTCCGGCCATAAGGCCGCTGTAGAGGCGAAATCATGAAGACCACCCTCGACTTGCCTCTTTTGCCATTGCGCGATGTCGTTGTTTACCCGCACATGGTTATCCCGCTGTTCGTGGGGCGCGAAAAATCCATCGAGGCCCTTGAGGCCGCGATGACGGGCGAAAAGCAGATCCTTCTGCTGGCCCAGAAAAACCCGGCCGACGACGACCCCGGCGAGGACGCCCTGTACCGCGTCGGTACCGTGGCCACCGTGCTGCAACTGTTGAAGCTGCCTGATGGCACCGTCAAGGTGCTGGTCGAAGGCGAGCAGCGTGGCGCTGTCGAGCGTTTCACCGAAGTAGAAGGGCACATCCGTGCCGAAGTCTCCCTGATCGACGAAACCGACGCCGCCGAGCGCGAGTCGGAAGTGTTCGTGCGAACGTTGCTGTCGCAGTTCGAGCAGTACGTACAACTGGGCAAGAAGGTCCCTGCCGAAGTGCTGTCTTCGCTGAACAGCATCGAAGAGCCAGGGCGTCTGGTCGACACCATGGCCGCCCACATGGCCCTGAAGATCGAACAGAAGCAGGAAATTCTCGAAATCGTCGACCTGCCAACCCGTGTCGAGCACGTGCTGGCGCTGCTGGATGCCGAAATCGACCTGCTGCAGGTCGAAAAACGCATTCGCGGCCGGGTCAAGAAGCAGATGGAGCGCAGCCAGCGCGAGTACTACCTGAATGAGCAGATGAAGGCCATTCAGAAAGAACTCGGCGATGGCGATGAAGGCCACAACGAAGTCGAAGAGCTGAAAAAGCGCATCGAAGCCGCTGGCCTGCCCAAGGATGCCCTCACCAAGGCCCAGGCCGAGCTGAACAAGCTCAAGCAGATGTCGCCAATGTCGGCCGAGGCCACCGTGGTGCGTTCGTACCTCGACTGGCTCGTGCAGGTGCCGTGGAAGGCCCAGAGCAAAGTGCGCCTGGACCTGGCCAAGGCCGAGGAAATTCTCGATGCCGACCACTATGGCCTGGAAGAGGTCAAGGAACGCATCCTCGAATACCTTGCCGTGCAAAAGCGCGTCAAGAAAATCCGTGGCCCGGTGCTGTGCCTGGTCGGCCCTCCCGGCGTTGGCAAGACCTCGCTGGCCGAGTCGATAGCGGCCGCTACCAACCGCAAGTTCGTGCGCATGGCCTTGGGTGGCGTACGTGACGAAGCCGAAATTCGTGGTCACCGCCGCACCTACATTGGCTCCATGCCAGGCCGTCTCATCCAGAAGATGACCAAGGTGGGCGTGCGCAACCCGCTGTTCCTGCTCGACGAAATCGACAAAATGGGCAGCGACATGCGTGGCGACCCGGCCTCGGCGCTGCTGGAAGTGCTCGACCCGGAGCAAAACCACAACTTCAACGACCATTACCTGGAGGTTGACTACGACCTCTCGGATGTGATGTTCCTGTGCACCTCGAACTCGATGAACATCCCGCCGGCGCTGCTCGACCGTATGGAAGTCATCCGCCTGCCGGGCTACACCGAGGACGAGAAGATCAACATCGCGGTCAAGTACCTGGTGCCCAAGCAGGTCAAGGCCAACGGCTTGAAGAAAGAAGAGCTGGAAGTCGACGTTTCGGCGATCCGCGACATCATCCGTTATTACACCCGCGAAGCCGGTGTGCGGGGCCTGGAGCGGCAAATCGCCAAGGTCTGCCGCAAGGTGGTCAAGGAACATACCGGGCAGAAGCAGGTCAAGGTCAAGGTGGCCAGCGAGCAGCTGGAACACCTGCTGGGCGTGCGCAAGTTCCGCTACGGCCTGGCCGAGCAGCAGGACCAGATCGGCCAGGTCACCGGCCTGGCCTGGACCCAGGTGGGCGGCGAACTGCTGACCATCGAAGCCGTGGTCATCCCCGGCAAGGGCCAGCTGATCAAGACCGGCTCGTTGGGCGATGTGATGGTCGAGTCGATCACTGCCGCACAGACCGTGGTGCGTAGCCGCGCCCGCAGCCTGGGTATTGCCGCCGACTTCCACGAGAAGCATGACGTGCATATCCACATGCCGGAAGGCGCTACGCCGAAGGATGGGCCAAGTGCCGGTATCGGCATGTGCACCGCGCTGGTGTCGGCGCTGACGCAGATTCCGGTGCGCGCCGATGTGGCCATGACCGGCGAAATCACCCTGCGTGGCCAAGTGCTGGCCATTGGCGGGTTGAAGGAAAAACTGCTGGCGGCACACCGTGGAGGGATCAAGACGGTGATCATTCCCGAGGAGAATGTTCGCGATTTGAAGGAGATTCCTGAAAATATCAAACAGGATCTGCAGATCAAACCGGTCAAATGGATTGACGAAGTCCTGCAAATTGCGCTGCAATACGCCCCGGAGCCCTTGCCAGATGTGGCTCCGGAGATTGTCGCGAAAGATGAAAAGCGCGACGGCGATGCTAAGGAAAGAATCAGCACGCATTAGTAGTTTTTAGCTGGGGGGCTTTCCTTGACAGTTTTTTCGGGGCCTTGCTATAAAGCGGCACGCTATTGTCATCAGGCCACCCAGCGCACGTTTCATAAGCTTTTCATTACATACTTAGAAACAAACTCAATAGAGAAATAAGGGGACTTAGAGTGAACAAGTCGGAACTGATTGACGCTATCGCCGCATCTGCTGACATCCCGAAAGCTGTAGCCGGCCGTGCGCTGGACGCAGTCATCGAATCCGTCACCGGCGCCCTGAAGCAAGGTGACGATGTGGTACTGGTTGGCTTCGGTACCTTCTCGGTCAAGGAGCGCGCCGAGCGCACCGGCCGTAACCCGCAAACCGGCAAGGCGATCAAGATCGAAGCCGCCAAGGTTCCAGGTTTCAAGGCAGGCAAAGGCCTGAAAGACGCCGTCAACTAAGTCGTCTTTCAGCCGGACCCGGCCTGGCCTGGTCCGAGCACGGTGATGGCGGGGCGCAAACGTTCCCGCCTGACACGTTTGCTAAGCAAAGGCGCATCCTCGGATGCGCCTTTCTTTTATCAGGATTCTACCCACGCTCCGCGGTTGTCGACGCAGTGGTACAGCCGTTTCTGGGGGACGCATGCTGCAAAATATCAGGGACAATTCACAAGGTTGGATTGCCAAGACCATCATCGGCCTTATCGTCGTGTTGATGGCGTTGACCGGCTTTGAAGCCATTTTCCAGGCCGCCACCCATAGCCAGGACGCCGCCAAGGTGAACGGCCAGACCATCAGCCAGAATGAGCTGAGCCAGGCCGCCGACATGCAGCGCCGTCAGCTGATGCAACAGTTGGGCAAGGATTTCGACCCGGCGCTGCTGGATGACAAATTGCTGCGTGAAGAGGCCCTCAAGGGCCTGATCAGCCGCAAGCTGCTGCTGCAAGGCGCCGAAGATGCCAAGTTCGCCTTCTCCGAGGCCGCGCTGGATCAGGTGATCCTGCAGACGCCGGAATTCCAGGTGGACGGCAAGTTCAGTGCTGACCGTTTCGACCAGGTCATCCGCCAGATGGGCTACGGCCGCATGCAGTTCCGTGACATGCTCGCCGAGGAAATGCTCATCGGCCAGCTGCGCACCGGCCTGGCCGGCAGCAGCTTCGTCACCGACCAGCAGGTGGATGCTTTCGCCCGCCTGGAGAAGCAGACCCGCGACTTCGCTTCCCTGACCTTCAAGGCCGACCCGGCCTCGGTCAAGGTCAGCGACGAAGAGGTCAAGGCGCACTACGACCAGCACGCCAAGGAGTTCATGTCGCCTGACCAGGTGGTGATCGACTACATCGAGCTGAAGAAGTCGGCGTTCTTCGACCAGGTCAACGTGACCGACGAAGAGCTCAAGGCTCAGTACGAGAAGGACATCGCCAACCTCGCGGAACAGCGCCATGCCGCGCACATCCTCATCGAGGTCAACGACAAAGTCACCGATGCCCAGGCCAAGGCCCGTGCTGAAGAGATTGAGCAGCGTCTGGCCAAGGGTGAAGACTTTGCCGCATTGGCCAAGGAATTCTCTCAGGACCCTGGCTCGGCCAACAACGGTGGTGACCTCGGCTTCGCCGGCCCGGGTGTGTACGACCCCGCCTTTGAAGAGGCGCTGTACAAGCTGCAGGAGGGCCAGGTATCGACCCCGGTACGCACCGAGTTCGGCTACCACCTGATCAAGCTGCTGGGCGTGCAAGCACCGGAAGTGCCGAGCTTCGCCAGCCTGAAGGACAAACTGACCCGCGACCTGAAGATCCCGTTGGTCGAGCAGCGCTACGTCGACGCCAGCAAGCAGTTGCAGGATGCGGCCTACGAGGCCTCCGACCTGGCTCAGCCGGCCCAGGACCTGAACCTCAAGGTGCACACCTCCGCAGCCTTCGGCCGCGAGGGTGGTGAAGGCATCACTGCCAACCGTTCGGTGGTACAGGCTGCGTTCTCAGAAGAAGTGCTGGACGAAGGTGCCAACAGCACCGCCATCGAGCTCGACCCGGAAACCACCGTGGTACTGCGTGTCAAGGAGCACCGCAAGCCGGAGCAACTGCCGCTGGAGGCCGTGGCCAAGAACATCAGCGAGCAGCTGGCCAAAGACAAGGCGACCGCCGAACTCAAGGCCAAGGCAGACAAGCTGATTGCCGGCCTGCGTGATGGCTCCATCGCACCGGGCAGCGTGCATGAAGGGCAGGGCTGGAAGGCCTATGAGGCTGTTACCCGTGGCGAGGACGGTATTGACCCGGCCGAACTGCAGGCACTGTTCCGCCTCGGCAAGCCGCAGGCCAAGGACAAGCCGGTTTACGGCAGCGTAGTGCTGCGTGACGGTAGCCTGGTGGTGCTGCAGCTCAAGGGTGTTAACGAAGGCGCTACCGCCACCGACGAAGAGAAGCAGCAGATCCGCCGCTACCTCGCGTCGCGTGCTGGCCAGCAGGACTTTGCGGCTTATCGCAAGCAGCTGGAAGCCAATGCAGACATCACCCGTTACTAAGGTGATCGTTGCATGAAGAAACAGGCCGCCTCGTGCGGCCTGTTTCATTTGTGTCGCCTGTAGCGGCCTCTTCGCGGGCAAGCCTGCTCCCACAGGATAACCACAAGCCTGAATACTGTGGGATCCCTGTAGGAGCAGGCTTGCCCGCGAAGAGGCCGCTACAGGCGCTATAGAACTTACCGTTTCACTCCCTCGTAATTATCGAGCGTATCCCGCGCAATCTCCCGCCCCAGGGCAATCAGCTCCGGCGCCTTGTAAAACTCGAAAAACCGGCACACCCGCTTGGGCACGTTGATCAGTACATCCGGTGGATAGCCGGCGATCTTGTACTGCGCCAGCGAGGTTTGCATCACTTCGAAGCTCTGGTTGATCAAATCCAGCAGCGAAGCCGGCCCCACGTTGTCAATGATGAACGAGCCGGTCGCCGACTTGGGCGCCCCTTCGCGCTCGGGGGCCGCTGCCGGTTGCTGGCCTTCCGGGTTGGCGGCATCTGCCAGCCACGGGTTCGGCGGCGCCAGCCCTTCGGCAACGATCTCCTTTTCGATGCGTATCAGCTCCTCTGCCGGCTTGCGCCGGAACGGCAGGCGAGAGCCCAACGAGCTCAGCAGGGAGTCAAAACGCATCTTGAACGCCGCCGGGCGCTCGATCACCGGCAATTGATACTGCTTCTGGTTGGTGGCGTTGAGGTTGACCGCGATGATCAGGTCACAGTGGCTGGACACCACCGGCACGATCGGTAGCGGGTTGAGGATGCCGCCGTCTACCAGCATGCGATTGCCCTGCATCACTGGCGTGAACAGGCTGGGGATGGCCGCCGAGGCGCGCATGGCCTGGTGCAGGCAACCCTCCTGAAACCAGATTTCCTGCTGGTTGGTGAGGTCGGCGGCAACCGCCGTGTAGGGGATGCGCAGTTGTTCGATGTTGATCTCGCCGACGATCTTGCGGATCTGTCCGAACACCTTGTCGCCACGAATGGCGCCGAGGCGAAAGCTCACGTCTACCAGGCGCAGTACATCCAGGTAGTCGAGGCTCTCGATCCAGTTGCGGTAGTCTTCCAGCTTGCCGGCGGCGTAGATGCCGCCAATCACCGCCCCCATGGAGCAACCGGCGATGCAGGCGATGTCGTAGCCCCGGCGCTCGATTTCCTCAATCACGCCAATGTGCGCATATCCCCGGGCGCCGCCCGATCCCAATACCAGTGCCACGCGTTTACTCATGAACATTCCTCGGGCCGTGCAACCATGGTCCTACAATGCACCCTTGGCGGCCTGTGCTTCAATGTAGATCGCGCTGAGCTACTGTGATAATGCTGGCCACGCAAAGTTGGCTGGGCCGGGCACTTTTCAGTTGCCCGGGCGTCGAACAGCCACCGTTTTTTTACCATTGAGGTCATACCGATGAAAGCCTGGATCTGCCTTCCACTGATTGCCCTGGCCTTGGCAGGCTGCGCGGGCAAGACGGCCTACCGTGACAGCTGCGCCACCCAGCTGGATGCCGCCTGGAAGGAGCTGGACCTGGCCAAGGCCGAAGGCTTTGCCGGTGCCGTGAGCTACTCAAAAGCCTTGTCGCTGCTGACCGGCGCGAAGACCCAGCAGCAGTTCGAAGGCTACGAAAGCTGTACCCGCAAGGCTGAGAAGGCGCGGTTCTACATTCGTGAGTCTCGCGCCGGGCGCTGACCGAGGAGCGTCTTATGTCTGCCATGCTCGATCATGTAGTTGCCCAGATGCTGGCCGTGCAGGTACGCCTGCTGGCGTGTCGCGAGCGCCTGGCTGCCAATACCGACAGCGAGGCGCTGCATGACCTGCGTATCACCTTGCGCCGTCTGCGCAGCCTGCTCAGGCCCCTGCGCGGGCTGCCTGGCGTGGAACAGCTGGAGGATGCCGCCAGGGCCTTGGGTACCCTGACCACGCCGCTGCGCGATCGTGAGGTGCTGGCAGCCGAACTGATCGGGCGCGGCCACGTCGCGGTCGGGCAGCGGCGCCTGGAAGGGCGGGACAGGACCTTCGCCAGTGTCGCTGCCAGCCCGCAGCTGGCGCGTGTGTTGGCGATTGTCGACGCGTTTCCGTTGTTTCTGCGGGCAGCCGGCCGCGAGGGGCTGACCCGGTCACTGGGCAAGCGCATCGACAAGCGCCTGGTCAAGCAGTGGCGTACATTGCGCAAAGCCTTGCAGGATCCGGCTCACGACCGTCACCGCCTGCGCTTGCTGATCAAGCGTGCGCGCTATGGCGATGAAGCGTATCCACAGCTTGATCACGCCGGGAAAAAGCTGCAGCGCTTGCTGAAAAAGGCGCAGGGCGACCTGGGGGGCTGGCATGACCGCCTGCAGTGGCTGCTGCAGGCGCGCGACCATGCAGACCTCGCCCCCTGCCAGGCCGACTGGGAGCAAGAGTTGCACGAAGCCGAGCGCCAGTCGGACGTGACGCTGGATGCCTTGTTGCAGGCACTGGCGCGGCGTTAGCCCGAACAATGACCGATATGCGGGCTGATCGCCCAGGGTTTGCTGGCTAGGATGGGCCGACCCTTTCTACAGGCAGGAGTCGGCCCATGAATTTCAACCAACTACTCGACGCTGTGCGAGCCAACCCGCAAGCCGTCAGCATCCCCCCCAGCTGGGCCCAGGGCCGCGCTGCCTTTGGCGGGCTGATGGCGGCCATGGTCTATGAGGCCATGCGCCTGAAGCTCACCGACAGCCGCCCGGTGCGCTCGCTGGCCATCAGCTTCGTAGCGCCTGCGGCCGCGGACGTGCCAATTCGCTTCGAGGTGGAGGTGCTGCGTGAAGGCAAGGCTGTCAGCACCTTGCTGGGCCGCGCGGTCCAGGATGGCCAGGTGGTGACCTTGGTGCAAGGCAATTTCGGCGCGGGGCGGCCATCTGTGGTCGATGTACCGGCATTACCGGCCATGGAAATGAAAGCGCTTGAAGACGCCGCACCCGAACTGCCCTACATCAAGGGCGTCACACCCGAGTTCATGCGCCATGTTGCCTTGCGCTGGGCGGTGGGCGGGTTGCCGTTCAGTGGCAATCAGTCGCGCAAGATGGGCGGTTGGGTGCGGTTGCGGGATGTGGCAGAAGACCAGGTCAATGAAGCACACCTGCTGGCGCTGGTCGATGCCTGGCCGCCGAGCCTGATGCCGTTTCTCAAGCAACCGGCTGCAGGCAGTACGCTGACCTGGACCATCGAGTTCATCCAGCCTACGGCGAAATTGTCGACCTTGGACTGGTGCCGCTATTGCGTGGAAACCGAACATGCGCGGGACGGGTATGGGCATGCGGCGGCCGCCCTTTGGACGGCAGAGGGCGAGTTGCTGGCCCTGAGCCGACAGACCGTGACCGTATTTGCCTGATCACCCCTGGGAGCACTGCGCGCTCCTTTCGCGACGCAAGGCCGCTCCCTCAGGGACTGCGCGATTCCTGTGGGAACGGCCTTACGTCACGATTGGGCTGCAAAGCAGCCTCTTGGCATCAATGCCGGTGTTTATGCCGCTCCCGCCAGGCCTTCCACCACGCCCCGCTCAGCACAAAGCGTGGAAAGGTAATGAACTGCTCGGTCAGCAATCGCTGCACGGCGTCCTGACGATTGGCGAACGGCTCAGGCTGCTCGGCTTCCAGCCGGTGCCCCTGGCGCTGCAAGCCAAGCCCCGCAATCAGGGCGATCACGCCAACAGCAATCTGCCCCAGGTCCAGGGCGAACAGGCCGGACAGAACCAACAGCGCGCCAAGGATGAACAGCGGCACGGCAATCAGGTGCAGCACCAGGTTAGCCGGGTGGCGGTGGTTATGGTGGTAGCCACGCCATTGCCAGGCGGGCAGGTTGGGCAGACGCTTGCTCATGGGCATTTCCTCACAGTCGTGCCCAAAGCTTAGTGCGGCCCCCGGGCGGGGGCCAATCGAGGCTGGCTATGGTGACTATAGCTTGAGCTGGCCAATGGCCTTGCTGAGTTCGCCGGCCAGGGTCGCCAGTTCGCTGCTGGTGGTGGCCGAGCCCACCGTCTGCTGCACGGTCTGCTCGGTGACATCGCGGATGCTCACCACGGCGCGGTTCATTTCCTCAGCCACCTGGCTTTGTTGCTCGGCGGCCACGGCGATCTGGGTGTTGCTTTCGCGCATCTGCGCCACTGCGCCGGTAATCTCGGCCAGCGCTTCGCCGGCCTCCTGGGCTTGTCGCACGCAGTCGTCGGCTTTGTAAGAGCTTTCCTGCATGAACTCCACCGCATCGCGGGTGCCCGATTGCAGGGCCGAGACCATGGTGGTGATTTCGTCGGTAGAGGTTTGCACGCGCTTGGCCAGGTTGCGCACCTCATCGGCCACCACGGCAAAGCCGCGCCCCAGGTCGCCAGCACGCGCCGCTTCGATGGCAGCGTTGAGCGCCAGCAGGTTGGTTTGCTCGGCGATGCTGTGGATCACGCTGACCACGCCGTTGATCTTCTGGCTGTCGTCGGCCAGCTGGCGAATCATTTCGGCAGTTTGCTGCACGCCGCTGGAAAGCCCGGAAATCGAGTCCTGTACCCGGCTGACCACCTCTTTGCCACTGCCGGCCAAGGTGTCGGCGGTTTGCGACAGGTCGCGGGTGGCGCCGGCATGCTGGGCGATGTGGTGTACCGTCGCCGACATTTCGTTGATGGCGGTGGCGGCCTGGTCGGTTTCGCTTTGCTGGCCGAGCATGCCGTGGCGCACGTCGCTCATGCTGGCGGCCAGGCGTGCGGCGCCGGAGTCCAATTGTGCCGCCGTGTGGGCGACCGTGCTGACGACCCGGTGGTAGGTGGCCTGCATGGCATTGAAGGCCCCGGCCATCTGGCCGACCTCGTCGCCGCAGGCCAGCGGCACGCGGGCAGCCAGGTCACCGGTTTTCTCCACATGCAGCATCACGTCTTTCAAGGTGTTGAGCTGGCTGAGCAGGAAGCGGATCAGCAACTGCGAAGCGCCAAGCATGGCCAGCATCAGGATCAGCACGCACACCGCGTAGTTACTGAAGCGGTCGAAGAACACCTGGCGCAGGCTTGGCGACTGGGCCACCACGGCCACGTGCTGGTCACCGTTGCGCAGCACCTGTGCGCCGCGCAGCGGGTTTTCTCCGAGGACCCAGGCGCCTGGCAGTTCGACCCAGCCTTGGGCGTTGCGCAGGGGGTCGAGCGCCTCACCGGCGAACGTCGGCGTTTGCCCCGCAGGCCAACTGATGACATTGGCAAGGCGGGGCAGTGCTTGCCCAGCCGGCCAGGCGGCTATCAGCTGGGCCTGCGCGGCCGCCTGGGCCTGCGCGGCCTCGGCGCGGGCGCGTTGCTCCAGATGCACGGCGTAGAGCACCAGCAGTAAGGTCGTGACAAAGGCCACCGCGTTGACGGCCCAGAATTTGTACTTCAGGGAAACGTTGCTAAGCCAGGCACCCATGGGCAGGTCTTCTCTGAGTTGAGCGGAAACAATATTGGCAAGGTGCCATCATTGTGCCTGTATCTACTCAGCAAGATGTTGATACATATCAACGGCCCGAACGCAGGGCTCAGGGAAGCTGGAAGAATGCCCGCGCCGTTGCGGTGGTATGGGCAGCCGTATGCTCGGTTGATTCGCCCCGGTGCAAGGCGACCTCACGCAGGACCTCTGGCAAAAACGCCGGCTCGTTGCGCCCGTTCTTCGGCTTGGGCCGAAGGCTGCGTGGCAGCAGGTAGGGGGCGTCGCTTTCCAGCATCAGCCGGCCTTCGGCAATGTTGCCTACCAGCGGGTGCAGATGAGTGCCACGGCGTTCGTCGCAGATCCAGCCGGTAATGCCGATGTGCAGGTCCATGTCCAGGTAGGCGAACAGCGCCTCGCGTTCGCCGGTAAAGCAGTGCACCACCGCGCCGGTCAGGTGGTCGCGGTAATCCTTCAGGATTGCCAGCAAACGCTCGCTGGCATCGCGCTCATGCAGGAACACCGGCAGGCGCAGTTCCGCAGCCAGGGCCAGCTGGGCTTCCAGGGCTTTTTCCTGCAGCGGGCGAGGGGAGAAGTCGCGGTTGAAATCCAGGCCGCATTCGCCCACCGCACGCACGCGCGGCTCATTCAGCAGTTGGCGCAACTGGCGCTCGCTACTGGCATCCCAGGCCTTGGCATCGTGAGGGTGTACGCCTGCCGTGGCGAACAGGTGCGCGCCGCTGTTATCCAGCTGCTGGCACAGCTCCAGTGCCTGCTCGCTGACCGCCAGGCTGGTGCCTGTCAGCACCATTTGCGTTACACCGGCTTCAAGCGCGCGCTCGACAATGGCTGCCTGCTGGTCGTGGAAACTGCTGTTGGTCAGGTTGACGCCGATATCGATCAGTTGCATGGTGCTATCTCGTGCCGCGGGGCGGCCAGCATAGCAAAAACCGCGTTTTTCTGAAAAAACCAAGAACTTCATGCTGTTGCCGTGGTCTTTTACCGTCATTTCTCACTTGGCGGTGCAAGCCATGGATGCCGCCCACCGACCACGGACACGTTTTCGCATGCTGCGATGCTGGCTCACCTTCCTGTTCACGCTCGGGCTGACGATTGGGCTGACCCTGCCCGGTGCCGCCCATGCGCGCGCGCCGGGGCCGCAGCAGAATATGCCGCCTGCCAAGGTGCGCGACCTACAACAGATCCGCTCCAGCCAGGTGCTGCGGGTGTTGGTCAATCAAAGCCGTAACAGCTCAGGCGAGGTCAAGGGTGAGCCGGTCGGTATCGAATACTATCGCCTGCGCGCCCTGGAGCATTACCTCAATGCCCGTGCCGCCGATGGCCAGGAGATTCAACTCAAGCTCATCCCACGCGCCAAGGAACAACTGCTGGGCGCACTGGCTCGCGGCGAGGGTGACCTGGCAGCGCCGGGCGAGCTGCTTGACCCCGGCACCGTGCGCGGCGTCAGCAGCAGTGCGCCAATTCTCGACCAAGTGCCGCTGACGCTGGTGGGGCGCAAGGGCGAGCGAAGCTTCAGCAAGGTCGAACAGCTTTCCGGGCGTACCGTGGCCTTGACCAGTGCCAGTGCCGCCGGGCCGCTGATCCAGCAGGCCAACCAGCAACTGGCCCTGCGCAAACGGCCGCCGATCAAGGTGGAGTGGGTCGACTCAACGCTGGCGGTAGAGGATGTGCTGGAGATGGTGCAGGCGGGCATCTATCACCTGACAGTGGTCGAGCAACCCATTGCCCGGCGCTGGGCGCGGGTGATGCCACGCCTGCGCCTGGACACCCGGGTGCACCTGGGGGCGCCGCAGGCCATGCGTTGGTATGTAGGGCGCGATGCACCGCAATTGCTGGCCACGGTCGACCGTTTCCTGCAGGGCTACCGTGCACCGGACAACCAGGATGCAGGATGCCGCCTTCGAGCGCATCTACCGCCGCCAGTACCGGGTGCACAACCCGTTGGCCAGCAAGGATCGTCAGCGCCTGGCCTCGGTGCGTGCAGTGCTGCAGAAGCATGGCCAGGCGCAGCAGATCGATTGGCTCAACCTGGCCGCGCTGGCCTTCAAGGAGTCCACCCTCAACCCGGCCGCGCGTGGCACTGGCGGTGCCCACGGCTTGATGCAGATAACGCCTTCGGCGGCCCAGCGGGTAGGGGTGAGCAACACCGCCACGGTAGATGGCAATGTACAAGCCAGTGCCCGTTACCTGGCGCTAATCCGCCGCAAGTTCTTTGCCAGCCCCAAGATCAACGAGCGTGAACGCATGGCCTTTGTACTGGCGGCCTACAACCTCGGCCCCGAGCGGGTCCAGGCCATGCGTGCCGAGGCCCGGCGGCGTGGCCTCAATGGCAACCAGTGGTTCTTCCAGACCGAGCGCATTGCCATGGAGCAGGTCGGCATGGGGCCGGTCAACTTCGTCAATAGCGTCAACAAGTACTTCCTGGCGTTCAACCGCGAGCGTGCGGTGCTGGAGCGCGTAGCAAAGCGTTGATAAATCGATTTTATAGATTGTTATGTTGGGGTTTTTGCGATTTTCATATCTATTGAATTGATTATGATAGCGCCCATCCCAACACAACTTCTCCGCTTCAAGGACGCTTCGACATGAACAACACGACCCTCAACGCCCTGTTCTCCACCCGCGCCGGCGCTGGCCTCAGCGTTATCCGCATCCTGGTTGGCATCATCTTCATGGCGCATGGCGCGCAAAAACTGTTCGGCCTGTTTGGCGGTTATGGCCTGGAAGGTACCGGCCAGTGGATGGAAAGCATCGGCCTGGCGCCGGGTTACCTGATGGCCTTGCTGTCCGGCAGTGCCGAATTCTTCGGCGGCCTGGCCCTGGTGATCGGCCTGCTGGCCCGCCCGGCGGCTCTGGCGCTGACCGTGACCCTGGTGGTGGCGATCTTCTCGGTGCATATCGGCAACGGCCTGTTCATGTCCAATAACGGCTATGAGTTCGCCCTGGCCCTGCTGGCGGGCACTGTCGCCGTCATGATCGAAGGCGCTGGCCGCTTCTCGCTGGACCGCCTGATCGCCCGGTAACCCGCTGCAAGCTTTGAGCTACAAGCCGCAAGCAAGAGCGGGCCAATACTCGGCCTGCTTTTGCTTGCGGCTTGTAGCTTGCAACTTGTGGCTCATCGCTCTAGCATACCGCCTGCGCCGATTTAAACAGCTACTTGCGGGGCGCAGGAAAGCCCCCATCCGGGTTATCCGAAATACCGCTAAAGCGCTGGTTCGGTGACGCCTCCCACCGCTGCCCAGCGGGATTCGCGAGGCGGAGAGAAGCTCCATGAGTTGCCCACGTACCAGTGTCTGTTTAAGCCCATTGCCTGCCAACCAGGCGTCCCGCACACCGCGCATTCTGCTCGGCGGCCAGCATCAGCCCACCCTTTTGCGTCACCTCGAAGGCCTGTCCCGGCGCAAGGGCCAGGCACGCGCGTTTCTGATTCAGTTTGCCGAAACCGGCTGCCGCCTGGCGCAGTACGGCAATGACCGTTTTGACCTGGCCGTCATCCAGGCTCCGGCGCAGGATGAGGCCGCAGACGTTATTGGCCACCTCACCCGTATCGCGCGCCAAGGCCTGATTACCCGCCGTTAAGGAGTGCGCTGTTGAGCACCAACATCATTACCACGGAAGGCCATGAGGCGCTGAAGAAAGAGCTGGACCACCTGTGGCGGGTATATCGCCCGGAGATCACTCAGAAGGTTGCCTGGGCGGCATCCCTGGGGGATCGCAGCGAAAACGCCGACTACCAGTACAACAAGAAGCTGCTGCGCGAAATCGACCGCAGGGTGCGTTATCTGCGAAAGCGTCTTGAAGATGTGAAGGTGGTGGCTTATTCGCCGCAGCAGGAAGGCAAGGTGTTTTTCGGCGCCTGGGTCGAGATCGAGAATGATGATGGCGAGGCCATGAAGTTTCGCATTGTCGGTTATGACGAAATCTACGGGCGCAACGACTACATCTCGATCGATTCGCCCATGGCCCGTGCCTTGTTGAAGAAGGAAGAGGGCGATGAGGTGGTGGTGCATACACCTACCGGTGAAGCGACCTGGTATGTGAGCAGCATCAGCTACGGACAGTGATTATGGGTTGCCTGTACCGGCCTCTTCGCGGGTAACCATCAGCTCTCCCGCAAAACCGCCAGCGGGCTCGCATTCAATGCCCGCCGCGTCCCCAGCACCCCCGCGCCTCCCACCAGCAGCGCCCCCGCCAGCGGCAACACAAGCAGCCAAGGATGCGGGCTCCACTGCAAATCGAAGGCATAGCGATACAGCACCAGGGTAATCAGTTCACAACCCACTGCCGCCAACAGCCCACTGGCCGCACCCAGCAAACCGAACTCGATACGCCGCGCCTTCACCAGCAATGGCCGCGCCGCCCCTAGCGCACGCAGCAAGGCGCCTTGGCGAATGCGTTCGTCCAGCGTTGCCTGCAAGCCGGCGAACAGCACCGCCAGCCCGGCCGCCAGCACGAACAGCAGCACATACTCCACCGCCAGGGTCACCTGGGCGAGGATGCTGCGCAACTGGTCGAGCAAGGCGTCCACCTGCAGGATGGTCACCGCCGGAAATGCCCGCGACAGCGCCACCACATCCAGGTCGTGGCCGGGTGCCAGGTAGAAACTGGTCAGGTAAGTGGTCGGCAACCCCTGCAGCGTGCCGGGCTGGAAGATCATGTAGAAGTTCGGCTGGAAGCTGTCCCAATGCACGCTGCGCAGGCTGCTGACCCGGGCCTGGCGCTGCTGGCCGCCGATGTCGAAGGTCAGCAGGTCGCCGATGTGCAGTTTCAGGCTGGTGGCCAGTTCCGCTTCCACCGAAACACCGGGAATTTCGCTGTCGGCCGGCAAGGCTTGCCACCAACTGCCAGCAGTGAGTTGATTGCCTTCGGGCAGTTCGGCGGCCCAGGTCAGGCTAAGGTCTCGCTGCACGGCGCGTTCACCCGCCGAGTCTTTGCTGACAACTTGCTGCACTGGCTGCTCGTTGATTTGCACCAGGCGCCCGGGCGTAACCGGGTAAAGCGGCGCCGAGGCTGCATTGACCTGGTGCAGGCGTTGCGCGAACGGTTCGCGGTCATCCGGCAGGATGTTCAGGGCGAAATGGTTGGGTGCATCCTTGGGCAGTTGGGCTTGCCAGGTGTCGAGCAGTTCGGCGCGCAGCAGGGCGACCAGGGCCATGGCCAGCAAGATCAGGCCGAAGGCCAGGGCCTGGCCGGCGGCGGCCGTGGGGTGACGCAGCAGCTGGCCCAACCCCAGGCGCCAGGTCAGCGGTGCGCCGGCCAGCAACTGGCGCAGGCTGCGCAAACCGAGCAACAGCAGGCCGCCGAGCAACAATGCGGCGACCAGACCGCCACCGAGCAGGGCGAAGGTGAGCAGCAGGTCAAGGCTCAGCCGCCACATGATCAGGCCCAAGGCAAACAGCGCGGCGCCATACACCAGCCAGCTGCTGGGCGGTATCGGCAGCAGGTCGCGGCGCAGCACCCGCAGCGGGGGCACCTGGCCCAGTGCAGCGATCGGCGGCAGGGCGAAACCGGCCAGTGCCACCAGCCCGGTACCGATGCCGGCCAGGGCGGGTACGATACCTCCAGCAGGCACCACGCTTGGCAACAGCCCCTGCAGCAGGCGGAACAGGCCCAGCTGGGCCAGCCAGCCGAGCAGGGCACCGGCCAGGGCGGCGACCAGGCCGAGCATGGCCATTTGCAGGCAATACAGTCCCAGTGCCTGACGGCGCGACAGGCCCAGGCAGCGCAGCAGGGCGCTGGCGTCCAGGCGGCGTGCGGCATAGCGGCTGGCCGACAGGGCCACGGCCACGCCCGCCAGCAGTACCGCCACCAGGCTGGCCATGTTCAGGTAGCGTTCGGCCTTGCCCAGTGCGCCGCCGATCTGCTGGTTGCCATCGCGGGTGTCGCGCAGGCGCTGGTTGGCGGCCAGGTCTTTTTCAACGGCCTGGCGGTATTGGGCCAGAGCCTCGGTATCGCCACGCCACAGGTCGCGGTAGGTAACCCGGCTACCCGGCTGAATGACGCCAGTGGCCTCGAGGTCGGCCAGGTTCATCATCACCCGGGGGGTAAGGCTGTAGAAGTTGTTGGCGCGGTCAGGTTCGTAGGTCAGCACGCGGCTCATGCGCAGGGTTTTCATGCCCACGTCGATGCTGTCGCCAATCGCCAGCCCCAAGGCGGCCAGCAGGCGGGGCTCGACCCATGCCTCGCCAGGTGCCGGGCCGCCGCCTGGGGTTTCCTCGGCATAGGGTGCCGCTGCGCTGCGTACTTGCCCACGTAGCGGGTAGGCGCCATCGGCAGCCTTTACACTGGACAGCTGGATGCCATTGTCGCCGCCTACCACGCTGGTGAATTCGACCAGCTGTGCATGGCGCAAGCCAAGTGCCGTGCCGGTATCGATCTGCTGTGCACGGGCCGGGGCGCTGCCCTGCAGCACCAGGTCGGCGCCCAGGAATTCACTGGCGCGCAGCTGCATGGCGCCGTTGAGGCGGGCGCCGAAATAGCCGATGGCGGTGCTGGCCGCCACGGCCACCAGCAGGGCAAAGAACAACACGCGTACTTCGCTGGCGCGAATGTCGCGCAGCAGCTGGCGCAGGGCCAGGCCGCACAGGCGGGACAACGGCATGTGGGTCATCAGGCCTCCACCGGGGCCACCAGGCGCCCCGCGTCCAGGCGGATCTGGCGGCGGCAGCGCCGGGCCAGGCGTTCGTCATGGGTGACGAGCACCAGGGTGGTACCGCGCTCCTTGTTCAGCTCAAACAGTAAATCGCTGATGCGCTCGCCCGTGTGGCTGTCGAGGTTGCCTGTGGGCTCGTCGGCAAACAGCACCGCCGGTTGTGCCGCGAAGGCGCGGGCGATAGCAACCCGCTGCTGCTCACCGCCCGACAGTTGACGGGGCGTGTGGCTCAGGCGCTTGCCGAGGCCGACCCGTTCCAGGAGGGTGCGCGCATGTTCGCGGGCATCCCGGCGGCCGTCCAGCTCCAATGGCAGCATCACGTTTTCCAGGGCGTTGAGGCTGTCGAGCAGCTGGAACGACTGGAACACGAAGCCCACATGTTCGGCGCGCACGCGGGCGCGCTGGTCTTCATCCAGGGGGCCCAGGTCATGGCCGGCAAGGATGACCTGGCCGGCGCTGGGCTGATCGAGGCCGGCAAGCAAACCGAGCAGGGTCGACTTGCCGGAGCCCGAGGCGCCGACGATAGCCAGGCTGTCGCCTTGGGCCAGGTCGAGGGAGAGTGCGTGAAGGATGGTCAGGTCACCTTCCGCGCTGGAGACCACTTTGCTAAGGTTCTGCGCAACGAGAATGCTGGGGCCCATGGAGAATCCGATGCGAGTGTGGTGGTTGAGTGCCGGTCTGGCCCTGTATTGCCTGGCCCAGAGCGCGGCGGCGGGAACACTGCTGGTTGTTGGCGATAGTATCAGCGCCGGTTTTGGCCTGGATAGCCGCCAGGGTTGGGTCTCTTTGTTGCAGACCCGGCTCAAGGACGAAGGTTTCGACGATAAAGTGGTCAACGCCTCGATCAGCGGTGACACCAGTGCAGGTGGCCAGGCGCGGCTACCGGCGCTGCTTGCAGCCCATAAACCGAGCTTGGTGGTGCTGGAGCTGGGCGGTAACGATGGCTTGCGTGGGCAGCCGCCTGCGCAATTGCAACAAAATCTTGCCTCGATGATTGAAAGCGCGCGCCAGGCCGGCGCCAAGGTGGTGCTGCTGGGCATGCGCCTGCCGCCCAATTATGGCGTGCGCTATACCACCGCATTCGCCAAGGTGTATGAACAGCTGGCGGCGGATAAACAGGTGCCATTGGTGCCGTTTTTCCTCGAAGGAATAGGGGGCGTGCCTGAGTTGATGCAGGCCGATGGCATCCACCCGGCCCAGGGTGCCCAGCAGCGTTTGCTGGAAAATGCCTGGCCGGCGATAAAACCCTTGCTCTGACGCTTTAAACGGGGCCGGCTTTCGGCTAATGTTGCGCCCCCCGTTTCGAGTGCCCCCGATGCCGCGCCCTGCCTGGTCCCTGTATGCCTACCAACTGATCGAGCCTGATGAGCAGCTCGACCTGTTCGCCTGCCAGGAAATCCGCGTTCACCTGGTGGCTCGCCAGCTTGAGCTGGGCGTGCCGGTAGACCGCACCTTGTGCGGCGGCCTGCTGCCTGCGCAGCCGCGCTGGTCGGCCGTGCCGCGCGCCATCTACCGTGACAGCCGCCTGTGTGACCTGTGCCGTGCCATCCTCGATGCCCAGCGGCGCGGCATGCGCCCGGTCTGGCCAGAGCTGCAGGCCAGCTGAACGGCAAGCACCTTTCATCATCTGAAACGCTTGCATGGGCGCCAATGCCTCCCGCTTGCATCAAGGCGGGTGTACAATCGTTCCTCTTGACCTATCTTTCGAAGGATTTACCGGATGTTGCCGCGCTTTCCTGCCGTCACCCGTAGCCTGTCCCTGGCCGCCCTGCTGGTAGCGGGCCCCGCTGCTGCGCTGGAATTGCCACTGCCACCGCCCGGTGAAGACATCGTCGGCCAGGTGCATACGATCAAGGCCAAGTACGAGGACACGTTCGCCGATATCGGCACCGCCAACGACCTCGGCTACCTGGAAATGATCGCCGCCAACCCGGGCGTCGACCCGTGGCTGCCGGGCGCCGGTACCGAGATCATCCTGCCGACCCGCTACATCCTGCCGCCGGGCCCGCGTGAAGGTATCGTCATCAACCTGGCCGAGTACCGTCTGTATTACTTCCCGAAAGGTCAGAACGTAGTGCATACCTTCCCGCTGGGTATTGGCCGTGAGGGGTGGGGTTCGCCGATCGCCAACACCAAGATCACCGCCAAGACGCCGAACCCGACCTGGACGCCGCCTGCCTCCATCCGTAAAGAACACGCCGCAGACGGTGACATCCTGCCGGCTGTGGTGCCGGCAGGTCCGGATAACCCGCTGGGGCCGTTCAAGTTCACCTTGGGCGTACCGGGCTACCTGATCCATGGGTCGAACAAGAAGTTCGGCATCGGCATGCGTACCAGCCACGGTTGCTTCCGCATGCTCAACAACAACGTGTTGGAACTGTCGAAGATGGTGCCGGTCGGTACGCCGGTACGCATCATCAACGAGCCCTACAAGTTCGGTATCAGTGGCGGCAAGGTCTATCTGGAGGCGCACACGCCGCTGGACGACCAGGGTAACCCGTCGGTGGTCGACAAACACACTGCGGTTATCAACGCTTTGCTCAAGCGGGAAGACCTGGCCAACAACCTGCGCATGAACTGGGACATGGTGCGTGACGTGGTGGCTGCAGAAGATGGCATGCCGGTAGAAATTGCCGTGCCGGTGCAAAACCAGGGCAATGCGCCGATGGTGACGAGCATACCGCCCGAACTGCAGTAAGGTTTTCGCGACACACCCGGGCCCGCCTTAGTGCGGGCCTTTTCGTATCTGCGTGACGCGTTTGCCTTGTTTGCAGGCAATAAAAAAGCCGACCCACAAGTGGGTCGGCTCCATAACAATCCGTGAGGATTATTACTTGCGGCTGGCTTTGTCCAGCATACGCAGGGCGCGCTCGTTGGCTTCGTCAGCGGTCTGCTGAGCCTTCTGAGCGGCTGCCAGTGCATCGTCAGCCTTACGGTAGGCTTCGTCAGCACGAGCTTGAGCGCGAGCTGCTGCGTCTTCAGTCGCAGTCAGACGAGCTTCGGTTTCTTTGGATACGCTGCTGCAACCGGTAGCCAGAACTGCGGCCAGAGCCAGAGCAGAGAATTTCAGAACGTTGTTCATCGTGTTCCCCTTCAAGGACTTTCTATTAAATAGCCATCTCTCAGGAAAAGAGAAACTGGCCGGCGTACATAGTACCCATTACTTGTAGTAAGTAAACTGACTGAGCGCAAGAACTGCAAAAAAAATGTTGCTTGACGCCGTGCCGACAAGATTTGCGACGCGTGTGTGAAAAAAACGTGCAGGGCTCGCAAGCGGTTGTACTACAGGAACTTTTTTGTTGAACTAAGGGTGACTTTAACTGTCCTTCGACGTCTTAAGCCCTACAACATCCGGTGGCTGTTGAACGTGCAGGGAAGAGTCGCTTTCCGGGCATTTTCGCCATTTTTAGCCGCTACCACCTTGAGCAATCCCGTTTACGGCGCCTACTATCTTGTGAGTGCCAGAGAATCCGAACGATTGCAATCGTCCAGAGGTCGAAGGGGCAACAGGTGGCATAGAGGATTCTGTGCCGGATAAACCACCATCGGTGAAGGTATGGGTCTGCCGAGAAGACCTGCGAGGAGTAGTGATGAGCGAAGCGCTGACCATCCACCATGACCAGGCCGGTCATCAGTTCGAGACCAACGTGGACGGTCATCGTGCCTATCTGACGTACATGGATCTGGGCAAGCAGACGCTGGACATCTATCGCACCTTCGTGCCGAACGCCTTGCGGGGCCGCGGGATTGCCGCCGCGTTGACCGAGCAGGCCTTGGCGTACGCCGAACAGATGGGCTACACGGTCATTCCGTCCTGCTCGTATGTGGAACGCTACATGGAGCGTCAGCAGCGGCATTCCAGCAAGGCCTGAGCTGCCGAAAGGCAGCAGATACAAAAACGCCGGGCAATGCCCGGCGTTTTGTTTATTGCAATGCTCAGCCGCGCTTACGCTGCGGTAGCACGTCCTTCAGCTTGGTACGCATGCTGCGCAGGGTTTTCTCGGTAGCCGACCAGTCGATGCAGGCATCGGTGATCGAGACGCCATACTGCAGCTCTTCCAGGTTTTTCGGGATCGACTGGCAGCCCCAGTTCAGATGGCTCTCGACCATCAGGCCGATGATCGACTGGTTGCCTTCGAGGATCTGGTTGGCAACGTTCTCCATCACCAGCGGTTGCAGGGCCGGGTCCTTGTTGGAGTTGGCGTGGCTGCAATCGACCATGATGTTGGCCTTGATCCTGGCTTTGGCCAGGTCCTGCTCGCACAGGGCGACGCTGACCGAGTCGTAGTTCGGCTTGCCGTTGCCGCCGCGCAGTACCACGTGGCCGTAAGGGTTACCCTTGGTGGTGACGATCGACACGCCGCCTTCCTGGTTGATGCCAAGGAAGCGGTGTGGTTTGGACACCGACTGCAGGGCGTTGATGGCAACGGTCAGGCCGCCGTCGGTGCCGTTCTTGAAGCCGACCGCCGAAGACAGGCCCGAGGCCATCTCGCGGTGGGTTTGCGATTCGGTGGTGCGGGCACCGATGGCCGACCAGCTGATCAGGTCTTGCAGGTATTGCGGCGAAATCGGGTCGAGCGCCTCGGTGGCGGTCGGCAGGCCCATCTCGGCCAGGTCCAGCAGCAGCTGACGGCCAATGTGCAGGCCGTCCTGGATCTTGAACGAGTCATCCAGGTACGGGTCGTTGATCAGGCCTTTCCAGCCCACGGTGGTGCGTGGCTTTTCGAAGTACACGCGCATGACCAGGTACAGCGTATCGGACACTTCTTCGGCCAGCACCTTCAGGCGCTCGGCGTACTCGTGGGCGGCCTTGATGTCGTGGATGGAGCAAGGGCCGACCACGACGAACAGGCGATGGTCCTTGCCGTCGAGAATATTGCGCACCACTTCACGGCCGGCAGTCACGGTCTGCAGGGCCTTGGCGCTGAGGGGGATTTCCTTCTTGAGCTGATCGGGGGTGATCAGGGTCTCGTTGGAGGCAACGTTCAAGTCATCGATCGGTAAATCAGCCATCGTGTTACTCGTCAGGTCACGGGTGCCGGCCGCCAGCTATCCCCGTGCGGCCCAGCAGCAAGAATATTCGCAGCGGGGAGCCGAACCTTAGCGCGTTACAGGTGGCGCGACAATGGGCTTGGCCCAGTCATTGTGGGGTTTTTCCCTGATCAAGTGCGTTGAGCGCGAATGGGCTGCCCAGCGCTGCGTAACCTGTGTAAAAAGAGGGCTGACTTTATACTCGGAGATCGGCATGCATCCGCACACCCCTCGCATCGGAATCATCGGCAGTGGCGCCATCGGCGGCTTCTATGGGTTGATGCTGGCCCGGGCCGGTTTCGATGTGCATTTTCTGTTGCGCAGCGAGTACCAGGCCGTCAGTGAGCAAGGGCTGACCCTGGACAGTGATGTGCATGGTGCGTTGCAGATGCAGGTACAAACCTATGCCAGTGCCGCCGACATGCCGCCTTGCGACTGGTTGCTGATCGGTGCCAAGGCCACCAGCAATGATCAGCTGGCACCGCTGATCGTGCAGGCCGGCGCATCCGGCGCCAAGGTTGTACTGCTGCAGAACGGTCTGGGCGTGGAGGAGCAATTGCGCCCGGCCTTGCGTAGCGACATGCACCTGCTGGGCGGCCTGTGCTTTATCTGTGTCAACCGTCATGCGCCAGGCGTGATCCGCCATCAGGCACTCGGAGCTGTCAACCTGGGTTACCACAGTGGGCCGGCAAGTGATGGCGGTGCTGCGCTGGTCGGTGAGGGGGTGGCGTTGTTCAAACGCGCGGGCATCGATTCGCAGGCCATGCCAAATCTCGACTCGGCGCGCTGGCAGAAGCTGGTGTGGAACGTGCCCTACAATGGCCTGTCTGTGCTGCTGGGGGCCAGCACCACGCCGCTGATGGCAGACAGCCACAGCCGTGATCTCATCCAGGCATTGATGGCCGAGGTGGTGCAGGGCGCCGCAGCCTGTGGCCACGTGTTGCCCGAGGGCTATGCCGAGCACTTGTTCCAGGTGACCGAGCGCATGCCCGACTACTGGCCAAGCATGTATCACGACCATACGTTCAAACGCCCACTGGAATTGCAGGCCATCTATGCCGAGCCGCTGGCCCGTGCGCGTGCGGCAGGCTGCTGCTTGCCGCGTATGGAAATGCTCTATCAGTCGCTGAGCTTCCTCGACAGCAACCACCGGCCTCACTGAGGGCGGCACTGACCTCGGCTGGGCGCTTCAGCCCGCGCCAGTAGCGCGCCGGACGGCAAAGCGTGCATCCGGCGCGCTGCTAAGCTGAAGCTTGCTCTGCCGCTGCGGCAGTCGAGGAGGTCGAATGATCCGCTCTATGCTGTACGCCACCGACCTCGGTGTCTACGCACCTTTTGTGATGCAACACGCGCTGGCCTTGGCGCGTACGTTCAATGCCGAGTTGTATGTGATCCATGCAGTGGAACCCATGGGGCAGTTCGCCGAATCCCTCCTGCAAAGCTACCTTGATGAGCAGACGCTCGACCAGTTGCACAGCCAGGGCGTGAACACGGTGATGGCCAACATCGAGCAGCGCGTGCTGGAAAACTTTCGTGATGAGCTGGGCGAGGAGGCCGACCTCGCGGTGATCAAGGCGGTGCGGGTGCGCCAGGGTGACCCCGCGCAGGTAATCCTTGACCAGACACAACGGTTGAGTGTCGACCTGCTGATTTTCGGCAGCCACAGCGCCGGTGCCGGCGTGGATGTGCCCCTTGGGCGAACGGCGGTTCGGCTGCTGCAGCTGTCACCGGTGCCGGTGTACATGGTGCCGTTGGCGCAGCACTTGGGGCGTAGGAAAGCATGAAGATGGCTGTAGGCTGTTTCCGGGGGGCATGTAACAAAATTGTTCTAGATTTATTTCCAGAACCACTAATATAGTTATATATCGTCGCTGCCTGCTGCCGCGGACTCATCGCTGAACCGAGGGGAACCTATGAAGCTTCAACAACTGCGCTACATCTGGGAAGTGGCGCACCATGACCTCAACGTCTCCGCGACGGCGCAGAGCCTGTATACCTCCCAGCCAGGTATCAGCAAGCAGATCCGCCTGCTCGAAGACGAACTGGGTGTTGAAGTCTTTGCGCGTAGCGGCAAGCACCTGACCCGCGTCACGCCGGCCGGCGAGCGCATCATCAATACCGCTGGCGAAATCCTGCGCAAGGTCGAAAGCATCAAGCAGATTGCCCAGGAGTTCTCTAACGAGAAGAAGGGCACGCTGTCCATCGCCACTACCCACACCCAGGCGCGCTATGCCTTGCCGCCGGTGATCAGCAGCTTCATCAAGCAGTACCCGGAAGTGTCCCTGCACATGCACCAGGGGTCGCCCATGCAGATCGCCGAGATGGCAGCAGACGGCACGGTAGATTTCGCCATCGCCACCGAGGCCCTGGAGCTGTTCGGCGACCTGATCATGATGCCGTGCTACAAGTGGAACCGTTGCGTGGTGGTGCCGCAGGGTCACCCGCTGGCCAAGCTGCCGAAACTCACTCTGGAAGCGGTTGCCGAATACCCGATCGTTACCTATGTGTTCGGCTTTACCGGGCGCTCGAAGCTGGACGAAGCGTTCAACCACCGCGGCCTCACGCCGAAAGTGGTGTTCACTGCGGCCGACGCCGACGTTATCAAGACCTATGTGCGCCTGGGGCTGGGCGTGGGTATCGTCGCGGGCATGGCTGTGGATGCCAAGCTCGACAGTGACCTGGTGGCGCTGGATGCCAGCGAGCTGTTCGAGGCCAGTATCACGAAGATCGGCTTCCGCCGTGGCACCTTCCTGCGTGGCTTCATGTGCGACTTCATCGAGAAGTTCGCCCCGCACCTGACCCGCGAAGTGATGGCCAAGGCCATTCAGTGCCATAACAAGCAGGAGCTGGAAGAGCTGTTCGAAGGTGTCGAACTGCCGGTGCACTGAAAGCAGCTACGAGCTTTAAGCTGCAAGCTTCAAGAAAAGGCAGTCCATCTACGGGCTGCTTTTTTCTTGTGGCTTGCAGCTTGTAACTTAAAGCTCCTTATCAGGCCTTGCTGATCAGGTTGCCCGCGTGCAACCCGCATTCCTTCTGTGTCGACTCTTCCCACCACCAGCGCCCCTCGCGCTCATGCTGATTCGGCAGTACCGGCCGGGTGCAAGGCTCGCAGCCAATGCTGATGAAGCCTCGTTCATGCAGGCTGTTGTACGGCAGCTCAAGCATGCGGATATAACCCCACACTTCCTCGCTGCTCATCTGCGCCAGCGGGTTGAACTTGTACAGCGTGCGCTCGGGTGTGGAGAAGGCGCTGTCGATTTCCAGTGCCGCGACCTGGCTGCGGGTGCCCGGGCTCTGGTCGCGGCGCTGGCCGGTTGCCCAGGCGCGCACGCTAGCCAGCTTACGGCGCAGCGGTTCGATCTTGCGGATGCCGCAGCACTCGCCGTGGCCGTCCTTGTAGAAGCTGAACAGGCCCTTTTCTTTCACGAACGGGTCAAGCTTGTCGCGGTCCGGGCTGAGGATTTCGATTGGCAGGTTGTACTGCTCGCGAACCTGGTCGATGAACCGGTAGGTCTCCGGGTGGAGTCGGCCGGTGTCGAGGCTGAACACCTTGACCTGCTTGTTCAGCTTCCAGGCCATGTCGACCAGCACCACGTCCTCGGCGCCGCTGAAAGAAATCCACAGGTCATCGCCAAAGTGCTCGAAGGCAAGCTTGAGGATGTCCTGCGGGGACTTGTTGGCATAGGTCGCGGCCAGGGCGGCGACGTCGAAGGGTTGGCTCATCAGGCGGTTTCCATCTTGGCTGTGGCGCTGTGCGCTCGTAGTAAGGTGATGGTAACAAAAAACGCGGGCTAGACGGACTCACAAGCCCTGCAAGGTCTGCATCAACACCCGCACTTTGGCGATCGACTCTTCATATTCGGCTTGCCATTCGGAGTCGGCCACGACCGCGCCGCCACCCCAGCAGCTGACCTGGCCGTCTTTGACCAGCAGGCTGCGAATGGCAATCGAGCTGTCCATCTCGCCGCGCACATCCACATACAGCAGCGAGCCGCAGTACAGCGCCCGGCGCGCGGGTTCCAGCTCGTCGATGATCTGCATGGCGCGAATTTTCGGCGCGCCGGTGATCGAGCCGCCGGGGAAGCTGTCGCCGATCAGGTCCAGGGCATCCTTGTCGTTGGCAAGCTGGCCAGTGACACTGCTGACCAGGTGATGGACGTTGGGGTAGCTCTCCAGGCTGAACAGCTCCGGTACTTTCACCGAGCCGATTTCGCAGGTGCGCCCCAGGTCGTTGCGCAGCAGGTCGACGATCATCAGGTTTTCCGAGCGGTCCTTGGGGCTGCGCAGCAGCTCCTCGGCATTGCGTGCGTCTTCACCTGGGTCGCTGGCGCGCGGACGGGTGCCTTTGATTGGCCGGGTTTCCACCTGGCCCTGGCTGACACGGATGAAGCGCTCGGGCGAGAAGCTCAGCAAGGCGCTGCCGTCAGCCAATTGCTGGTAGCCGGAAAACGGCGTGGGGCATGCCTTGCGCAGGGCCTGGTAGGCTCGCCAGGGGTCGCCCTGGCAGGGGGCGCGGAAGCGTTGAGTCAGGTTGATCTGGTAGCAGTCACCGGCCTGGATGTAGCGCTGTACCTGGTCGAAAGCGGCTTTGTACTGTTCCGGCTGCAGGTCACCCGCCATTGGGGCGAGCAACTGGAAATCACCGGTTTCGGTGCAGCTACTGCCTTCGAACAGGCTGATCAGGCGTTCTCGCTCGTCGCTTGCCAGGCTCGGGTGGAACACCAGCTGGCTGGTGCCGTGCAGGTGGTCGCTGACCAGTGCCCAAGCGTAGAGGCCCAGTTGCGCGTCAGGTAGGCCGAGGTCGTCCACAGCCAGGCTTGGCAGGTGTTCCAGTCGGCGGCCGAAGTCGTAGCTCAGGTAGCCGATCAGGCCACCGGCAAAGGGCAGCTCAACGCCCTTGGGCAAGCTGGCGTGGCCCAGTTGCGCCAGGCCGGCACGCAGACGCTGAAGGAATGCGCGGCCGTCTTCATCGAACTGTGCTTGCAACTGTTGCAGCGGCCAGGCGCTGAGCAGGTCGAAGCGACCGCGTTCGGCGCCGGGGCGGGCGCTGTCGAGCAGGATCGCGCCGGGGGCCAGGCGCAGGCGGGCGAAATAGGCAGCAGGGTCGGGCTGGTAGGGCAGGGGGTGCAGCGTACAGGTCGGCATCAGTGTGGACGGCGATGTAAAAGCGAGGAGGGCGATTGTAGACCTGTGTAGGAAAAGCGCCTAGCACTGGGCGCGACATTCAACATTGTGTTTTATGCAGGGACCGCACAGCGGTCCCAAGATTTCAGCGGTTAGGCACGTGCCCGAACAACCCCTGCGCTACACGAACGCGCTGTTCGGCATCTTCGGTAATGCCGTCCTTCGCCAGTGCTTCGATGTGCGCTTCGATGGCATGGGTGCGCTGGGTCAGGCCGCAGTCGTTGGCAATCTGGATGTTCAGGCCCGGGCGGGCGTTAAGTTCCAGAATCAGCGGGCCTTTGTCCTGGTCCAGCACCATGTCCACGCCAATGTAGCCCAGGCCGCACAGCTCATAGCAGCCGGCCGCCAGCTTCATGAAGCCGTCCCAGTTCGGCAGTTGCACGCCGTCCACCGCATTGGTGGTGTCCGGGTGCTTGCTGATGATGTTGTTCAGCCAGGTACCGCGCAGGGTCACGCCGGTGGCTAGGTCGACACCCACGCCGATGGCGCCCTGGTGCAGGTTGGCCTTGCCGCCGGACTGGCGGGTCGGCAGGCGCAGCATGGCCATGACCGGGTAGCCCATCAGCACGATGATGCGGATGTCCGGCACGCCTTCGTAGCTGATGCTCTTGAAGATCTGGTCGGGGGTGACCCGGTATTCGATCAGTGCGCGGTCGCGGTGGCCGCCCAGCGAGTACAGGCCGGTGAGGATGCTCGAAATCTGGTGCTCGATTTCCTCATGGCTGATGATCCTCCCCGACACGGTGCGGTAGCGGTCCTCGAAGCGGTCAGCGATGACCAGGATGCCATCACCGCCGGCACCCTGCGCCGGCTTGATGACGAAGTCGCTGCGCCCGCCAATGATCTGGTCGAGCTTTTCAATCTCTTTTTCGGTCTCGATGATGCCGTACATTTCCGGCACATGGATGCCGGCCGCCAGGGCACGCTCCTTGGTGATGATCTTGTCGTCGACGATCGGGTACAGGTGGCGCTTGTTGTACTTCAACACGTAGTCCGCGTTGCGCCGGTTGATACCCATGATGCCCCGGGCCTCCAGGGCTTTCCACGTCTTGATCAGGCCAAACATCAGGCGTCAGCCTTCTTCAGGAATGCCTTGAAGCGCACGAGCTCGGTGAGGCGGTAGCCGCGGTAGCGGCCCATCGCCAGCATGAAGCCCACCAGGATCAACAACACGGCAGGGAAGGTGAACACGAAGTACACCAGTTCCGGCACCATCATCAGCAGGTGCGCAAGCGATGCGGCGAACAGGGTGCCGATGGCCACTTTCATGGCATGGCCACCGCCACGTTCTTCCCAGGTAATGGACAGGCGTTCGATGGTCATGGTCAGGATCACCATCGGGAACAATGCCACCGACAGCCCGCGCTCCAGGCCCAGCTTGTGGCTGAACAGGCTGATGGCGGCGATCAGCACCACGACAAAGGTGAGTACCACCGACAGGCGCGGCAGCATCTGCAGCTTGAGGTGTTCCAGGTACGAGCGCAGTGACAGGCCCAAGGCCGTGATGACCGTGAACAGCACGATGCCGAAGCCCAGCTGGGTCTCGCGGAAGGCCAGGGCGATCAGCACCGGGGTGAAGGTGCCCAGGGTCTGCAGGCCGATCAGGTTGCGCAATACCAGGATCACCAGCACGCCGATCGGGATCATCACCATGATCATGAAGGTTTGCTGGGTTTGCAGCGGCAAGCCGTACAGCGAGTATTCGAGGAAGTCGGCGTCGGTGTTCTCGTCGGTCAGCTTGGCCAGGCGGATGGCGTTCATCTCGCTGTTGTTCATGCTGAAGGTGACGTTGGCCTTCTTGCCGCCATCGACGGTAATCAGGTTGTCGTCACCGGTCCACCACAGCAGGCGGTCGCTGGGCAGGCCCTGCTCGCCGGTGTCCGGGTTGAAGTACAGCCAGTCGTTACCGTTGAAGCTGCGCAGCCACAGCTCAGGGGTTTGCGGGGTATCGGCCACCAGGCGGATGGTGTGCACCTTCTCCATCGGCACATGGGCGATCGACAGCAGCAGGTCGATGATCTGGGCCTTTTTCATTGGCGAGGTGTCGCCGGCCAGCAGCAGCTTGACGTTGTCGTCGTTGAGGTTGTTGACCCGCTTGATGGTCTCGCTGACGAAGGTCTCGACGTCGGCGGAGTGCTGGCGAATCGGCGCCATCAGGGCTTCGGCGGCAATCTTCTCGGGGCCTTCGATCGCCAGGCTGTCACGGAAGGTCGGGCCTTTGACGGTGGTCTTCTCGTTGCTGTAGCGCTTGGTCAGCACCAGGCGGTAGTACAGGGTCTGGTTGCCGCTGGCGCGGCGGGCCGACCAGGTAACCTTGCGGTTGCCGTCGGCGCGGTTGACGCTGACCCCGTAGTTGTTGGAGATGAAGCTCTCGTTAAGGCTGACGTAGTCGCGGTTCAGCGGTGGCACGAACATCTGCACCTTGACCGGGTCCTTGGTGCTGGCCACGAACTCGACCTTGGCGTCGATGTTCCACAGGTCGTCGGTTTCATCCTCGGTCACCGGGATGCCGAGGAAGAAGATCTGATAAGCCGTGACCGCCACGCCCAGTAGCACCAGGACGGTGATCAGGACTTTCAGATGGAGGGTAAGAGAGCGCATCGGGATTACTCTGCTTTGGGAGCGTCGGTGGCACAGGCAGGTTTGCCGGCCGCATATTTAAGGCTTGGGTCGACCAGCGCGTCGAAGTGCTTGAGCGCCTCGGAGCCGATCAGCAGCGGGAACTGGAACGCGCTGCGGTCGGTGAGGTTGACTTCGATGGTGCGCATGGCCTGGCCCAGGCAGATTTCGAGTTCGATGACCGGGCGGGCGGTATAGGCCTTGCCCGATTCGGCATCATAGTCGCCGGCCCGGCGCTTGATCTTGCTCACGCGTGCCAGTGGGCGCTCGATCGGGTGCGAGTGCGCCGCATCGATGGCCAGGTAGAAGCGCACCCAGCTTTCGCCGTTGCGCTTGAAACGCTTGATGTCGCGGGCGCTGAGCGATGCGGTCTTGGCACCGGTGTCGAGCTTGGCGGCCACTTCCAGGTCCAGGTCGCCCAGGCGGGCGTATTCGTTGAGACCATACACGGTCTTGCCCGCCGCCTGGCCAAGGGCCGGTAGCAGGGTGAGGTATAGCAGCAATAAAACGGGTGTAAGTCTCATAATCCTGGCGCGGTGCGGTGCAAGGTTCGGGCTATGTTAAGGGCAAGGCGACTGGCAACGACTGCGCAAGCTTCCTCGTTTATCTGTCAACAAGCATGAATGGATGACAGACAGGCTATCCATACCCCATCGGAGGCGCGGCATTCTATCACGCCGACGTCTTGACGCCAGCGGTGCGCGATCTGACAGCATCGAGAGGGTGATAGTTCGTTCTTAGATGATTGTCGACAATATTCATTTTGTCTTTGACTTGGAGGGCTCTGTTCGTTAATTTCTGGCGAAGAGTTTTTCAAGGTGTCGACAATATGCAGGACCTTTCCACCCCCAGCCCGGTGCAGGCAGACGAAACGGAAACCCTTTCCGAAAACGTCTTCCGGCGCATCCAGGCGGCCATCGTCAAAGGTGAAATCGCCCCTGGCAGCAAGATCTCCGAGCCGGAGCTGGCGCGCACCTATGGCATCAGCCGCGGGCCGCTGCGCGAGGCCATTCACCGCCTTGAAGGCCAGCGCCTGCTGGTGCGCGTGCCGCATGTGGGGGCGCGGGTTGTGTCACTCAACCACGCCGAGCTGATCGAGCTGTATGAAATCCGTGAATCGCTCGAAGGCATGGCCTGCCGGCTGGCCGCCGAGCGCATGAGCCAGGCAGACATCGACGAGCTGCGCCGGGTGCTCGACACCCACGAGCGCGATGCCGCGTTCCAGGCCGGCCTGGGTTATTACCAGCAGGAAGGCGACTACGACTTCCATTACCGGATTATCCAGGGCAGCGGCAACCAGACCCTGGTCAAGATGCTGTGTGGCGAGCTGTACCAGCTGGTGCGCATGTACCGCATCCAGTTCTCGGCCACGCCCAACCGCCCACGCCAGGCGTTTTCCGAGCACCACCGCATTCTCGATGCCATCGCCGACCGTGACGGCGAACTGGCCGAACTCCTGATGCGCCGCCACATCGGCGCGTCCAAGCGCAATATCGAGCGTCACTACCTGGACGCCCACAACAACAGCCCACGAGGTGAGAAATGACTGTGAAGAGCACCCCCGGTCAGCGTTTCCGCGATGCCGTTGCCGCTGAGCACCCGCTGCAGGTGGTTGGCACCATCAACGCCAACCATGCCCTGCTGGCCAAGCGCGCCGGCTTCAAGGCCATCTACCTGTCCGGTGGCGGCGTGGCCGCCGGCTCCCTGGGCCTGCCGGACCTGGGCATCAGTGGCCTGGACGACGTGCTCACTGACGTGCGCCGTATCACCGACGTGTGCGACCTGCCGTTGCTGGTGGATGTCGACACCGGCTTCGGTGCCTCGGCCTTCAACGTTGCCCGCACCGTGCGTTCGATGAGCAAGTTCGGTGCTGCCGCCATCCATATCGAGGACCAGGTGGGCGCCAAGCGCTGTGGTCACCGCCCGAACAAGGAAATCGTCAGCCAGCAGGAAATGGTCGACCGCATCAAGGCCGCCGTCGATGCCCGCACTGATGACAGCTTCGTGATCATGGCGCGTACCGATGCCCTGGCCGTCGAAGGCCTGAACGCGGCCCTGGACCGTGCCGAGGCCTGTATCGAAGCGGGCGCCGACATGATCTTCCCGGAAGCCATCACCGAACTGCAGATGTACAAGACGTTCGCTGACCGGGTGAAGGCACCGATCCTGGCCAACATCACCGAGTTCGGCGCCACGCCGCTGTACACCACCGAAGAGCTGGCCTCGGTTGACGTGTCGCTGGTGCTGTACCCGCTGTCGGCGTTCCGTGCCATGAACAAGGCAGCCGAGAATGTGTACACCGCGCTGCGCCGCGACGGCACGCAGAAAAACGTGATCGACACCATGCAGACCCGCATGGAGCTCTACGATGCCATTGGTTACCACGCCTTCGAGCAGAGCCTCGATGCGCTGTTTGCCCAGAAGAAGGGCTGAGCAACACCCCGAATTAGCCAGAAAGCATCCATAACAAATTCAAGAAAGGAGAATCACCGTGGCCGAAGCAAAAGTACTCAGTGGTGCAGGCCTGCGCGGCCAAGTGGCTGGCCAGACCGCACTGTCGACCGTGGGCCAGGCCGGTGCCGGGCTGACCTACCGTGGTTATGACGTGCGTGACCTGGCGGCCGGTGCCGAATTCGAAGAAGTCGCCTACCTGCTGCTGTACGGCGAGCTGCCAACCCAGGCCGAGCTGGCGGATTACAAGCGCAAGCTCAAGGGCCTGCGTGACCTGCCGCAAGCACTGAAGGAAGTGCTGGAGCGCATCCCGCGTGACGCTCACCCGATGGACGTGATGCGCACGGGTTGCTCCGTGCTGGGCACCCTGGAGCCCGAGCTCACCTTCGAGGCCCAGCGCGACAAGACTGACCGCTTGCTGGCACTGTTCCCGGCCGTGATGTGCTACTGGTACCGCTTCACCCATGAGGGTGTGCGCATCGATTGCACCAGCGACGAAGACACCCTCGGTGGCCACTTCCTGCACCTGCTGCATGGCAAGAAGCCGAGCGCGCTGCACGTCAAGGTGATGAACGTGTCGCTGATCCTCTACGCCGAGCACGAGTTCAACGCCTCGACCTTCACTGCCCGCGTCTGTGCCTCGACCCTGTCCGACCTGTACTCCTGCGTCACCGCTGCCATCGGCTCGCTGCGCGGCCCGCTGCACGGCGGTGCCAATGAGGCGGCCATGGAGCTGATCGAGCGTTTCCAGAGCCCGCAGGACGCCACCGCCGAGCTGCTGCGCATGCTGGAGCGCAAGGACAAGATCATGGGCTTTGGCCACGCGATCTACAAAGAGTCCGACCCGCGCAACGAGGTGATCAAGGGCTGGTCGAAGCAGTTGGCCGACGAAGTGGGTGACAAGGTGCTGTACCCGGTTTCCGAAGCCATCGACAAGACCATGTGGGAGCAGAAACGCCTGTTCCCCAATGCCGATTTCTACCATGCTTCGGCGTACCACTTCATGGGCATTCCGACCAAGCTGTTCACCCCGATCTTCGTCTGCTCGCGCCTGACCGGCTGGGCGGCGCATGTCTTCGAGCAGCGCGCCAACAACCGCATCATCCGCCCGAGTGCCGAATATGTCGGCGTCGAGCAGCGCCAGTTCGTGCCGATCGAACAGCGCTGAACAGAAATAGAGAGGCAACCCGTTTCCCCTGTGGGAGCGGGCTTGCCCGCGAATGCGCCCGACCGGGCAACAGCGGAGCACCTGCTGACGCATGCGCGGGCAAGCCCGCTCCTACAAGGGTGCGGCGGAGCTTTCCGAATCCTTGACCGAGCCTGAACAATGAATACTGCATACCGCAAAAACCTGCCAGGCACCGACCTGGACTACTTCGATGCCCGTGCGGCGGTCGAGGCGATCAAGCCCGGCGCCTACGACGGCCTGCCATACACCTCCCGCGTGCTCGCCGAAAACCTGGTGCGCCGCTGCGATCCGGCCACCCTCGATGCCTCGCTGAGCCAACTGATCGAGCGCAAGCGCGACCTCGACTTCCCTTGGTTCCCGGCCCGCGTGGTGTGCCACGACATCCTCGGCCAGACCGCGCTAGTCGACCTGGCCGGCCTGCGTGATGCCATTGCCGACAAAGGCGGTGACCCGGCCGCGGTCAACCCGGTGGTGCCGGTGCAGCTGATCGTCGACCACTCGCTGGCCGTCGAGTGCGGTGGCTTCGACCCGCAGGCGTTCGAAAAGAACCGCGCCATCGAAGACCGCCGCAACGAAGACCGCTTCCACTTCATCAACTGGACCAAGAAAGCGTTCAAGAACGTCGACGTGATCCAGCCGGGCAACGGCATCATGCACCAGATCAACCTGGAGAAGATGTCGCCAGTCATCCACAACGACCGTGGCGTGGCCTACCCGGACACCTGCGTCGGCACCGACAGCCACACGCCCCATGTCGACGCCCTGGGCGTAATCGCCATAGGCGTCGGCGGGCTGGAAGCCGAGAACGTGATGCTGGGCCGTGCCTCGTGGATGCGCCTGCCGGAAATTGTCGGCGTCGAACTGACCGGCAAGCTGGCACCGAACATCACCGCCACCGACCTGGTGCTGGCCCTGACCGAGTTCCTGCGCAAGCAGAAAGTCGTTGGCGCGTACCTGGAGTTCCATGGCGAGGGTGCCCGTGCCCTGACCTTGGGCGACCGCGCCACCATCTCCAACATGGCCCCGGAATACGGCGCCACTGCAGCCATGTTCGCCATTGACCAGCAGACCATCGATTACCTGCGCCTGACCGGTCGCGAAGAGCAGCAGGTCAAGCTGGTCGAGACCTACGCCAAGGCCGCCGGCCTGTGGGCCGACAGCCTGGGCGCCGCCGTCTACGAGCGCACCCTGAGCTTCGACCTGTCGAGCGTGGTGCGCAACATGGCCGGGCCGTCCAACCCACACGCACGCGTGGCCACCAGCGACCTGGCGGCCAAAGGCATCGCCGGCAGTTGGGAAGAAGTACCGGGGCAAATGCCTGACGGCGCGGTGATCATCGCCGCCATCACCAGCTGCACCAACACCAGCAACCCGCGCAACGTGATTGCCGCAGGCCTGCTGGCGCGCAATGCCAACAAGCTGGGCCTGGCCCGCAAACCCTGGGTCAAGTCGTCGCTGGCACCGGGCTCCAAGGCCGTGCAGCTGTACCTGGAAGAGGCGGGGCTGGAGAAGGAGCTGGAGCAACTGGGCTTTGGTATCGTCGCCTTTGCCTGCACCACCTGCAACGGCATGTCCGGCGCCCTGGACCCGGTAATCCAGCAAGAAATCATCGACCGCGACCTGTACGCCACCGCCGTGCTGTCGGGTAACCGTAACTTCGACGGGCGTATCCACCCGTATGCCAAGCAGGCCTTCCTGGCGTCCCCGCCACTGGTGGTGGCCTATGCCATTGCCGGCACCATCCGCTTCGATATCGAGAAGGATGTGCTGGGTGTGGTCGATGGCAAGGAAATCCGCCTCAAGGATATCTGGCCGAGCGATGAAGAGATCGACGCCGTGGTGCGTGCTGCGGTCAAGCCAGAGCAGTTCCGCAAGGTGTACATCCCGATGTTCGCCATCGAGGAAGACCGTGGACCGAAGGTGGCGCCGCTGTACGACTGGCGCCCGATGAGCACCTACATCCGCCGCCCGCCCTATTGGGAAGGTGCCCTGGCCGGTGAGCGCACCCTGCGCGGCATGCGCCCGCTGGCGGTGTTGCCGGACAACATCACCACCGACCACCTGTCGCCGTCCAACGCCATCATGCTCGACAGTGCCGCTGGCGAGTACCTGGCGAAAATGGGCTTGCCGGAAGAAGACTTCAACTCCTACGCCACCCACCGTGGCGACCACCTGACCGCCCAGCGTGCCACCTTCGCCAACCCCAAGCTGTTCAACGAAATGGTGCGCAAGGAAGACGGCAGCGTAAGGCAGGGTTCGCTGGCGCGTATCGAGCCGGAAGGCAAGGTCACCCGCATGTGGGAAGCCATCGAAACCTACATGCAGCGCAAGCAGCCGCTGATCATCGTGGCCGGCGCCGATTACGGCCAGGGTTCGTCCCGTGACTGGGCGGCCAAGGGCGTGCGGTTGGCGGGTGTCGAGGCGATCGTGGCCGAAGGCTTCGAGCGCATTCACCGTACCAACCTGGTGGGCATGGGCGTGCTGCCGCTGGAGTTCAAGCCGGGCACCGACCGCAAGACCCTGGGCCTGGACGGTAGCGAGACGTATGACGTTCTGGGCGCGCGTACGCCGCGGGCGACTCTGACCCTGATGGTTACCCGCAGCAATGGTGAGCGCCTGGAAGTGCCGGTGACCTGCCGCCTGGATACCGCCGAGGAAGTGTCGATCTACGAGGCGGGTGGCGTGCTGCAGCGTTTTGCCCAGGACTTCCTCGAAGCAACCGCTTGAACAGGACTTGAACATGGCACATGTACCGCAAGTAAAAATCCCCGCCACCTACATCCGTGGCGGCACCAGCAAGGGTGTGTTCTTCCGCCTGCAAGACCTGCCCGAGCAGGCGCAAATCCCGGGGCCGGCCCGCGATGCGCTGCTGTTGCGGGTAATCGGTAGCCCCGACCCTTACGGCAAGCAGATCGACGGCATGGGCGGTGCCACCTCCAGCACCAGCAAGACCGTGATCCTGTCGCGAAGCATCAAGCCCGGGCATGATGTGGACTACCTGTTCGGCCAGGTCAGTATCGACAAGGCGTTTGTCGACTGGAGCGGCAACTGCGGCAACCTGTCTGCGGCGGTCGGTTCGTTCGCCATCAGCAGTGGCCTGGTGAGCGCGGCGCGCATTCCACGCAACGGTATCGCCACGGTGCGCATCTGGCAGGCCAACATCGGCAAGACCATCATCGCCCATGTGCCGATCACCGAAGGTGAAGTGCAGGAAACCGGCGATTTCGAGCTGGACGGGGTGACCTTCCCGGCGGCCGAGGTGCAGCTGGAGTTTCTCGACCCGGCAGCCGACGAAGACGGTGACGGCGGTTCGATGTTCCCGACCGGTAACCTGGTCGATGAGCTGGAGGTGCCGGGCGTAGGCACGTTCAAGGCCACCCTGATCAACGCCGGCATTCCTACCATCTTTGTCAATGCGGCCGATATCGGTTGCACCGGTGCTGAACTGCAGGATGCCATCAACGGGGACCCTCAGGCGCTGCTGCGCTTCGAGACCATTCGCGCTTACGGTGCCGTGCGCATGGGCCTTATTGAAAACGTCGACCAGGCAGCCGGACGTCAGCACACACCAAAAGTGGCGTTCGTTGCGCCGCCGAGCACCTACACTGCGTCCAGTGGCAAGGCGGTGCAAGCGGGTGATATCGACCTGCTGGTGCGCGCCTTGTCCATGGGTAAGCTGCACCATGCGATGATGGGGACGGCTGCGGTGGCGATTGGCACTGCGGCGGCCATTCCGGGCACGCTGGTCAACCTCGCGGCTGGCGGGGGGGAGCGTAGCGCCGTGCGTTTCGGCCACCCCTCGGGCACCTTGCGGGTCGGGGCCGAGGCGCGTCAGGTGAATGGTGAGTGGACAGTGACCAAGGCAATCATGAGCCGCAGTGCTCGCGTGCTGATGGAGGGCTGGGTTCGCGTGCCTGGCGATAGCTTCTAACGCACCAATGGCGCTCGGCTTCAAGAGGGGCTGCACAGCAGCCCCCTTTCACAGGAGCTGCATATGAGCGCCAACGTTGACCTGAACGACCGCCCGGACTACGACCGAGTGCTGCAAACCCTGGCCGACTACGCCCTCGGCTACCGGGTCGATTCCGCCGAAGCCCTCGACACCGCACGCAACTGCCTGATGGACACCTTGGGCTGCGGCCTGCTGGCCCTGCGCTTTCCCGAATGTACCAAACTGCTCGGTCCTCAGGTTGAAGGCACGTTGGTGCCCAATGGTGCCCGCGTCCCCGGTACCGCCTACCGGCTCGACCCGGTCAAGGCGGCCTGGGACATTGGCTGCACCGTGCGCTGGCTGGATTACAACGACACCTGGCTGGCAGCCGAATGGGCTCACCCCTCGGACAACCTGGGCGGTATCCTGGCCGTTGCCGATCACCTGTCGCAGAAGCGTGTGGCCGCTGGTGAAAAACCGCTGCTGATGCGTGATGTGCTCGAAGCCATGGTCATGGCCCATGAGATCCAGGGTGTGCTGGCACTGGAAAACGCGTTCAACCGTGTCGGTCTCGATCATGTCATTTTGGTGAAAGTGGCCTCGACTGCCGTGTGCGCCAGGTTGATGGGCGCCAACCGCGAACAGATGCTCTCGGCGTTGTCCCATGCCTTCGTCGATGGCCAGGCCCTGCGCACCTATCGGCATGCGCCCAATGCCGGCTCACGCAAGTCCTGGGCGGCGGGTGATGCGTCCAGCCGTGGCGTGCGCCTGGCCGATATCGCCCTGCGCGGTGAGATGGGCGTACCGGGTGTGCTCACGGCCCCACAGTGGGGCTTCTACGACGTATCGTTCAGCCATACCAACAAGGACCTGGCGCTCAAGCCCGCCGGGCAGTACGAACTGCGTCTGCCTCAGGCCCTGGGCAGCTACGTGATGGAAAATGTGCTGTTCAAGGTCAGCTTCCCCGCCGAATTTCACGCCCAGACTGCCTGCGAAGCGGCGGTCACCCTGCACCCACGGGTGCGTAACCGCCTGCATGAAATCGACCGCATCGTCATCACCACCCAGGAGTCGGCAATCCGCATCATTTCCAAGAGCGGCCCGCTGGCCAATGCCGCTGACCGTGACCACTGTTTGCAGTACATGGTGGCAGTGCCGTTGATCTTCGGGCATCTGGTGGCGGAGCACTATGAAGACACCTTCCATGCCAACCACCCCAGCATCGACCGCCTGCGCGAGAAGATGGAAGTGGTGGAAGACCCGCGCTTCAGCCGCGAGTACCTCGAGCCGGACAAGCGCTCGATCGCCAATGCGCTGCAGGTGTTCTTCACGGATGGCAGCAGTACCGAGCAGGTGGTGGTGGAATACCCGATCGGGCACCGGCGGCGGCGAGGGGAGGGCATACCCCTGCTGGAGGCCAAGTTCAGGGCCAACCTGGCAACGCGGTTTGCGCGGCAGCGGTGTGGGGAGGTGCTGGAAGTGTGCAAGGACCAGCAAATGCTGGAAGCGATGGCGGTGCACCGCTTTGTGGATTTGTTCGTGATCTGAGCGGGTGTGAGCAGGCAAATGAAAAAGCCCCGGCATCGCTGCCGGGGCTTTCTTTTACAGCGTGTAACTCAGCTTACGCCTGAACCACCGGGATCTTGGCGTTGGCTGCCGCTTCGCGGAACTCGGCGATCTGGTCGAAGCTCAGGTAGCGGTAAACGTCGGCAGCCATGCTGTCGATGTCTTTCGCGTACTGCATGTACTCTTCGACGGTCGGCAGCTTGCCGATGATCGAAGCGACAGCAGCCAGCTCGGCCGATGCCAGGTACACGTTGGTGGCGTCGCCCAGACGGTTCGGGAAGTTACGGGTCGAGGTGGAGACCACGGTCGAACCGGTCTGAACACGTGCCTGGTTACCCATGCACAGCGAGCAGCCTGGCATTTCCATGCGCGCACCGGCCTTACCGTAGATGCCGTAGTAGCCTTCTTCGGTCAGCTGGTGGGCGTCCATCTTGGTTGGCGGGGCCAGCCACAGACGGGTCGGAATACCGCCCTTGACCTTTTCCAGCAGCTTGCCGGCAGCGCGGAAGTGACCGATGTTGGTCATGCACGAGCCGATGAACACTTCGTCGATCTTCTCGCCCTGTACCGAAGACAGCAGGCGGGCATCGTCCGGGTCGTTCGGCGCGCAGAGCACAGGCTCTTTGACGTCGGCCAGGTCGATTTCGATGATTTCGGCGTATTCGGCATCGGCGTCGGCCGACAGCAGCTCAGGCTTGGCCAGCCAGGCTTCCATGGCCTGGGCGCGGCGCTCCAGGGTGCGGGCATCGCCGTAGCCTTCGCCGATCATCCAGCGCAGCAGGGTGATGTTGGACTGCAGGTACTCGGCGATGGCCTTCTCTGGCAGTTTGATGGTGCAACCGGCAGCAGAACGCTCAGCCGAGGCGTCGGACAGCTCGAAGGCTTGCTCGACGGTCAGTTCGTCCAGGCCTTCGATTTCCAGGATGCGGCCGGAGAAGGCGTTTTTCTTGCCTTTCTTCTCGACGGTCAGCAGGCCTTGCTGGATGGCGTAGTAAGGGATCGCATGCACCAGGTCACGCAGGGTGATGCCAGGTTGCAGTTTGCCCTTGAAGCGCACCAGGATCGACTCTGGCATGTCCAGCGGCATGACGCCGGTGGCAGCGGCGAAGGCTACCAGGCCGGAACCGGCCGGGAACGAGATGCCGATCGGGAAGCGGGTGTGCGAGTCGCCACCGGTACCCACGGTGTCAGGCATCAGCATGCGGTTCAGCCAGCTGTGGATGATGCCGTCGCCCGGGCGCAGCGACACGCCGCCACGGGTGCGGATGAAGTCTGGCAGGGTGTGGTGGGTGGTGACGTCGATCGGCTTCGGATAGGCCGCGGTGTGGCAGAACGACTGCATGACCAGGTCAGCGGAGAAGCCCAGGCAAGCCAGGTCTTTCAGCTCGTCACGGGTCATCGGGCCAGTGGTGTCCTGGGAGCCGACGGTGGTCATCTTAGGCTCGCAGTAGGCACCCGGGCGCACGCCCTGGCCTTCTGGCAGGCCACAGGCACGGCCGACCATCTTCTGCGCCAGGGTGAAGCCCTTGCCGGTGTCGGCAGGCTGCTCTGGCTTCTTGAACAGGTCCGATGGGCCCTGGCCCAGCTCGGCGCGTGCTTTTTCGGTCAGGCCACGGCCGACGATCAGCGGGATGCGGCCGCCAGCGCGGACTTCATCCAGCAATACTTCGGTTTTCAGCGCGAACTCGGTAACCAGCTCGTCGCTGCCGTGGCGGCGCACTTCACCTTTGAACGGGTACACGTCGATGACGTCGCCCATGGCCAGGTTGGTGCAGTCGAATTCGATCGGCAGGGCGCCGGCGTCTTCCATGGTGTTGTAGAAGATCGGGGCGATCTTGGTGCCGAAGCAGAAGCCGCCGGCGCGCTTGTTCGGCACGTACGGGATGTCGTCACCGAAGAACCACAGCACCGAGTTGGTGGCGGATTTACGCGACGAACCGGTACCGACCACGTCACCGACGTAGGCAACCGGGAAGCCTTTGGCCTTGACGGCTTCGATCTGGGCCAGCGGGCCGACCGAACCTGGCTGCGACGGCTCGATGCCGTCACGGGCCATTTTCAGCATGGCCAGGGCGTGCAGCGGGATGTCAGGGCGCGACCAGGCGTCCGGGGCAGGGGACAGGTCGTCGGTGTTGGTCTCGCCAGGCACCTTGAACACGGTCAGGGTGTACTTGTCGGCGATGGCCGGGCGCGAGGTGAACCACTCGCCGGCAGCCCAGGACTCCAGCACGGCCTTGGCGTGGACGTTGCCCGCCTTGGCTTTTTCGGCCACGTCGTGGAAGGCATCGAACATCAGCAGGGTGTGCTTGAGCTGTTCGGCCGCGACGGCGCCCAGTTCGGCGTCATCCAGCAGTGCGACCAGCGTTTCGATGTTGTAGCCGCCCTGCATGGTGCCCAGCAGTTCGGTGGCGTGCTTGCGGTCGATCAGTGGCGACTTGGCTTCGCCCTTGGCGACGGCGGAGAGGAAAGCAGCCTTGACGTAGGCAGCTTCGTCGACCCCTGGCGGTACGCGGTTGGTGATCAGGTCTACGAGGAAGGCTTCTTCGCCGGCCGGCGGGTTTTTCAGCAGCTCGACCAGGCCTGCAGTTTGTTCGGCGTTCAGCGGCTGGGGCACGATACCCAGGGCGGCACGCTCTTCGATGTGTTTGCGGTAGGCTTCAAGCACAGTTATTTCCCTCATCAGTGGTCCCTAAAGGGGGTCCGGGACGCTCATCCAGCATTCCATGCACCCATGCGCTGCTACGGCTTTGTGGGCCGCCCAGCCAGGGTCGCAAAGAATCCTTACAGAAGCTGCTTTCAAAGTTTTACGCCTGCAGAACGGGGAGCTGATGAGGGCTGGCGCGGGCATGCGAGGGGTGCATGGCCCGGGCCAACGCCGTTCTACCGGATTAACTGTGCTCGTGACGCTTTGAAAACAGCTTCCAACGGACATTGTTGCCTTTGAAAAGGCGGGATGATTCTACGGCAAAAAAAGCCTGAAGGTAAGGCGCAGAAGATGACTTTAACGAGTGACCCTGGTTAGACAAAGGGCTAACATGGGGCCGTGTTCCACCGCCAAGCTGTTGTTTTTCATGTCCAACAAGTCCATCAAGACCCCTTGTGTCGGCCTGTGCTCCACGGTGTACGGAGACACGGTGTGCCGTGGCTGCAAGCGCTTCCACCACGAAGTGATCAACTGGAACGGCTACGACGACGCGCAGAAGCGCGCGGTATGGCTGCGCCTTGAGCAGTTGCTGGTGCAGGTGATGATGGCCAAGCTGGAGGTGTTCGACAAAGGCTTGCTGCGCCAGCAGCTGGAACAGCGCTCCATCCGCTTTGTCGAGCAGCAGTCGGCGTATTGCTGGGCGTACCAGTTGATTGCCCGTGGGGCGCGGATGATCCGGGACCTTGAGGCCTATGGCATGGTCTTGCTGCCAGAGTTCCGTGACTGGGAACTGCCGCAATTGCGCGATGCCATCGACCGCGAATTCTTCCTGCTTTCAGAAGCGCATTATCAGCGCTACATCGCGCCAAGTTTCCTGCGTGATGCCTTGCAGTCGGGGCAAGGCTGAAACTATTTGATAAAGCTGCTGGCCTCTTCGCGGGCAAGCCGGCTCCGACAGCATTACCACTGCTCTTGATGGCGTGATGTACCTGTGGGAGCGGGCTTGCCCGCGAAGAGGCCAGTGAAGCGACCGAATCAGTCGCCGGTGTATTCACACCCGCTGGTGCAGGTTTCGTGGATGCGCACCTTCGACAGCTCTGGCATCAGCGGTTTGACCTGCTCCCAGATCCACTTGGCGATCACTTCACTGGTGGGGTTTTCCAGGCCCGGGATGTCGTTCAGGTAGTTGTGGTCCAGCTTGTCATAGATTGGCTTGAAGATCGCCTTGACCTCGGCGAAGTCGCGAATCCAGCCGGTGTGCGGGTCCAGCGGGCCGGTCAGGTGCAGGCCGACCTTGAACGAATGGCCATGCAGGCGGCCGCATTTGTGCCCTTCAGGGACGTGGGGCAGGCGGTGAGCCGATTCGAATGTAAATTCCTTGAAGATTTCCACGCTGTCATAACTCTGTGCGAATCAATAATGCTCGCAGTCTACCAGCATGCCCGCTACAAGGCTTGCAGGTGTTCATGCAACCGCCCGGTGGTGTGGTCTTGACCTGAGCTATCATGGCGCCAGCTGTTTTCAGGTTGAATTAAGGACCGGTGGTTAATCTTAACCCCGTAGACAACTTGCACAGTTCTCAGGAGAGAAGAACGATGAAAACCTTGACTGCCCTGTTCACCGCCGCCGCCCTTGCCCTGGGCGCCAATGCCGCCTTCGCCAAGGACGTACAGCCTGACGAAGTGGTCAAACTGGTCAACGCCAAGACCATTAAGTCGCTCGACGAGCTGAAAGCCACCGCCGTGGCCAAGCACCCGGGCGCCACTGTCACCGATTCGGAGCTGGAAGACGAGTACGGCCGCTACATCTACAAGGTCGAATTGCGTGACACGCAGAACGTAGAATGGGACGTGGCGCTGGACGCCAAGACCGGTGAAGTGCTGAAGGACGAGCGGGACAACTGATGATTCACTTACCGCGGCCAGCGCGCTACCTCGCGCTGGCGCTGCTGGCCGTGTGTTCGCTGGCCGCCGCCCGCGACCTTGACCAGGACGAAGCCCTGAAGCTGCGCCAGAAGGGCGTCATCCTGCCGCTCGAACAGTTGCTGGAAACCGCCCTGGGGCGTTACCCCGGAGCGCGTTTGCTGGAGGCCGAGCTGGAAGAGGACGACGATCGCTACGAATATGAAGTCGAACTGCTGACGGCGGACGGTGTGGTGCGCGAGATCAAGCTCGATGCCAGCACCGGCGCCTTGCTCAAAGACGAGGAAGACGACTGAATGCGCCTGTTGCTTGTCGAGGACAATGTACCGCTGGCCGACGAGCTGACCACCGGCCTGCAGCGCCAGGGTTATGCCGTGGACTGGCTGGCTGACGGCCGCGATGCGGTGTACCAGGGCCAGAGCGAGCCCTACGACCTGATCATCCTCGACCTTGGCCTGCCGGGCTTGCCGGGCCTGGACGTGCTGGCCCAGTGGCGTGCCGCCGGCCTGGCCACGCCGGTGCTGATCCTTACCGCCCGTGGCTCGTGGGCCGAGCGTATCGAAGGGCTGAAAGCCGGGGCTGATGACTACCTGAGCAAACCGTTCCACCCGGAGGAGTTGCAACTGCGCATCCAGTCGCTGCTGCGCCGTGCGCGTGGTCTGGCCAATCAGCCAACACTGGAAGCTGCCGGCCTGCACCTGGATGAAAGCCGCCAGTGCGTGAGCCGTGATGGCGTGGATGTGCAGCTGACCGCCGCCGAGTTCCGCCTGCTGCGCTACTTCATGCTGCACCCGCAGCAGATCCTGTCCAAGAGCCACCTGGCCGAGCACCTCTACGACGGTGAAACCGAGCGGGATTCGAACGTGCTGGAAGTACACGTCAACCACTTGCGCCGCAAGCTGGGCCGCAGCGTGATCGAGACCCGGCGCGGGCAAGGCTATATCTACGCGGGGAGCACCGGGTGAAGTCGATCCAGGCGCGTTTGAGCCTTGGCCTGGTCGCGGTGCTGGTGGTCGTCGGCGTGGTCCTGGCGCAACTGACCTTGTGGTTGTTCGAAGCCGGCCTGCAGCGTTACCTGGAAAACGGCCTGCGCAAGGAAAGCGAGAACCTGCTGGTGGCGCTGGTGCGCGGGCCATCCGGCCTGCAGCTGGATGAGCGCCGCATCTCGGCGGCGTATCAGCGGCCTTTTTCCGGTTATTACTTCCGTATCGATTTCGACAAAGGCACCTGGCGCTCACGCTCGCTGTGGGACCTGGACATGCCCAAGCCAGCTGCGCCAGGCCTTTCCGACAGCCATGAACTCGGCCCGGAAGGGCAGCAACTGCTAGCCCTGCGCGCTGACTACCGGCGCCTGGGCCAAGACATCTCCATCAGCGTCGCGCAGGATTACTCGCCGGTGCGTGAGGGCTTTCGGCGCATGCAGCAGATCGGCCTTGGCATGGGCCTGGTGGCACTGATTCTGGTGTTGGTGCTGCAGCGCATGACCGTAACGCGTTCGCTGCGGCCGTTGGAACGGGCGCGCCAGCAGATCGCCCAACTGCAGCAAGGCCAGCGGTCACAACTGGATGCCGAGGTGCCCAGCGAGCTGGCCCCGTTGGTGGGGCAGATCAACCACTTGCTCAGCCATACCGAAGACAGCCTGCGCCGTTCGCGCAATGCTTTGGGTAACCTGGGGCATGCACTGAAGACGCCGTTGGCGGTGCTGCTGAGCCTGGCGTCCAGCGAGCGCCTGAAGGACTTGCCCGAGGTGCGGGCGCAGATGCGTGAGCAGCTGGAGCAGATTCAGCAGCGGTTGGCGCGCGAACTGAATCGCGCGCGGTTGGCGGGTGATGCCTTGCCCGGTGCGCAATTCGATTGCGATGCCGAACTGCCGGGGTTGCTGAGCACGTTGGGCATGATCCATGGGGAAGGGCTGCTGCTGGCCAGCGATGTGCCCCCCGGGTTGCTGTTGCCATGGGACCGTGAGGACTTCCTGGAGTTGCTGGGCAACCTGCTGGACAACGCCTGCAAGTGGGCCGACAGCGAAGTGCGCCTTGGCATTGAGCCGAACGCCGAGGGCTATCAGGTATGGGTCGATGATGACGGCCCGGGGATTCCCGAGGGCCAGCGGCAGCAGGTGCTGGAGCGCGGTTCGCGGCTGGACGAGCAGGTGGACGGGCACGGCCTGGGGCTGGGCATCGTGCGCGATATCGTCGAGGCCTGGGGTGGGCGGCTGGCCTTGCTGGAGAGCCCGCTGGGTGGGCTTCGCGTCAATATCGACCTGCCGCGCAAGGCCCGATAATGCCGGGGCCGAGATCCCCTGTGGGAGCGGGCTTGAGGATGATCAGTACTGCAAAAAAATTGCAGTACAGCCGCATTTTTTTGAATTAGCCCAATCTCCCCCCTCCCGGCAAAATCCCGTTCACGAAACCCTGCGCTTTCCATCTCTCCACGGACGGAGCCCCTTGTGGTATTGCACGCGCAATACGAGGCCCAGGCCACCTCGGCTGGGCTTTCTTTTTAATCAGAAAAACCAAAGATTCCGACTACTCAAATGCCTGCCTCGCGTTCCGAAAGTCGTCTGCAGCGGCTGTTGCCGGCGCCCCTGAATATTCCCCCAAAAGAATGGCTGCGTGCCGCTATCGGTGCGTTGCTCGGCCTGTTCCTCGCCGGCTGGCTGACCAGCATCGCCTATGGCCCCGGTATCGCCCTGCACCTGCTTGGCCCGCTGGCCGCCTCGGCTGTGCTGGTGTTCGCCGTGCATTCCGGCCCACTGGCCCAACCCTGGCCGGTGCTGGGCAGCTATGCCCTGGCGGGCGCGGTCGGCCTGGCCATGCGTGAAGGCTTCGGCCCCGAGCTGTGGGTGGCCGCTGCCGCCCTGGGCATCTCGCTGCTGGTGATGTGCCTGCTGCGCTGCCTGCACCCACCGGGTGGCGGGGTGGCGGTGAGCGCCGTGCTGGCTGACTCAGGGCTGAACGCCATGGGCGACCACCTGCTGGAGCCGGTGCTGCTCAATGCGTTGATCCTGGTGGCGGTGGCGATTGTCTACAACCGCTTGACGGGCGTGCGCTACCCGAAAGGCGCGGTGCCGCGCAAAGACCTGCACCACACCCATGACCCGCTGCCCGGCGAGCGGGTGGGCATCCGCAGTGAAGACCTGGACCAGGCCCTGGAACAGCTGGGCGAGTTCGTCGACGTCACCCGTGACGAGCTGGAGCGCATCATCCTCGCCACCGAGCAACACGCCCTGCAGCGCAGTCTCGGCGGTATTACGGCGGCCTCGGTGATGTCCCGCGACGTGCAGTTCGCCACGCCCGACACCACCCTTGAACAGGCCTGGAAAATGCTCGCCAGCTACCACCTGAAAACCCTGCCGGTGTTACAGCACGGCAAACTGGTGGGCATCGTCAGCCTCAGCGACCTGGTTGGCCCGGCGATGCAGCGCGGCCGTTTCAGCTGGCGCGGGCTGTTTGGCCGCAAGGCGGTGCGCATGGAGCAGGTGATGAGCCGGCGGGTGGTGAGTGTCAGCAGTCAGCACCCGTTGGAGCACCTGCTGCCACTGTTGTGCGAACAGGGCTTGCACTGCCTGCCGGTGCTCGACGCCGACCAGCTGGTGGGGGTGATTACCCAGACTGACCTGATTGCCGGCCTCAAGCGCCATTTGCTCAGCAAAGCCGAGGCGTCAGATAACCGGGTCCCAGCGCTGTGACCAGTCGCTGGCGCCTGCAGCTACAAGTCGGCGCAAGATAGCGAAGGCCTGTTGAAGGGCTTCGCTGTCGTGTTCGCGTGGATACACCAGGAAGGTTGGGTAAGTGAACTCTGGCGCCTGTGGTACCCGCTCGAACACACCGCTGTCCAGGTATGCCTGCACCACACGCGTGCGAAAGTAACCGCTGCCACCTTGGTCGAGAATGAACTGCAAAGCCAACGGGCCGAGGTTGAAGCTTAACGCCGGGCGCGCGCAATCGGGCAGGGCGGCATCGTGCCGGCGGCGGAAGGCCTCGCCCCAGTCGATGTAGATGTACGGTTCGGGTTGGTCGACGCGGCGCACGCGGATCAGTTTTTCTTCCATCAACTGTTCCACCTGCAAACCCGGCCCGTAGGTCGGCTGGTACACCAGTGCAGCGTCCAGCAGGCCCATCTCGACCTTGCGCAGCAGCGACTCGCCGTCGCTCACTTCGCTGCGTATGGCGTGGCTGGGCAGTTCACGGTGCAGGGCAGTGACCCAGTCAAGCAACATCGGGTTACCCAGGCTGACTTCTGCCCCCACATGCAGCACCTGCTGGCAGCCTTCAGGCAGCGGCAGGTCGCGCCGCGCTGCTTCCCAGGTTTGCACCAGCTGGTTGGCATAACTGACAAAGGCCTCGCCGTCGCTGGTCAGGCTGGCACCGTTGCGGCTGCGCACGAACAGCTGGCAGCCCAATTGCTGCTCCAGGCGCTGCACCCGGGCGGTAATGGCCGTCTGTGACACGAACAGGCGCTCGGCAGCGGCGACCAGGCTGCCGCAACGCACGATTTCCAGAAAGGTTCGGGCCTGTTCGATATCCATGGGCTGCTCGGTGGCTGAGGGGTGGCCTATTCTAGAGGCTTTGCACCGTTAGGGGCGCTTTTGCGTTGTCTGCAAATTTGCAGGTCGGTTGTGACTTTAGTCCCATGGCGGCGCTGTTGTAGCGGTCCATACTCAAGGTTCGCCCTTCAATAACAACAAGTACCGGGTTCCTTTCGCTATGAGCTATCAGCACAGCTACGCCCATTCCATTTCCGACCCTGCCGCATTTTGGGCGGAACAGGCCGCGCACCTGGCCTGGCACCGCAAGCCTGCCCTTACCCTGCAAGACAACGCCGACGGTACCCACCGCTGGTTCGCCGATGGCCGCCTGAACAGCTGCTACCTGGCCCTCGATCACCAGATCGAGCAGGGTCGTGGCGAGCAGCTGGCACTGATTTACGACTCGCCGGTGACGGGCGTGCAGCAGGCTTACACCTACAACCAGTTGCGCGACGAAGTGGCGCGCCTAGCCGGCTTGCTGCGCCAGTTGGGGGTCAACAAGGGCGATGGTGTGATCATCTACATGCCCATGGTGCCGCAGGCGGCCATGGCCATGCTGGCCTGCGCGCGCATTGGTGCGGTGCACTCGGTGGTGTTCGGTGGCTTTGCCGCCAACGAGCTGGCCCTGCGCATCGATGACGCCCGGCCGACGCTGTTGCTCACGGCATCCTGCGGGCTGGAGTTCGACCGGGTGATTGCTTACAAGCCGCTGGTCGACCGTGCCCTGCAACTGGCCCGGCACCAGCCGCGCAATGTGCTGGTGCTGCAACGGCCGCAGGCGCAAGCTGAACTGCAGCCAGGCCGCGACCTGGACTGGCAGGCGGCACTGGCCGGCGCCACGCCGGTCGCCCCGGTCGAACTGGATGCCGGTGACCCGCTTTACATCATGTACACCTCGGGTACCACCGGCAAACCCAAGGGTATCGTCCGGGAAAACGGCGGTAATGCTGTGGCGCTGTGCTATGCCATGCGCCATATCTATGGCATGCAGGCCGGCGATGTGTGGTGGGGCATTTCCGACGTGGGCTGGGTGGTCGGCCATTCGCTGATCGTTTACGGGCCGCTGATGAGCGGCTGCACCACGGTGTTCTACGAAGGTAAGCCAATTCGCACCCCGGACGCCTCGGCCTACTGGCGGGTGGTGGAGCAATACAACGTCAATGCGCTGTTCTGTGCGCCCACCGCCATGCGTGCCATCCGCAAGGAAGACCCGGAGGGCGAGCTGATCCGCAAGCACGACCTCAGCTCGCTGCGCCAGCTGTTCCTGGCGGGTGAGAAGCTCGACTCAAGCACCCATGAATGGCTGGAGCGGGTCAGTGGCAAGCCGGTGCACGACCATTGGTGGCAGACCGAAACCGGCTGGCCGGTCACTGCGCCCTGCGTCGGGCTGGAAGGCAGCGCGGCCAGGCCGGGCTCAAGCAACCGGGCGGTACCGGGCTACCATGTGCGTGTCGTGGATGACGAAGGCCACTTGCTGGGGCCTGATCAGCAAGGCTCGATTGTCATTGCGCTGCCGTTGCCGCCCGGGTGCAGCCAGACGCTATGGGGCGACCACGAGCGTTACTTGCAGGCCTACCTGCGCACCTATCCGGGTTACTACCACACAGGCGATGGCGGCTACCTGGACGATGATGGCTTTGTCTACATCATGGGGCGCACGGATGACGTGATCAACGTGTCCGGGCACCGGCTTTCCACCGGCGAAATGGAGGACCTGGTGGCCTGTCACCCGGCGGTGGCCGAGTGCGCGGTGATTGGCGTGCACGACGAGATCAAGGGGCAGGTGCCGCTGGCGCTCGTTGTGCTCAAGGACGGCGAGGGCATCAGCGAGGCGCAGTTGCTGGTGGACCTGGTGGGCAGCGTGCGCGAGGCAATCGGCCCGCTGGCCTGTTTCAACCGGGTTCGGCGGGTGAAGCGTTTGCCTAAAACGCGTTCGGGGAAGATCTTGCGGGCGGTGCTGCGCAAGATTGCCGATGGGCAGGAGTATGTGCCGCCCTCGACCCTGGATGACCCTGCGGTGCTGGGGGAGATCGAGGCGGTGCTGGCGGATCTGCCCAGGGCGTGTTGATGAGCTGACGGTTCTGGCCTCTTCGCGGGTTTACCCGCGAAAAGGCCGTTTCAGGCAATGTCGATCTAAAGGGCTACCTGGTGCAGTTGCCCCAACCGGCTGCGGGTTCGCATCAGGTCGGCAAGCGGCCCGCCCAGGCTCTCTTCCAGCGGTCGCTTGCCAATCACCGTCACTTGGCGGTCCTGGTCATACAGCACATCCACCAGGTTCACGAAGCGCTGCTGGGCTGCCAGCGAACATTCCGCCAGGTCATCCAGCCCATCAATGATCCACTCATCGTACTGCTGCGCCAGCACCAGGTAGTCGATCACCGCCGTGGCCTTTTCGCACAAGTCGTCAAACCCGAGCACCACCCGCCGGCCCTCGATGGCCAGTGCGCGTAAGGGGCGCTTGTTCACCTCCAGCATCACCGGCTGTTCGCGGGGCACGTTCAGCGCCAGGCGCTGCGCGGCATCGCCTGGCCACACATAATGGCCCTGGGTGAAACGCTGGTGCTCGCGGTTGGCCGGCAGGCTGCGAAAATCCATATCGCCGCCTACCTCCAGCACTTCCATGGCGCTGTTGATCAGGCGGATCACGGGCAGGAAACGCTCGTGGTACAGCGGGTTGGGCAGCAAGCCTTCAGGGGCGTAGTTGGAGGTCACCAGCAGGAACACGCCACGGGCGAACAAGGCGTTGAACAACCGGGTGAGCAGCATCGCATCGCCAATGTCATGCACATGGAACTCATCGAAGCACAGCACCCGGCAATCGCCCACCAGGTCATCGAGTGTGGCACCCAGTGCATCGTCCAATGCCCGGTGGCGGTGCATGCCCTGGTGCAGGCGGGCAAAGAAGTCATGAAAGTGCAGGCGCAGTTTGGCGTCCACCGGCACCGCCTGGAAAAAGCCATCGAGCAGCCAGCTCTTGCCGCGTCCCACCGACCCGTACAGGTAAAGGCTGCGTGGCTGCCCCTGTTCGAGCTGTGCCAGTTGTGTGGCCATGCACTGGATCACCCGTCGCTGGCCATCACTCAGCTGGTAACCCCGGCTGCGGGCTTTGTCCTCGAACCAGTCGAGCAGTTCACTGTGGTTGGCTTCGGCGCCACGCAGGCGTTGGCCAAGCTGGCGAAGTGGGGCGGGGATCCAGGCAGACAAATGCACAGCTCCTTGGGCGATGGCGGGGCAGCGTGCAGCTTGCCCGAGGGCGGCCATTTTGGCCAATACAGAAAGTGGCCGGCAATGATCGCTTCATGCGATAGGTCTGGCATCAGCGTGGGGGAATATGACTAACTCGCTGTTTTCTGGCAATTTTTTTTCATTAGGGGCTTCACAGATCAAAACTTTGTTGTTAAAGTGCCGCGCATTCCAAGACAACAACCCAGTTGTCACTCAGTTGGAATTGTCAGAGCAGCAAACGCTGCATCCGATACAGGGGCGTCGCCAAGCGGTAAGGCAGCAGGTTTTGATCCTGCCATGCGTTGGTTCGAATCCAGCCGCCCCTGCCATTTTCCAGATTCAAACGTATATCACCCGGTGCTTAGGAAAATGAGCGCTGGGTTTTGTCGTTTTTGTCGTTTTTGCGCGATGTTTGTAGAGCGGCCGTGTGCCGCTCTCAACTAACCTGCAATCCCCAGCATTTCATTCAGCACCCTGGCCAGTTCATCCGCCTGCACGGGTTTCTGGATCACCACGCTGCCCGGTAAATCCAGCCCTTGCAACTCCGCATAGCCAGTTAGAAACACCACCGGCAGGTGCGGGTAGCGGTCACGGGCCGCCAGCGCCAACTGCGCGCCGTTGAACTCGGGCATGGCGAAGTCGGTAAGCAGCAGGTCGATTTCCCCATCCAGCAGGGCCAGGGCCTGTTCGCCGCTGTGCGCCTGGCGCACCTGGTAGCCGTACTGGCGCAACACGTCGCCCAGCATGTCGCGCACCAGGTGGTCATCATCCACCAGCAGTACCGTACGGTTGCAGCCGCTGTCGCTGACCGACTGCCTGAGCAGCGGTACGGCCGGTTCGCTCATGGCCTGCTCCTTGACCGCCGGCAGATACACCGCCACTTGCGTGCCACGGCCAGGTACGGTGTCGATGCGCACGCCGCCCCCGGACTGTTTGGCAAAGCCGAACACCTGGGCCAGGCCAAGACCGGAGCCCTTGCCGATGTCCTTGGTGGTAAAGAACGGCTCGAACACCTTGGCCAGCACGTCTTCGCTCATGCCACAGCCGGTATCGCGGATGCTCAGCATCACATACTCCCCAGGCTCCGGGTCTTCGGGGCGCTGCGGGCGGGTATCGATGCGGGTGTTGCGAGTGGTCAGGGTCAGTTGGCCGCCATCGGGCATGGCATCGCGGGCATTGATCGCCAGGTTGAGGATGATCATTTCGGTCTGGGTAGGGTCGGTCAGGGCCTGCCACAGGGCCGGGTCCAGGTCCAGGCGTACCGAGACGTTACCGCCCAAGGTGCGGCTTAACAGTTCTTGCAGGCCGGCCAGGGTGCGATTGAGGTTCAGCGGCACGGGTTCCAGGCGCTGACGGCGGGAAAACGCCAGCAGCTGTGAGGTCAGCTTGGCGCCACGCTCGCCGGCTTCGCGGATGTGGGTGAGGCGCGCGCGGGCTTTGTCCAGGTTGGCCTTGGCCAGGTCGCGCTCGAGAAAGCTGGCGCCGGTGAGGATGACCGTCAGCAGGTTGTTGAAGTCGTGGGCCACGCCTGCGGTCAGCTGGCCGACCGCTTCCAGCCGCTGCATCTGTTGCAGCGCCGCCTCGATGCGTTCGCGCTCGTTGATCTGCTCGCGCAGGCGCGTGTTGGCTTCTGCCAGGCCAAGGGCGGCTTCGCGCTCGCTGGTAATGTCGCGCGCCACCACGTACAGCAAGGTGTCTTCGGGCACCACTACCCACGAGAGCCAGCGCTGCTGCCCACCGGCGTGCTGGATGCGCCCGACGAAGCGGGCACTGGTGCGGCCGTGGGCGAGGGCGGCCAGCTCGGTAAGCAACAGTTCCTGGTCGTGCTCGGGCAGCAGGTGCAGCAAGGAGGACTGGCTCAGACGCTCGCGGGAGAAGCCCAGGCTGGCTTCCCAGGCGGGGTTGAGTGCGACTGGGGTCAGGTCTTTGTTGAGCACGGCCAGCAGGTCCTGCGACAGCTCCCAGGCGCGGTCGCGTTCTCGGGTGCGGCGCTCCACCCGCTCGCCCAGCATCTCGTTGAGCTGGCGCAGCGCCTGGGTGGCCAGGCGCTGGGTGTGGATGTCCTGCAGTACGCCGGAAAAACGCACGCACTGGTCGTTGACGAACTGGCACTGGCCGCTGCTAAGCAACCAGCGTGGCTCCAGCCCGTTGGGTTGGGCAATACGGAACTCGACCCGGTAGTGGCCGCCGCTTTCCGGGCGCATGGCGTGCTCCACCGCCTCGCGCACCAGTGGCAGGTCGTCGGGGTAGATACCGGCGTAGAACACGTCAAGGCTCATTTCGGTGCTGGTGGGCAGGCCGAACAACGTCTTGCAGCGGTCGTCCCACAGCAGCAAGCCTTCTTGCGGGCGCAGGTCCCAGGTGCCCATGCCGGCGGCGTCGATGGCGATGCGGGCACGGGCTTCGACATCTGCCAGTGCCTCTTCGGCGCGGCGCCGTCGCTGGCGTTCCTGCACCTCGGTCAGGGCCCGGCGCACGGCCTTGGGCAGCAGCGGCAGGTTTTTTTTCAGCACGTAGTCGGTGGCGCCGAGGCGGATCATTTCCACCGCGTGCTCTTCGCCATAGATGCCGGACAGGAAAATGAACGGTATGTCTGGCGCCAGGCGCTGGGCGATGGCCAGCACCTCGGTGCCGGACGAGCCTGGCAGCACGCAGTCGCACAGGATCAGGTCATAGTGGGCCTCACGCAGGGCGTGTTCGACACCCGCATGGTCGAACACCAGCCGGTGCTGCACATTCAGCCCGCTGCGCTCCAGGCGCATCAGGGTCAGCTCGGCGTCCATCGCGCTGTCTTCGACCATCAGTATTTTCAACGGCGTTTGCTGCATCGTTGCGGAGGCCTCAGTTGCTACCGCGACGGTTTAGCCGCAGTGAGCCGGGTGGCGGTTCGTTGAGCACTGCCCAGAATACCCCGAGGTCGGAGATGGCGGCGACGAATTCCTTGAACTCCACCGGTTTGACCACGTACGCGTTCACCCCCAACTCGTAGGCGCGCAGCAGGTCGGGCTCCTCCCGTGAGGAGGTCAGCATGACGGTGGGGATGCTGCGCAGTTCGGGTGTGGCACGTACTGCCTTGAGCACTTCCAGGCCATCGACCTTCGGCAGTTTCAGGTCCAGTAGCAGCACGGCAGGGTTGCCGTCATCGCGATCGGCATAGGCATTGCGGCGCAGCAGATAGTCCAGGGCATCGGCGCCGTCGCGCAGCACGATGACTTCGTTGGCCAACTGGCTGCGCTCCAGGGCCAGCAGCGTCAGCTCCAGGTCCCTTGGGTTGTCTTCGACCAGCAGGATGGGTTTGAGCATGGTGATAGTGGTGCCTCAGGTGGATGCGGGGTGGTGCGGCAGGGTGAAGTGGAAACTGGCACCTTGGTCGATCTGGCCAGTGGCCCAGACCCGGCCCTCATGGCGCTCGATGATACGGCGCACGCTGGCCAGGCCAATCCCGGTGCCTTCGAAGTCCTCCATGCGGTGCAGGCGCTGGAACACCCCGAACAGCTTATTGGCGTAGGCCATGTCGAAGCCTACGCCATTATCGACGATGATGATTTCGATTTCGTCAGGGTGCTGTACCGCGCGGATGCCAATGTGCGCCGGATTACGGCCACGCGTGTACTTGATGGCATTGGCGATCAGGTTGTGCAAGGCCATGTTGATGAATGCCGGGTCGCCAATCACCTTGGGCAGTGCAGCGATGTCCCAAACGATTGCACGGCCTTCGTAATCCGGTGCCAGCTCGCTGCGAATCGCATCGACCAGCGTGTTGAGGTCGACGTCGGACAGGCGCAAGGCCGAGCGGCCCATTTGCGAGAAGTTGAGCAGGTTGTCCACCAGGCTGCCGGCGAAGTGCGCTGCTTCTCCGATATGCTGAAGGTAGCGCTTGCCGCGTTCGCTCAAGCCCTGGCCTTCGATTTCGCCGAGGAGTTCGGTGTAGCCGGCGATGTGCCGCAAGGGGGCGCGCAGGTCGTGGGACACGCTGTATGAAAATGCTTCAAGCTCCTTGTTCGAACGGCGCAACTCGCCTGCCAGTTGCGCCAGCTCTTCGGCCTTGCGCAACACAATGCCCAGCACGGCGCTGCGCAACTCCATCACGCCCTCGATCACCAACGGGTCCCAGGGCTCGCAGTAGTCGCGCAGTTCTTCCTGCCAGCGTTCGAAGCTGTGCCGCGGGTCGAGGTTGCCCTGCGGCCCGGCCTGCTTGGTCGGCTGGCCAGCCCAGTTCACCGTGCGCACCTGCTCGGGACGGAACCACAGCAGGTAGTGCGAGTGGATCTGCGAGATGGCCACCGCCAGCACACCGCCTGCATGGGCGGCCAGTTCGGGCAGGTCGGTGATGTCACGGCGCAGGTTGTCGCTGTGGAACACGGTGTCTGCACCGCGCTGGCCAAGCCAGTGCACCAGCGCGGTCACCTGGGCTTCGGGCGGGGTTTTGCCGATCAGGTCGCAGCGTTCGGCCGAGATCACGGCGGCGCCTTGGGCGCCGGCAAAGGCCAGCAGCACATGGGGCAGGTCGCGCAGGCCATCGCTGACGCTGTCATGGTCGGCCATGGACGAGATCATGCGCACGATGTGTTGGCGCAGCGCCAGCAGCGTGCGTGTGCTGCCATGCGCCTCGCGGGACTCGATCTGCAGCGACAGCACGCTGGCCAGCAGCTCGCTGGCCGTGCGGGTACGCAGGTCCACCGCACGCGGCTGCTGATGGTGGCAGGACACCAGCCCCCAGAGCTCACCGTCGACCACGATCGACAACGACATCGAGGCTAGCGTGCCCATGTTGCGCATGTATTGCAGGTGCACCGGTGACACGCTGCGCAGCGCAGCAAAACTCATGTCCAGTGCCTTGCCGGTACGCGGGTTGGTGGTCGGCAGCAGGGGCGAGGGTTGGTAGTTGGCGTCTTCGATCACGCGGATGCGGTTCACCCGGTACAGCTCGCGCGCCTGGCGCGGGATGTCGGCAGCCGGGAAGCATAGGCCCAGGTAATGGGGGTAGCCCGGGTCGGCCACCTCGGCCAGCACCTGGCCGTTGCCATCGGCATCGAAACGGTACGCCTTGACCCGGCCAAAACCGGTGATGCGCTTGAGTTGCAGCACTGTTTGCTGCAGCAGGTCTTCAAGGCTGCTGGCCAGCTGAAGGCTGCCAACGAAGCTGCGCACCAGCGGGTAGTAGTCGCTTTGCCCGGCCAGGTCCGGTGGCAGGCGTGGGGGTTCGAGCTCGGCGACCAATACTTCGTCGTGACAGTGCACCAGCAAGTGCAACGGGGTGCTGAACGGCGCGCCCGGGCGCAAACGCACGTCGCCAATGTGGAAAGGGAAAATCTCATCGTCGGGTAACCGCGCGAGCTGCGCGCGCAGGTCAAAACCGTCGCTGACCAGGTGTGTGAAGTGGCAACCGATCAGCTCCCGGGCCGGCAAGCCCAGCCAGTGCTCGACATTTTCACTGGCCTGCAGCACGCACAGGTCGGTGGCATCCAGCACCAGCAAGAAGCCGTGGGGCTGGATGCTGCTCGGCACGTGGATCGGTTCCCGGGCGCAGCGTTCCATGGCTTCTGCCAGCGTGTTGTCTGCAGTCATCAATGAAAACGCTCCTGTCTTGTCCGTCCCTGTATGGCACAGGATGAAGTTGTTTCACCCTATCAGAATATTGGCAGTTTGACCGGCCTCTGGCCATTGGAGGCACTGGGTCGCGAGGGGTTCTACGCGAGGCTGGTTTTTTTTGACAGGGCGGTATCGCTTTGTCGCTAATACAAAAAAATGGCTTGCTGCCACCACGGTCGCGCTGCCTCGCTGCTACGCTCAATTCAGGACGTAACGACAAGGATAATAAGGTGACGGAGCGCTTGGTGGCCGTGCTGTTGGGCCTGTTGTTCAGCGGCAGTACCGTGGCAGCGGATTTTCTCGTGGAAGTGCGGGTACTGGTGCAGCGTGGCTGCATGCTGGTGACCCAGGCACGCGATGCGGGAGCCCAGGCGCTGGGGCGGATCGACCTGGGTGCGACGGCGCGTCTGGACGGCCCTGGCGCGCCTTTGAGCGGGGTTCTGCTGAGCCAGCGCCCGCCGCGCCTGGAGTGCAACCCGGGCACCCCTTATCAAGTGCGCGTCGACGGCGGCCAGCATGGCGGCGTTGGCGAACTGCGTTACCTGGCCAGCGACGACCGCACGGCCCGGCCCATACCTTATCGCTTGTACCGCGATGCTGCCTGGCGCGACCCCTTGGAGGTTGGCGTGGCCCAGTCGGCGCGGGTGCCAAGCAGTGGCTCGGTCGAGCTGCCGCTGTATGCGCGTGTCGACAAACTGGCCTGGGTGCCGGATGCAGGGCTGTACGCCGACCTGCTCAAAGTCACGGTCACCTGGTAGGGATATCACCATGCACAAGGACGCGATGCCATGAAGCGCACTTCGATCCTGTTGCTCACCCTGGGGCCACTGCTGGTACCCGGTAGCACGGCGCATGGCAGCACCACCGGCTTCATCCAGGCGAGGCTGGTCATCAGCGCGGCCTGCCAGATCAGCAGCAACGAAACGCAACCGGCCGTGCTTGGCAACCCGGGTGTACTGGACTTTGGCGAGCGCGGCCCGAACTGGGACCAGCCGCTGCGTAGCCGGGTTGACGAAGCGAGCGGCGAGGGCAGCCTGCAGATCAGCTGCACACCCGAGGTTCGGGCCTTCAACGTACGGATCAATGGTGGCCTGAATGGCGATGATGGTATTCGCCGCCTGAGCAACGGCCGTGAACTGATCCCTTATCAACTGGCGGTCGACCCGGGCGGCAATAGCCGCTACGTCATCGGCCAGGCACGCGCTTTCACCATCAACAGCGCCCGGCAGATCCCGATTCCCATCTACGGTGTGGTAGTGGCGCAACCCCGCGCGCTGCCGGCCGGGCTGTACCGCGACACCCTGAGAGTGACCCTGGACTGGTAACTACGCAAGGAGACTCCGATGCGAACGAACCTTTCATGCTGCATGCTTGCAGGCCTCGGCCTGGCGCTGGCCTCTCCGGCACAGGCCGCCACGGTGACCGGGAGCATTACCTCGACGTTGACCCTGATTGCCGCATGCCAGGTCAATGGCGGTACGGCGACATCAGGGCTGAATTTCGGCGCGCTGAACTTCGGCACCGTGGATGCCTTGTTCACCAGCGCCAATGCTCAGGTACAGAGGAGTGGTGGCGGTGCCATGAGCATTCTGTGCTCGGCGGGTGCGATCCCTGTGATCAAGGTGCGCGCCGGCCTGCATGATGGCCAGTCGAGCGGGGGGACGCGGGCGCTTGCCGATGGCGCTGGCAATTTTGTGCCCTACGACCTTTATACCGACTCCGGTGCTTCGAACTTGCTGGCGATCGACGGCACCATCACGTTACCAACCAGCACCGGCGCGGCCCAGACGGTCAATCTTTACGGCAGGGCGGTGGGCAAGGCCGGTTTGCCACCCGGGACCTACACCGACACGATTTCGGTTGAGCTGTCGTTCTGAGCCATGCGCCGCTGGTTGACGTGGGGCCTGACCGGTACCGGCCTGTTGCTGGCCACCCCGCTGAGTGCGGTGACCACCAGCACCTTCACGGTGACGGCTCAAATCGTTGCCGGCTGCCTGGTGATGGGCGGCGTCACCAACTACGGGGCGCTGGACTACGGCACGCAGTCAGCGTTGTCCACCAGCACACTCAGCACTTCGCTGGGCGGCAGCACGGTGACGTTCCAGTGCACGCCAGGCGTGGCCATGAGCATGAGCCTTGACGGGGGGCAGAACAGTGCCAGCGGCACACGCAACCTCAAGCGTGCGAGCGGGGCACAATTGCTGGCCTACCAGTTGTACCGGGACGCGGCCTTCAGCCAGAGCCTGGGGATCGGCCAGAGCGTGGCCGTGAGCTATTCCGACCCGACGGCGATCAAGCTGCCGGTGTACGGGCGGGTCCAGCTGACCGGCACCCTGCCGGCAGGGACCTACACCGATGTGGTGCAAGTGACGGTGACCTGGTAGACGCCAGCGCCAGCAACGACAAGTGTCTAAGGAGAGCTGCATGCGGGAAGGCGCGAAGTGGGCGCATGGATTGATCGGATTGTTGTGGCTGGCAAGCTTGCCGGCAGGGGCGGCGACGTCGGTGCTGATCTGGCCGATCGACCCGGTGCTGGAAGCCGACCAGAAGGCCGGTGCCCTGTGGCTGGAAAACCGTGGCACTGCGCCGGCCAACTTGCAGGTGCGCGTGTTTGCCTGGCGCCAGGGTGATTACCAGGAGCAGTTCCAGGCGCAGCGCGAAATCATAGGCAGCCCGCCGGTGGCCAACATTGCGCCGGGGCAAAAGCAGCTGATCCGCCTGACCCGCACCGGCCCCTCGCCAGCCGGCCAGGAGCAGGCCTACCGCATCATCATCGACGAAATCCCGTCCGCCCTCCCTGTCGAAAAGGCCGAGCCTGGCGCAACAGCGGCCATCCGCCTGCAGATGCGTTACTCGGTGCCTTTGTTCGTCTACGGCGAGGGGCTGTGGGGCAAGGCCGACTCCGAGGGCAAGCGTAATGTCGAGGGTGTGGGCAAGCCGCAGCTCAGCTGGCGCCCCGTGACCGTGCAGGGCAAACCCTACGTTGAGCTGCGCAACACGGGCCCGGTGCATGCGCGCCTGACCGATGTGGTGGTGCAGCAAGGCAGCCAGAGCAAACCGTTGGCCGAGGGCTTGCTGGGCTATGTACTGCCAGGTGCCAGCATGCGTTGGCCGGCACCCGTGGCGCCCGGCAGCACCAGCGTGCTCAAGGGGCGGGTCAACGGCCAAGGCTCGGCGGACGCCATCCGCCAAGGCCAATGAGCCAGCAACTGAATGCAGTGCATGGGCCAGGGAGGACCCGGCAATGGTTGGAAACCGTGTGTGAAGTGGCTGACGGCGATGACGCACCGCTGGTGCCTGGGGCTGGCCGTGGTCAGCCCTGGGCTGGCGCTGGCCGACGGCCTGCCCCCGCCGCCCACGGAGATGTCCGCCATCGCCGATGCCACGCTGTACCTCGACCTGCTGGTGAACCAGATGCCCAGGGCTGAACTGGTGCCGGTGCAGCAGCGGGCCGGGCAGTTGTACCTGGACAGCGAGGTATTGCGCGCGGCGGGCATCTCGCTGCCGGGCAACCCTCAGGGCGAAGTGGCCCTGGAGCGCATCGTGGGGTTGCATACCGACTACGACAGCCAGAATCAACGCCTGCTGCTGCAGGTGCCGCCAGCCTGGCTGCCAGACCAGCAGCTGGGCGACCGCAACCTGTACCCGGCCAGCGATGCCCGCAGCAGTTTCGGCGCCTTGTTCAACTATGACCTGTACCTGAATGACACCGACGACGGCGGCACCTACCTGGCTGCCTGGAACGAGCTGCGCCTGTTCGACAGCTGGGGCACCTTTTCCAGCACCGGGCAGTGGCGCCAGTCGTTCAATGGCGTACAGGCGGACGCCACGCGGCAAGGCTTCATGCGCTACGACACCACCTGGCGCTTCACCGACGAGCAGCGCCTGCTGACGTATGAGGCGGGTGATTTCGTGACCGACGCCTTGCCCTGGAGCAGTTCGGTACGCGTGGGCGGCTTGCAGTTGTCACGTGACTTTGGTGCGCGCCCCGACCTGGTCACTTACCCGTTGCCAGCGTTCGCAGGGGAGGCGGCAGTACCAACGTCGCTGGACCTGTTCATCAACGGCTACAAATCCAGCACTACCGAGCTACAGCCAGGCCCTTACACCTTGACCAACGTGCCCTTCATCAATGGCGCGGGTGAGGCGGTGGTCGTTACTACCGATGCGCTGGGCCGGCAGGTGTCGACCACCTTGCCGTTCTATGTAACCAGTAGCCTGCTGCAGAAAGGCCTGTCGGATTATTCGGTGGCCGCAGGCAGTTTGCGCCGTGATTACGCCGTACGCGATTTCGCATACGGCCCAGGCGTTGCGTCGGCCAGCTTGCGTTACGGCGTCAGCGACAGCTTCACCCTGGAAACCCACGCCGAAACCGCTGAGTCGCTGGCATTGGGTGGCCTGGGCGGCAACATGCGGCTGGGCAACTTCGGCGTGCTTAACGCCGCGTTGGCGCAAAGCCGGTTTGACGGTGACAAGGGCCACCAGGTCGCCTTGGGTTATCAGTACAACAGCCAGCGCATTGGCTTCAGCTACCAGCGCCTGCAACGCCATGGGGACTATGCCGACCTGACCCGGGTCGATGCCCCGGACATGCAACTGAGTAAAAGCAGCGAGCAGGTCACCCTCAGCCTCAACCTGAACGAGTATGGCAGCGTCGGCGCCGGTTACTTCGATGTGCGCGCCGGTGATGGCACGCGTACCCGGTTGATCAACCTGAGTTACAGCAGGCCGCTGTGGGGCAGCAGCAGTGTGTACCTGTCGGCCAACCGCGAGGTGGGCGACAGCCAGTGGGCGGTGCAGGCGCAGTTGGTAATCCCGTTCGACCTGCATGGCACCCTGGCGCTGGGCATGGAGCGCAGCAAGGAAGGCGAGCGCCTGCAACGGGTCAACTACAGCCGTGCGGTGCCGGTAGGTGGCGGTGTTGGTTACAACCTGGGGTATGCCGCAGGCAGTGATCGCGATGCCTACCGCCAGGCCGACGTCACCTGGCGCCTGCAGTCGGTGCAGCTGCAGGCTGGTGTGTATGGCAGCAGCGGCGGAATGACCCGCTGGGCCGACGCCAGTGGCTCGCTGGTGTGGATGGACGCCGGGCTGTTTGCCGCCAACCGCATCGACGACGCCTTTGTGGTGGTCAGCACGGCGGGGTATGCCGATGTACCGGTGCGCTACGAAAACCAGGAAGTCGGCCGCACCGATGCCAAGGGGCACTTGCTGGTGCCGTACAGCAGCGGTTACTACCGGGGCAAGTACGAAATCGACCCCATGAACCTGCCGCCGGATGTCCTCGCATCGGACGTAGAACAGCGCGTGGCGGTACGCCGGGGCAGCGGCTACTTGCTGGAGTTCCCGCTCAAGCGCGTGATGGCGGCCAGCGTTGAGCTGGTGGACGCAAACCAGCAGGTACTCAAGTTGGGCAGCCGCGTTACCCACGAGCAAAGTGGCGGCCAGGCGGTGGTGGGCTGGGACGGCCTGGTCTATCTGGAGAACCTGTCGCCGCACAACCGCTTGCAGGTAGAGATCGAAGGGGGCGGGCATTGCGAGGTGGAATTCGACTTGCCGCAAGCACAGGGCTCGGTCCCCTTGATTGGCCCGTTGGTGTGTAAATGAAGGCCGGCTGGGGAGGGTTGTGGGCGGGCGCCATGCTGTTGTTGGCGGGCTCGTCCTGGGCCAAGTGCACGTCAGTGGCCACCTTGCCAGCGGCGTTTGGTGCGCTTAACTCGACCCAGGTGCGCGGCACGTCACAGTCGGCGTCCAGCGCCAACTCGGGGTTGCAGTGCAACGGCTCGGTGCTCAGCGTGCTCAGTAACACCGACTCCTTTGTGATAAAGATCACTTCCACCACCAGCGGCCTGGTAGGGCCAACCGGCGATGTCATCCCCTACACGCTGTATGCCGACGCCACCACCACCTATCCGATCGCCCGTGGCACGCCCTTCGAATTCAGGACCACCGGCATCCTCGATTTGCTGGGCTTGCTCAACGGTACGCCCAAGGCTGTTCCGATCTACATGCGCACTCAGACCGGCGCTAATGTTGCAGCGGGGCTTTATCAGGAAACTCTCAATGTCGAGTGGACCTGGAAGTACTGCGATGGGATTGGCCTTGGCGGTTTATGCATAGGGTATGACCAAGGTAGCGATTCCAAACCCATGACAGTGAGCCTGACGGTGACCAACGATTGTCAGATCACCACCCCCAACATCAGCTTCAGCAGTGCGCCGGTGGTGTCGGGGTTCGGTACGGTAAGCCAGGGTATCAACGTGTCGTGCACCAAGGGCAGCAGTTACACGGTGGGGCTGGATGACGGGCAGAACGTGTCCGGTGGGCGGCGGCGAATGAAGTCATCGGCCAACAATTACCTGGCCTACGACATTTTCAAGAGTGCAGGGACGGTGCGCTGGGGATCGTCAGGGGCGGCGCGACGTGCCAGTGCCGATGCGGACGTGAATCCAGGGGCGGGTACCGGCACTGGGAGCCAGGTGTTCAACTATAACGCCAAGGTCTACACGGACCAGGCTACGCCGCCAGCGGCGACCTATTCCGACAGTGTGATACTGGATGTGCAGTTCTGACTGAGCCTGACGCGGTTTTCTGTTGCGGCAACGGTTTTGAGGGTTTGCGCGATCACTGTGGGAGCGGGCTCGCCCGCGAACAGCGGCGAAGCCGGTGCCATACACCGCGTCGTATTCTTCGCGGGCAAGCCCGCTCCCACAGGATGTGACGTCAGTCTGCCCGTTAGCGCAAATCGCCCACCATCTTCGCCAATGTCTCCAGCACCGCCCCGGCGAGTGCCTTCGACCGCGCCCCCGACCACCCGGTAACCGCATCGGGCGCGTCATCATGGTCCTTGAACGGCATCTCCAGGGTAAGTGACAGGCAGTCATGCGCCATGCCCACCGCGTTGCAGGCCAGCGTGGTATTGGCCTGCCCTGGCTCGTCACGGGTATAGCCATGCACGGTCTGGAAGTCCCGGGTCAGGCTGCACAAGGTGCTGCGGAACTGCTCCTCCAGCGTTGCCAGGCGTGGCGAGTAGCCCGGGTTGCCCTCGCAGGCGGCGGTGAATACGTGGGGGATCTCTTCATCGCCGTGTACATCGATAAAGGCATCCACCCCGTACTGCTTCATCTGCGCCTGGGCAAAGAACACCTCCGGGGTCAGCTCGACGCTGGCGTCCTGCCAGGCGCGGTTGAGGTCCTTGCCCTTGAAGTTGGTGCGCAGGTGGCCGAGGAAGGCGCCGTCCGGGTTCATGTTGGGGATCAGGTACAGGTCGGCCTTGGCCAGCAACTGCTGGATCACTGCATCGTTGGCCTGCAGGCGATCGATTACCCCTTCCATGAACCATTCGGCCATGTGCTCGCCCGGGTGCTGTTGGGCAATCAGCCACAGCTTGCGCTTGCCGATGGCGCCATCGCCGGCGCGCAGCAGCGGAATGTCGCGGCCCTGTACGCTTCGGCCGCTGGCCAGCAACTCGACCCCTGGCAACTGGCGAGCACGTTCGATCAGCTGGTTGTGACGGGCGCGCGGGTAGGGCTCGAAGTAGGCGAACCAGATCTGCTCCTGCTCTGCTTTCACTTCGAACGACAGCGCCGTGCCGTCGAACTGACTGGGTACGCGGAACCAGGTGTTCTGGTCATAGCTGGCCACTGCGTTGTAGCCGCTCCAGGCATTTTTGTACGAGGAGCCCGATGCGTTGTCGAGGCTGAAGCGATGAACCTGGCCCGGGGTCAGCCCACTGACCTTGAAGTGGAACCACTGGTATTGGCCGCTGTGGGTGTCGGGGCGGATGGCCAGGTGCACCTGGGCCGGGTTGCTGGCGTCCAGCACCTGAATGTTGCCGGAATCGAAAGCGCAGTCGATCTGCACGGGGGACAGCGTCACGGTCATGGGCCGGGTTCCTTATCGGGCGTTGTTGTAGGAGTACTGTACACGGCTTGGCAGGGGTGCTGCGCGATATCAAGGCCAATCGGGCGGCGGTAAGCCTTTTAGCGTTCGTGCCTGGCCATCCAGCGCAGCAATGCCGCAATCGATATGCTGCGGTGAGCCTCGTATCGGTAGGGCTTGCCTTCGGCGCTGTAGCGCTCCCGATACCGGCTAAGGACCAGGTTACGGCCATCAGCCGATAGCCGCGCCTCCAGTTCATGCCGCAACACGGGTTGCCGGGCGGCACCTTCCAGGCGCCGGAGCAGCAGCATGGCTGCCTGGCATCATTCATGGCCGGTTGCCTCCGGGCAATGGGCTTGCCACGTTCCAGGTTTGCCTGCCTTGCCCTCTGCCACCAGGTTGCTGCGCTGCTGGGCGGTGTAGTCGCGCATTGCCAGGTAGTAGTCGGGCCAGGTATGCAGCAGATCGGTCAACGGCAGGGCGGCGGCGCGCCCATTCACGATGTGCCCGGCAGTGGCCACGGTCGTGAGGGTGGCAACCGTATCGCTGTTATCGCCGAACGGGTCCACGGCCATGCTCAACACCTTGCCGGTAGCGTCGCGCACGTTGTGCGTACCCAGCAGTGGCAGCTCGATGATGGGGCCATTGGCGATGCCCCAGACCCCGAAGGTCTGGCCAAAGTCTGAACGGTGCTGGCTCAGCCCCAGGCCAAGTTGTTTCAGGACGTTGACGAGATGCAGGCCATGGTCGATGCCGCGCTGGCGTTTTTCCGTGATGACGCGCGGCTTGAACCGACCACCGTGTTCGACCTGGGCGAGCTGCTGCTGACCGTGGTGGACGACTTCAAGGATGCGGGCGTGGAGGTTCGCCTCAGCGGGCCGCGCCGCTGTGTTTACACCGGGCGGCCCGTGGGCATCAAGCGGGTGCTGGTCAACCTGATCGACAATGCCGCGAAGTACGGTTGCGAACCCACGGTGGTCTTGGCAGTAACCGCCAGGCAGATAGAGACTACCGTGCAGGATCGCGGGCCGGGCATCGCGCCAGACCTGCAGGAGCAGGTATTCGTGCCGTTTTACCGTATTGAAGGCTCACGTAACCGCGACACGGGCGGTGTGGGGCTGGGCCTGCCCGCCGCAGGGCCATCGTGCTGGAACAAGGTGGCAGCCTGACACTGAGCAACCGCCTCGATGGCGGTTTGCAAGCCAAGGTCACGCTGCCACTGGGTTGATCAGAGCCCCAGCTCGCTGAGCCCGGGGTGATCATCCGGGCGCCGGCCCAGCGGCCAGTGGAACTTGCGCTCGGCTTCGCTGATGGGGTGTTCGTTGATGCTCGAATGACGGTTCTGCATCAGTCCGTCGTCGGCAAACTCCCAGTTCTCGTTGCCGTAGGCGCGGAACCATTGGCCGCTGTCGTCGTGGTATTCGTAGGCGTAGCGCACGGCAATGCGGTTGCCGGTGAAGGCCCACAGTTCCTTGATCAGGCGGTATTCCAGTTCGTGGTGCCATTTACGGGTCAGAAACGCTTCGATCTCGGCACGGCCACGGGGGAACTCGACGCGGTTGCGCCACACCGTGTCCGGGGTGTAGGCGAGCGCAACCTTGGCCGGGTCGCGGCCGTTCCAGCCATCTTCGGCCAGCCGGACTTTTTCGATGGCACTTTCGCGGGTGAAGGGTGGAAGGGGTGGGCGGGACATCGGTGTACTCCTCGAGTCGTTTGGCTTGTAGCAGGTTAGCTGCCGCTGCCTGGACAGAGAATGGATGTGCCGGGCACTTCATAATTGCGGTGCGTGAAACAGTACTGAGGTGTAGTGCCCAGGTGCTGCCCTTGTGTAACCCCTGCACAAGGGCGTACCCCGGTCAGTCCCAGGCCGGTGCCAGGCCGTCTGGGCTGACTTCGCGGCCATTGCGTTCGAGCGTGGCGATGCGTGCCATGTCGTCTGCGTCCAGCTTCAGGTCTCGGGCAAGCAGGTTGCTGGCCAGGTTTTCACGCTTGGTCGACGACGGGATGACCGCATAGCCCAACCGCAAGGCCCAGGCCAGGGCCACTTGGGCGACAGTAGCCTTGTGCTTCGCGGCAATCTCGGCCAGTACCGGATCCTTCAGCACCTTGCCGTAGGCCAGGGTCATGTAAGAGGTGACGGTGATGCCCTGTTCCTTTAGGAACGCGGTCAGCTTGCCGTTTTGCAGGTAAGGGCTGAGTTCGATCTGGTTGGTAGCGATTTCGCCTTTGCCGACCACCTCGATGGCCTGGCGGGTCAGCTCGATGTTGAAATTGGACACACCGATCTGGCGTGTCAGGCCCAGTTTCTTCGCTTCGGCCAGTGCGGTCATGTATTCGCGCAGTTCCACCCCGTTGCCCGGCGCTGGCCAGTGGATCAGCAGCAGGTCGACATAGTCGGTACGCAGTTTGCTCAGGCTGTCGCGCAGGCTGGGGATGAGCGTGTCGGCGGCGTAGTTGTCCACCCAGATCTTGGTGGTGATGAACAGCTCGCTGCGTGGCACGCCGCTTTCGGCAATCGCTTGGCCAACGTCAGCTTCGTTCTTGTAGATTTGCGCGGTGTCGATCGCCCGGTAGCCCAGCGCCAGGGCCGACTTGACCGAATCGATGACGGCCTGGCCGGTGAGGCGGAAGGTGCCGAGGCCGAAAGAGGGAATGCTCATGAATCTGCTCCTGGTGAGTGGGGAATAGCATTGAGCCTGGTCGCTCAACGTCGATCTCATTGGGTATAGGTGCAGTGTGCGGGTTTCGGTGCGCCGGATTAAGGCAGGGCAGGGCCAAGGTCATTTGATTCACAGTCAAGAATCGGTGGCCAAGTTGTGACTGCGTCAGGGGGCAGGAAACGAAACGGCCCGCCATGGAGGCGGGCCGTCAGGCATTGCAGGTGACGATCAGCGGCGGCGGAACAGCGGCAGCGGCTCGTCGGTGGCGGCCTGGTAGGTCACCGAAAAGTCCTTCAGGCTTTGCAGTGCGTCTTCCGGGTCCTTGTCGGCACGGATGGCGAATGCATCGAAACCGCAGCGGGCCATGAAGAACAGCTGGTCGCGCAGCACGTCGCCAATGGCGCGCAGCTCGCCCTTGAACTTGTAGCGGTCACGCAGCAAGCGCGCATTGGAGTAGTTGCGCCCGTCGGTGAAGGCCGGGAAGTTCAGCGCGATGACCTGGAAGTGATGCACGTCTTCGCCGATTTCTTCGGCTTCTTCGTCGCTGTCCAGCCAGATGCCCAGGCCGCCGTCGCGCGCCTTGAGCACATGGGCGTGGTCACGCCACAGTTGCAGCGGGACGATGTAGTCGTCGCAGTTGGTCAGCTCGTCAAAGGACGTTTCCTTGGGCAACAAGTGCCAGGTTTCGTCGACGATCTGGTTGTTCTTAATGATTCGCTGCATAGACGCGTTCCTTGAAGGGGTCGATGCCGATACGCTGGTAGGTGTCGATGAAACGCTCTTCCTCGGTGCGTTGCTCGACATACACGGCGATCAGCTTCTCGATCACATCGGCCATGTCATCCTGGGCGAAGGACGGGCCGAGGATCTTGCCCAGGCTCGCGCCACGCGCGGCGTTGCCGCCCAGCGACACCTGGTAGAACTCCTCACCCTTCTTGTCCACGCCGAGGATGCCGATGTGGCCCACGTGGTGGTGGCCGCAGGCGTTCATGCAGCCAGAGATGTTCAGGTCGATTTCACCGATGTCGAACAGGTAGTCCAGGTCGTCGAAACGGCGCTGGATGGATTCGGCGATCGGGATCGACTTGGCGTTGGCCAGCGAGCAGTAGTCACCGCCCGGGCAGCAGATGATGTCGGTCAGCAGGCCGATGTTCGGCGTGGCGAAGCCGCCTTCGCGCAGCTCCAGCCACAGCGCGTGCAGCTGGCGCTGCTCGACGTCGGCGAGGATGATGTTCTGCTCGTGCGAGGTGCGCAAGAAGCCGAAGCTGTACCGCTCGGCCAGGTCGGCCACGGCGTCCAGCTGTTTGTCGGTCAGGTCGCCCGGGGCAACGCCGGTCGGCTTGAGCGACAGGGTCACCGCCACGTAACCCGGGCGCTTGTGGGCGCGGGTGTTGCGCGAACGCCAGCGGGCGAAGCCTGGGTATTCGGCGTCCTGGGCGGCGTAGTCGACGTTGTCGAGGGCCAGGTAGTCCGGGTCGACGAAGTGGCGCGACACGCGCTGGACTTCATCTTCGGTCAGGGTGGTGCTGCCGCCACGCAGGTGGACCATTTCGGCCTCGACCTTCTCGGCGAACACTTCCGGGGTCAGGGCCTTGACCAGGATCTTGATCCGAGCCTTGTACTTGTTGTCACGGCGACCGTAACGGTTGTACACGCGCAGGATGGCGTCCAGGTAGCTGATCAGGTCTTGCCACGGCAGGAATTCGTTGATGAACGAGCCCACCACCGGGGTACGGCCCAGGCCACCGCCGACCAATACACGGAAGCCCAGCTCGCCGGCAGCGTTGCGCACCGGCTCCAGGCCGATGTCGTGCACTTCGATGGCGGCGCGGTCTTCCTGCGAGCCGTTGATGGCGATTTTGAACTTGCGCGGCAGGTAAGCGAATTCCGGGTGGAAGGTGGTCCACTGACGGACGATCTCGCACCACGGGCGCGGGTCGATGATTTCGTCTGCGGCCACACCCGCGAACTGGTCGGTGGTGGTGTTGCGCAGGCAGTTGCCGCTGGTCTGGATCGCGTGCATCTGCACGGTGGCCAGCTCGGCGAGGATGTCCGGGATGTCTTCCAGCGCCGGCCAGTTGTACTGCACGTTCTGGCGGGTGGAAATGTGGGCATAGCCCTTGTCGTAGTCGCGAGCGATCTTGGCCAGGGTGCGGACCTGGGTGGCGTTCAGCTGGCCGTACGGCACGGCGACACGCAGCATCGGCGCGAAACGTTGGATGTAAAGGCCGTTCTGCAGGCGCAGAGGGCGGAATTCTTCTTCGCTCAGCTCCCCGGCCAGGTAGCGGCGGGTCTGATCACGGAACTGCTTGACGCGGTCCTCGATGATCCGCTGATCGTACTCGTCGTATACGTACATATAAGTCCTGTCTCAGGCATGCAGCTATTCGCGCGCACGGCCGCGCACTCCGGTACGGAGCCGTGGAACGATATCAGGTTGCGGTTATGCGCTAAAGTGATGTTTTAGCATATGAAAAGAACCAAATGGACTATGTGAGACTGACTGCCATTTGTGCCTTGGGCGAGGCAGGGCGTTTATAATCCGGTGTTTGCTTCGCAGAGATGTGACCCTATGCTCAAGGCCCTGTGCCAAAGCTTGTGTCTAGCCCTGCCGCTGGCGGCAAGCGCGCAGCCATCGGTGGTTTTCCTCAACCCGGGGCTGTCCACCGAGACGTTCTGGACCAGCTACACCCGCTTCATGCAGGCCGCCGCAGATGAGCTGGGCATGACCCTCAGGGTGGAATACAGCGAGCGCCGCGCCGACCTGGCCCTGACCCAGGCCCGGGCGATCCTGAGTGGGGCGCAGCGGCCGGATTACCTGGTGCTGGTCAACGAGCAGTACGTCGCGCCCGAAGTGCTGCGCCTGTCGCGTGGCACGGGGGTGAAACTGCTGTTGGTCAACAACGGCCTGACGGCCAGCCAGGTTCGCAGCATTCAGGCCCAGCCCGACAAGTATGCCGAGCCGCTGGGCACCTTGATGAGCAACGACGAGCAGGCGGGCTTCCAGATGTTGCACCAGATGGTCGCGCAACTGCCGCACGACGTCGGGGCGGTGGACCTTGTGGCGTTTGCCGGGGTCAAGACGACCCCGGCCTCGCAGCTGCGCGAGGAGGGCATGCGCCGTGCGCTGGCCGACTTCCCTCAGGTGCGCCTGCGCCAGGTGGTGTATGGCGGCTGGAGCCGCCAGCGCGCCTACGAGCAGGCGCAGCAGTTGCTGGAGCGCTACCCGGCCACGCGTCTGGTGTGGTCGGCCAATGACGAAATGGCCTTTGGCGCCATGCAGGCGTTCGAAGCCGCCGGGCGCAAGCCGGGGCGCGATGTGCTGTTCAGCGCGGTCAACAGTTCGCCCGAGGCCTTGCGCGCGCGTATCGACGGGCGCCTGAGCGTTTTGATGGGCGGGCACTTTACCCTGGGTGGCTGGGCCATGGTGATGCTGCACCACGACGCACACGGGCTGGCGCTGAACCGCGATGGCCTGCGCGAGCACAGCGTGCCGGTGCTGCAGTTGATCGACCAGGCCAAGGCCAGGCGTTGGCTGAAACTGCTGGAACGGGACGACTACGGTGTCGATTTCCAGCGTTACAGTGCCGAAGGGCGGCCGTCTGGCTACCAGTATCCGTTTCTGACGGCACCGGTCGAATATTGAAAGACCCTGCTTGAGGAAAGGGCATTGCTCGTCTTAACTGCTGGTGGTGAAGTGCATTCCCATAACCACTACAAGAGGCAATGCAATGGGAAACTCAACCAAGGTCCGCAAAGCTGACAGCAGCGTCGATGCCTGGGCGATCCTCTGCCTGATCGTGTTGGTGGTGGTCACTGCCGTGTATTGGGTCAGCCACCAGTAGACCTGTTCTCAAGACCGTGAAGCCGTCCGAGCGCCTGCGGGAGGGAATCCTGCAGGCGTTTTCATTTCTAGCGGGCGGTAAGGTGCAAGGCCAGTTGCACCAGGCCGATCAGGACGGCAATGAACACCAGGGTGAACAGCGTCCCCAGTGCGATGAAATGGCTGGCTTTGCCGTGGGTAAAGTCGCGGGCGCGGTTCTTGCCGCTTTGCACGCCGAAGGCGGCGGCGAGAATGCTGTGTAGCATCTGCCAGAAGGTAGGCGGTTTGCCCTGGCTGGAATCGTCCATGGTGGCTCCTGAAGAATCAGAGGCAATCAGGGACAGTGTAGGCAATGGCTATGGGGTTGCCTGTGCCGGCCTCTTCGCGGTTTTACCCGCGAAGAAGCCAGCGCGGTGTTAGCTGTCGTACCCGAGGTTAGGCGCCAGCCAGCGCTCGCTCACGCTCACATCCTGGCCTTTACGCGCGCTGTAGTTCTCGATCTGGTCCTTGTCCACCTTGCCCACGGCAAAGTATTGCGCCTGCGGGTGGGCAAAGTACCAGCCGCTGACCGCCGCCGCCGGGAACATCGCGAAGTGCTCGGTCAGGAACACGCCGCTCGGCCCGGTTTCGCCAATGGCGGTGCCATCGAGCAGGCGGAACAGGGTTTCCTTCTCGGTGTGGTCGGGGCAGGCCGGGTAGCCCGGGGCCGGGCGAATGCCGCTGTACTGCTCCTTGATCAGCGCCTCGTTGTCCAGCTGCTCGTCGCGGGCATAGCCCCAGTGCTCTTTACGCACCTGTTCGTGCAGCCACTCGGCGCAGGCTTCGGCCAGGCGGTCGGCCAGGGCCTTGACCATGATCGAGCTGTAGTCGTCGCCTTTGTCCTGGTAAGCCTTGGCCACTTCCTCGGCACCGATGCCTGCCGTGGTGATGAACCCGCCCACATAGTCGGTGACGCCGCTGGCTTTTGGCGCGACGAAGTCGGCCAGCGACCAGTTGGGCTTGCCGTCAGGCTTGATGGTTTGTTGGCGCAGGTGGTGCAGGGTGGCCAACGGCTGGCCATCCTCGCCGTACACCTCGATGTCGTCATCGGCGACCTGGTTGGCTGGCCAGAAGCCGAACACCGCGCGGGCGCTGATCAGCTTCTCGTCAATCAGCTTGTCGAGCATCTCTCGGGCATCCTTGTACAGCGCCGTGGCCGCCTCGCCGACCACTTCGTCGGTGAGGATGCGCGGGAACTTGCCGGCCAGGTCCCAGGAGATGAAGAACGGGGTCCAGTCGATGTATTCGGCCAGGGTGCGCAGGTCGATGTCTTCCAGCACCTTGACGCCGGTGAAGGAGGGCACCGCTGGCTGGTAGCTGGCCCAGTCGTATTGCGGCTTGGCGGCGATGGCCTGGCTGTAGCTCAGGCGCTCGGTGCGGGCGCTGCGGTTGGCGGTGCGCTCGCGTACTTCCACGTATTCCTGGCGGGTTTTCTCGACGAAGCCCGGCTTGAGTTCCTTGGACAGCAGCTGGGTGGCAACGCCTACCGCACGCGAGGCGTCGGTAACGTAGATGACCGCATCGTTGCTGTACTTCGGCTCGATCTTGACCGCAGTGTGCGCCTTGGAGGTGGTAGCGCCGCCGATCATCAGTGGCAGCTCGAAGCCCTGGCGCTGCATTTCACGGGCAACGTGCACCATCTCGTCCAGCGACGGGGTGATCAGGCCGGACAGGCCGATGATGTCGCACTTCTGTTCGCGGGCGGTTTGCAGGATTTTTTCGGCTGGCACCATCACGCCGAGGTCGACGATGTCGTAGCCGTTACAGCCCAGTACCACGCCGACGATATTCTTGCCGATGTCGTGGACGTCGCCTTTGACCGTGGCCATCAGGATCTTGCCCTTGGCTTCCGGCTTGTCGCCTTTTTCGGCCTCGATGAACGGGATCAGGTGCGCCACGGCCTGCTTCATCACGCGGGCCGACTTGACCACCTGGGGCAGGAACATTTTGCCCGCGCCGAACAGGTCGCCGACCACGTTCATGCCGTTCATCAGCGGGCCTTCGATCACTTCGATCGGGCGTGCGCACTGCTGGCGGCATTCCTCGGTGTCTTCGACGATGAACGCGGTGATGCCTTTGACCAGCGCATGCTCCAGGCGTTTTACCACCGGCAGCGAGCGCCATTCTTCGTTTTCCACTTCTTTGGTGGCGCCGCCGCCCCGGTAGTCGTCAGCGATCGCCAGCAGGGCGTCGGTGCCGTGCGGGGTGCGGTTGAGTACCACGTCCTCGACTTTTTCGCGCAGTGCAGCCGGGATTTCGTCGTAGATTTCCAGCTGCCCGGCGTTGACGATACCCATGGTCAGGCCGTTCTGGATCGCGTGGTACAGGAACACCGAGTGAATCGCCTCACGCACCGGGTTGTTGCCACGGAACGAGAACGACACGTTGGACACACCGCCCGAACTCAGCGCGTGGGGCAGGTGATCGCGGATGTAGGCACAGGCCTCGATGAAATCGACGGCGTAGTTGTTGTGCTCTTCGATACCGGTGGCGACGGCGAAGATGTTCGGGTCGAAGATGATGTCTTCCGGCGGGAAGCCCACTTCGTTGACCAGAATGTCATAGCTGCGCTGGCAGATTTCCTTCTTGCGCGCGGCGGTGTCGGCCTGGCCGACCTCGTCGAAGGCCATCACCACCACGGCAGCGCCATAACGCTTGCACAGGCGGGCGTGGTGCTTGAACTGCTCGACGCCTTCCTTCATGGAAATGGAGTTGACGATGCCTTTGCCCTGGATGCACTTGAGGCCCGCTTCGATCACGTCCCACTTGGACGAGTCGATCATGATCGGCACGCGGGAAATGTCCGGCTCACCGGCGATCAGGTTGAGGAAGCGGACCATGGCGGCCTGGGAGTCGAGCATCCCTTCGTCCATGTTGATGTCGATCACCTGGGCGCCGGCCTCGACCTGCTGCAGGGCGACTTCCAGCGCTTCGGTGTAGTTCTCTTCACGGATCAGCCGGGCGAACTTGGCGGAGCCGGTGATGTTGGTGCGCTCGCCGACGTTGACGAACAGCGACTGGCGGTCGATGGTGAACGGCTCCAGGCCCGACAGGCGGCAGGCCTTGGCGATTTCCGGGATCTCACGCGGCTTGTACTTGGCCACGGCTTCGGCAATGGCCTGGATGTGGCCTGGGGTGGTACCACAGCAGCCGCCGATGATGTTCAGGAAGCCGCTGGCGGCGAACTCCTCGACCACCGCAGCCATTTCCGCCGGGGTCTCGTCGTATTCACCGAAGGCGTTCGGCAGGCCGGCGTTGGGGTGGGCCGAAACATGAGTGTCGGCTTTGGTCGCCAGCTCTTCCAGGTACGGGCGCAGGTCCTTGGCGCCGAGGGCGCAGTTCAGGCCCACGGAAATCGGCTTGGCGTGGCGCACCGAGTTCCAGAACGCTTCGGTGGTCTGGCCGGACAGGGTACGGCCGGAGGCGTCGGTGATGGTGCCGGAGATCATGATCGGCAGTTCGACGTTGTCGTCCTCGAACACTTGCTGCACGGCGAAGATCGCCGCCTTGGCGTTGAGGGTGTCGAAGATGGTTTCGATCAGGATCAGGTCGGCGCCGCCCTCGATCAGGCCGCGGGTGGCCTCGATGTAGTTTTCGACCAGCTCATCGAAGGTGACGTTGCGGTAGCCAGGGTCGTTGACGTCCGGGGAAATCGAGCAGGTGCGGCTGGTAGGGCCGAGCACGCCGGCAACGAAGCGCGGCTTGTCGGGGGTTTCCAGGGTCTTGGCGTCGGCCACCTGGCGGGCGATGCGCGCGCCTTCGACGTTCAGTTCGTAGACCAGCGACTCCATGCCGTAGTCGGCCTGGGAAATCTGCGTGGCGTTGAAGGTGTTGGTTTCGAGAATATCGGCGCCGGCATCCAGGTAGGCTTTCTCGATGGCGGCGATCACGTCCGGGCGGCTGAGCAGCAACAGGTCGTTGTTACCTTTGACATCGCTTGGCCAATCGGCGAAACGCGTGCCACGATAGTCGTGTTCCTCGAGACGGTAGCTTTGGATCATAGTACCCATGCCGCCGTCGAGGATCAGGATGCGCTCTTTGAGTGCGTTCTGGAGTGCTTGGAGACGAGCGCTGCGGTCGGACATAGGAACTACCTGGTCGGGCAAATATCAGAAGGTGCGGAATCATAGCAAAGCTGCGCGGTTTTTACGCACATCGCCCATTTGCATGAAAACTGCTCATGTTGTTGGCGCGATTACCAGCACCCAAGGACGACCAGGCACAATCGTGATGGCTTTCAAGAACCAGGACTTTTCGCACATGGTGCATCGTATCCTTGCCGGCGCCTTCGCCCTGCTCATCAGCGGCGCGGTGTTCGGGCAAGCCCCCCACTCGAGCCCGGCTATTTCCTACACCCGGGACATTCAACCGATCTTCACCGAGAAGTGTGTAGCCTGCCACGCCTGCAACGACGCGGCCTGCCAACTTAAGCTGGAAAGCCCCGAAGGCGCGGTGCGCGGAGCCAGCAAGGTCCCGGTTTATGAGGGCGATCGCAGCAAGGCGGTGCCCACCACGCGGCTGTTCTACGACGCCCACAGCGAAGAGCAATGGCGCAAGAAGGGCTTCTACTCGGTGCTCGACAACCAGGGCAGCCAGGCCGCACTGATGGCGCGCATGCTGGAACTGGGGCACAAGACCCCGCTCACGCCCAACGCCAAGTTGCCCGAGGACATCGTCCTGGGCCTGAGCCGCAACAACATGTGCCCGTTGCCCCATGAATTCGACGCCTATGCTGGCGCCCACCCCAAAGAAGGCATGCCGTTGGCGGTGACCGGGCTGACCGACAAGGAATACGACACCATGCGCCGCTGGCTGGCGGCCGGTGCGCCGGTGGAATACCAGCCGATCAAGCCGAGCGAAACGGAAGCCAGACAGATCGCTGATTGGGAAGAACTGCTCAACCGCCCGGGTTCCACCGAGGCGCTGGTCGGCCGCTGGCTGTACGAGCACCTGTTCCTGGCGCACATCTACTTCGTTGGCGGCGAGCAGGGCCACTTCTTTCAGTGGGTGCGTTCACGCACGCCGAGCGGCCAGCCGGCCGACATCATTGCCACGCGCCGTCCCAACGACCCGCCGGGCACCGACTTCTACTATCGGTTGATCCCGGTGCAGGGTGTGATCGTGCACAAGACGCACATCACCTACCCGATGGGGCCGCAGAAACTCAAACGGGTGAAGCAGCTGTTCTATGCCGGCGACTGGCACGCCACCGCACTGCCGGGTTACGGCCCGCGTCACCGGGCCAACCCGTTCGAAACCTTCGAGGCGATCCCGGCAGTGGCGCGTTACCAGTTCATGCTGGATAACGCCGAATACTTCGTACGCACCTTCATCCGGGGCCCGGTGTGCCGTGGGCAGATCGCCACTGACGTGATCCGCGATAACTTCTGGGCGCTGTTCCAGGAGCCGGCCTTCGACCGTTACATCACCGACGCCAAATACCGTGGCGAGGCCACGCCGCTGCTGGCCATGCCGGGCCAGATCGATGACGTGGGCAGCGTGCTGAGTCTGTGGCACGCCTACCGCGACAAACGCAACGAGTACGAAAAGCTGCGCCGTGACGCCTACGCCGACATGCCGGCACCGGGCTGGTCGACCTTGTGGGCCGGTAACGACAACGCGTTGCTGAGCATCTTCCGCCACTTCGACAGCGCCTCGGTGAGCAAGGGCCTGATCGGTGACGTGCCGTTGACCGTGTGGTTGTTCGACTACCCGTTGTTCGAGCGCACCTATTACCAGTTGGCGGTCAACTTTGACGTGTTCGGCAATGTTTCGCACCAATTGCAGACGCGCCTGTATTTCGACCTGATTCGCAACGGTGCCGAGGTCAACTTCTTGCGCCTGATGCCGGCCGACCAGCGCAAGGCGATCCTGGGTGATTGGTACCAGAACAGCGGCAAGGTGAAGATGTGGATGGACTATGAGGACATCGACACCGACACCCCGAGTGGCATCCAGCTTGACCCGCGCAACCCCAAGCGCGACTTTGGCCTGAAGCTGTTGCAGCGCACCGGCAGCCTGAATGCCACGCCCGACCCGATCAACCGCTGCCAGGGCGCGTTCTGCTCACGGCCGCAGATGAGCGAAGAGTTCCGCAATGCCGAGCAGTCGCTCAGCCGCCTGGTGTCGCGCCCCGCTGCGGGGCTGAAGGTAATCAACCAGCTGCCCGAGGCAACCATGCTGCGTATCGAAGGGCAGGGCGGCCAGCGCCAGGTGTACAGCCTGCTGCGCAACCGTGCGCACAGCAACGTGGCGTTCCTGCTGGGTGAGGCGTACCGCTATCAGCCGGGGCTGGATACCTTGACGTTGGCCCCGGGCGTGCTCAGCAGCTACCCGAACTTCATCTTCAACATCCCGACCAAGGATGTGGCGGAGTTCGTCGAGGACATGGAGTATGCGAAAGATGACCCGGCGAAGTTCGAGCGCATCGTCATGCGCTGGGGCGTGCGCCGTAGTCACCCTGAGTTCTGGCGTTACTTCCATGACTTGAACAGCTTCATCAAGGAGACCCAGCCGGTGGAGGCGGGGGTGCTGGACATGAACCGCTACGAGAACCTCTGATCGGGTAGGCTGACCTTTCCGAGTACCCTGCGGTCGGACAGGTTGGGTGGTCTGGGAGCTGTCATAGGCTCCCAAGGCCTCAACGCACCGGCAAGCGCAGGGTACTTCATGCTGTATTCGCTTCAGGCACTGCGGGCGTTCGCCGCCTGGGTGGTGGTCTGCCACCATTTCATGCAGATCTTCTTCGACTTCCACGCCACCGGCCCCATTGGCCAACTGCTTACCGACCGTGGCGCCGTAGGCGTCGACATCTTCTTCGTCATCAGCGGGCTGGTCATCTACCTGTCGACCCGCGACAAAACCATCGAACCGCGCCAGTTCCTGCTCAATCGGGTGCTGCGTATTGTGCCGGCCTACTGGTTCTACACCGCGTTGATGGCCCTGTTGCTGCTGGCTTTTAGCCAATGGATGCCACATCAGGTGTTCGCCTGGCATCATCTGGTCTTGTCGATGCTGTTCATCCCGGCAGAAAACCCCGGAGGCTATGGCCTGTACCCGACCCTGAACGTGGGTTGGACGCTGAACTTCGAGATGTTCTTCTACCTGCTGTTCGGCCTGGCCTTCCTGGTGCGCCAGCGTCATCACCTGTTGCTGGTTACCGCGGCCTTGTTGCTGGCCAGCGAGGTGCTGGGCCGGCTGGGTGTGCTAAGCCGCTTCTACAACAACGACATCATCTACGAGTTCTTGCTCGGCATCGGCCTGGGCGTGCTGTATCGCCGTGGGCTGATCCGGCAAGGGCGGTGGTTGCCGGTGGGCGTGCTGGTTGTGGCGGGCCTGGCCATTTATCACCTGGATGCGTCCCAGCGCTTGCTGCATTGGGGCCTGCCGAGCGCCATGATCGTGATGGCCTTCATCGCGCTGGAGCCGCTTTTTCAAGGCAACCGGCTGCTCAAGGCCTTGGGGGACTGCTCGTATTCGGTGTACCTGGTCCATGTGCTGGTGCTGTACGCCGGCTGGTTCGCCAGCCAGCGCCTGCAGTTGAACCCGTATCTGGTGTTTGCCCTGTGCGTGCCGTCCATTGGACTAATGTCGTGGTTCAGTTACCAGTGGCTGGAGCGGGGGCTGTACCGGCGCATGCAGGCCTGGCTGGCGGCGCCACGCGGGGCGGCCCCTGAATATGCGCTTTCCCGAGTCAAATACTAGGACTTTGTTCAATGAGCGGGTTGGCGTACACTTGGCGGCAAGTCTGTGAGGAACCTACATGAGCGCTATAACCATTACCGACGCCGCCCATGACTACCTGGCCGATCTGCTCTCCAAGCAGAATACGCCTGGCATCGGCATTCGCATTTTCATCACCCAGCCGGGCACCCAGTACGCCGAGACGTGCATTGCCTACTGCAAGCCGGGCGAAGAGAAGCCTGACGACACCGCCGTGGGTCTGAAGAGCTTCACCGCTTACTTGGATGCGGTCAGCGTGCCGTTCCTGGAAGACGCACTGGTTGACTACGCCACCGACCGCATGGGTGGTCAGCTGACCATCAAGGCGCCTAACGCCAAGGTGCCGATGGTCAACGATGACAGCCCGATCAACGAGCGCATCAACTACTACCTGCAGACCGAGATCAACCCGGGTCTGGCCAGCCACGGCGGCCAGGTCAGCCTGGTGGACGTGGTTGACGACGGCATCGCCGTGTTGCAGTTCGGTGGTGGTTGCCAAGGCTGCGGCCAGGCCGATGTCACCCTGAAGGAAGGTATCGAGCGCACCCTGCTTGAGCGTGTTCCGGAATTGAAGGGCGTGCGTGACGTGACCGACCACAGCCAGAAAGAGAACGCCTACTACTAAGCCAAAGGCGGCTCTCTAGCAACAAAGTGTTACGGTTTCAACCCCTGCGACAACAGGCCGCAGCCCGTATTCAAAGGGTTGCAGGCCTTCCCCGCCTTGGTCGGGTAGAACCCCTTGGGGTGTCATGCCAGAATGCCCCGGTTTTTCAGCCGGCCCATCCCGAGGGCCGGCACCTTCCCTGTAAAGGATGGTTTCATGAATGATCTATATACCCGGCGCGCAGTTGTCGCCGGGATGGGCGTTCTCGGGCTTGGCCTGCTGGCAGGCTGCAGCCCGGCCCGGGGGCTCGAGTTCAAGTACGGCAAGAACATGAGCAACGAAATCCTCGGGCGCAAGTTCAGTCTCAAAGACCCGCAAGGTAACGTGCGCACCCTGTCGAGCTTCTACGGCAGCATGCCGATGGTGTTCTTCGGCTTCACCCAGTGCCCGGCCGTTTGCCCGACCACCCTGGCGCGTGCGGCGCAAATTCGCAAGTTGCTGCGTGGCCGTGACCGTGACCTGTTCCAGGTGGTGTTTATCACCCTGGACCCGGAACGTGACACGCCCGAAGTGCTCGATGCCTACGTCAAAGCCTTCGACCCCACGTTCACCGCACTCACGGGCACCCCCGAGGAAATCGCGGCGGTGGCCAAGGAGTTCAAGGTGTTCTACGAAAAGGTTCCGGCCGGCGACACCTACACCATCTCTCACTCGTCCACCAGCTACGTCTACGATACGCGTGGCACCCTGCGCCTGAGCCTGGGCCATTCCCTGAACGCCAAGGAATGTGCCGAAGACCTGGTCACCCTGATGGAGATCTGCTGAATGTCGATGCAACCGATCAAACGCGGCCTGGCTGCCCTGGCACTGATGGGCCTGGCCCTGCCAGCCCTGGCCCAGACCACCGTGAGTGAGGCCTGGGTGCGTGCCAGCGTGCCGCACCAGCAGTCCACCGGTGCGTTCATGACCCTCACCGCCAGCAGCGACAGCAAGCTGGTGAGCGTGGCTTCGCCTGTGGCCAAGACCGTGCAGGTGCATGAGATGACCATGAACGGTGACGTGATGGGCATGCGTGAGGTGAAGTCTGTCGAGCTGCCGGCTGGCAAGGCCGTCACCCTCGACCCGAATGGCCTGCATGTGATGCTGATGGGCCTGAACAATCAGGTGAAGGAAGGCGAGAAAGTGCCACTGACCCTGACCATCGAAGATGCCAAGGGCGGCAAGGAAACCGTGGACGTGCAGGCTGAAGTGCGTGCGCTCAACGCCGAGGCCGGCGGTGGGCATGACCACATGCACATGAAGCACTGACCGATCAAAGGGCCGCGTTTAGCGGCCCTTTTCTTTTCAGCCGTACCCTTCAGCTACGAAAGCGCGGCAGCGGCCTGTCGAGGGTCAGCGACGTCAGCGTCTTGCGGACCTGGGCTTCGTCGGCCTCCAGCGCCTTGAGGCTTGCGCGGATCTTGCCGGCGGCGGGCACATCGCCCTGCCGGTCGATCCAGTCGGCAATCTCCTTGCAGGCACTGCTCAGGCAGGCCTGGCGCTGGTTCATCAGCGACAGAAGGGTGGTGAGCTCTCTTTCGGACATGGCAGGATCCTCCCATTCAGCCTTGTCAGTGTAGCAGAGGGTTGGCGGGGCTCCTGATGGCTTTGCAGAAGGTGCCGAGGCCGCCAAAATCACTACTCTGTCGTTTAAGTAACACACAGTTACTTATCTGCAAGAGTAAACACAGTGTTTAAAGTGGATGCCGCTACGTCGGCAGCGGCACGAATTTTTGCGAGCTGACGAGATGTGCTGAGCCGTTCTGTCGCGCGGCTGGGCAGCGGCAGGTCTGATTGCGTCAATAGTGAGTGAGCGTAGGCGTATTCGGAGCCTCACTATTGGCTGTGCTGGCAGCGCCTGTGTTGTTACAACTTTGGCGTTGAGCCCAGCCGCGGATGAGCTCTAGATTCAGTTGCTCTATACCGCTGGCTGAGGAAAGCAACGATTATGCAGGCGTTGAGTCTTAACTCCGGAACGCGTTCACTGGCATTGGGCTATTGCTTTTCCAAGTGTGGTGAATTTGCCTTCGAAGCGGCATTTGCCGTGACCATCGTGCTCATCACCGAGGCGGATTTGTTGTTGATTGGCGTCGCGTATTTCTTCCGCTACTTGCCGAGCATGGTGTTTTCTCCCTTGGCTGGTTGGCTGGCAGATAACGCTGATAAGAAGCGAACGCTGTTGCGGTCGAGGCGGTCAAATGCCTTCTGGCACTTGCCTTCTTTGCCCTGTTCAGTTGGTTCACGCCGACATTGCCCGTGTTGGTGGCTTTCGCGATGGTCATGACTGCGCTTGAATGTCTGTATGTGCCTACGTTTCGCGCATACTTTCCGGATCTCGCCGAAAAGAGCCAACTGGCTTCAGTCAACAGTAGTATTCAGGTGATCGAAGATGCAGCCTCGATTATCGGGCCGCTGGTGTTTTCGGCCTGCGTGTTGCTTTTATCTCGCGATGCAACCTTTTTGTTCTTTGCGATATGCCTGGTGTTGTCTTTTATTTCCATTGCTACCGTGGGGCCTTCCAGCCAAGGCGTCCGTCAGGCATTCGATGGGCGTGCCATATTTAGCGATACCGTGCGCAGCGTGAATCAGCTCAAGGCCAGCAATGTCCCGCTATTTGC